>NZ_JBIAFE010000024.1:0-139102 GCF_042869115.1 Micromonospora sp. NPDC007230 | reverse complement strand
GGGGCGGGGGGGGGCGCGCCGCCCGGGGTGGGTGTGTGGGGGGGCGGGGTGGGGGTGCGCGCGGGGTTTTATTTGGGGGGGGGGGGGTGAGGGGGGGGGGGGGGGGGGCGGCGGGGGGGGGCCCCCCCCCCCGCCCCGCCTCGACCGAGAGAGGTACCGCCCATGGCACCCGAGGTGCACACCGTCGCCGTGATCGGCGCCGGCAAGATCGGCGAGCTGATGCTCTCCGGCCTGCTCCGCTCCGGCTGGCCGGTCGAGCGGCTGCTCGCCACCGCCCGGCGACCCAGCCGTGCCGAGGAGCTGACCGCCCGGTACGGCGTACGGGTGGTGGACAACCTCGTCGCGGTGGACGAGGCGGAGGTGCTCGCCGTCTCGGTCAAGCCACAGGACGCGGCGGCGCTGCTCGACGAGATCGGCCCGAAGGTGCCGGCCGACAAGCTGGTCATCTCGCTCTGCGCCGGCCTGCCCACCACCTTCTTCAGCCGCCGGCTGCCGGAGGGCACCCCGGTGATCCGGGTGATGACCAACACGCCGGCGCTGGTGGACGAGGCGATGAGCGCCATCTCCGCCGGCGCGCACGCCACCGGCGCGCACCTGGCCCTCGCCGAGGAGATGTTCAAGCCGCTCGGCGCCACCATCCGGGTGCCCGAGTCCCAGCAGGATGCGGTGACCGCCCTCTCCGGCTCCGGTCCCGCCTACTTCTACCTGCTGGTCGAGGCCATGATCGACGCCGGCATCCTGCTCGGCCTGCCCCGGCAGGTGGCGCACGAGCTGATCGTGCAGACCGCCATCGGCTCGGCGGTGATGCTCCGCGACTCCGGCGAGCACCCGGTCAAGCTCCGCGAGGCGGTCACCTCGCCGGCCGGCACCACCATCTCCGCCATCCGCGAGCTGGAGAACCACGGCGTACGCGCGGCCATGCTGGCGGCGCTGGAGGCGGCCCGCGACCGCGCCCGGGAACTGGCCGCCCAGGCCGACTGAGGCGGCAGGCACGAGCCACGGCGCGAGGTCGCCCCCAACCGTCGCTGGCGGTGCCCCCGGTGGGTTGGTGCCGCATACTGGCCCGGTGTTCACTCTCGCCCAGGCGCGACACCTGGTGGCCACGCTACGGCCGCGCATCGACGAGCTGATCCGGCTCCGCGCCGACCTCGCCGAGCTGCGGGTCGACCTGGCCGAGCACGGGGTCAGCGCGCTCGGCGGGTTGGCCGAGGTGAAGGCCCTCGAAGCCCGGCTGCACGCCGTCCTCGAGGAGATCCACCAGCACGACATCCAGGTCAAGGGGATCGCCCCGGTGCTGCTGGACTTCCCCGGCGAACGGAGCGGCCGGGCGGTGCTCTGGTGCTGGCTGGAGGGGGACGACGAGGTGCGCTGGTACCACCGGGTGGAGTGCGGCTTCGCCGGCCGCCGCCCGATCTGACCGCCCCTCCGGCACGGCCGGCCCACCCGCGCCGGCCCGTCCCGACGGTTCCACCGCGCGTCCAAGCCGGACCGGGCCGGTGCGGCCAGCCACGCGCCCGGACCGGGCGGAGCGTGCCGTCGCTGGCCGGGTACGGTGCCGTTCATGGTCGACGCACGCCCGGCGACGCCGGATGACGCTGCCGAGCTGGTCCGGTTGCGCGGCCTGATGCTCGCGGCGGTGAAGGGTGCGGATCCGCCGCCGGGCCCGTGGCAGGACGTCGCGCGGGCGCAGCTGCGGGAGTGGCTGGCCGAGCCGGAGCCGTCGATGGCTGCCTTCGTGGTCGACGCGCCGGACGGGACGCTGGCCGCCTGCGCGGTCGGCACGATCGAGCGCCGGCTCGGCGGCCCGGACAACCCGAACGGCCTGACCGGGTACGTCTTCAATGTCAGCACCGATCCCGTCCACCGCCGGCGCGGCCACTCCCGGGCCTGCCTGACGGCGCTGCTGGGCTGGTTCCGCGAGCGGGGCGTGCGGCGGATCGACCTGCGGGCCTCCGCGGCGGGACGGCCGCTCTACCGCTCGCTCGGCTTCCAGGAGACCCGCGACCCGAACATGCGGCTCGCGCTCCCGCCGCAGGCGGTCTGACCGCCCGGACACCGCGGCGCAACCGGCGCGTCCGGAGGACGGGAAGCTTCCCCGCCCTCCGGACGGGACGGTCAGCTGTCGGCGTAGCGGCGGGCGGCGGCGAGGGCGGCGCGCAGCCGCTCCGCGTCGACCGGTGCCGGCCGCTCCCAGTCGTTGGCCGGGTCGGCCGAGTAGAGGGCGGCGTACGCGGTGGTGTCGCGCTGGAACCGCCAGCCCTCGGCGAGCGGGCCCACGTCGACCGCGTCGTAGCCGAGTGAGTCGAGGAACCCGGCGACGGTGCCCTTGGCGGCCGCGTCGTCGCCGGCGATCGGCAGGGCGGTACGGTCCGCCGCGCCGGCCGACCGGGCCAGGGCGAGCAGGTGCTTGAAGTAGATGTTGTTGAAGCCCTTGACCACCCGCGCCTGGGGCAGGTGCCGCTGGAGCAGCTCGCTCGTGGTGGTCGACTCGTCGTCCAGCTCCGGGAACCGCCCGTCCCGCTCCGGGTAGTAGTTGTTGGTGTCGATGACGATCTTGCCGGCGAGCGGCTCGGCCGGCACCGCCCGGTAGGCCCGCAGCGGGATGGTGACCACCACGAGGTCGCCGGCCGCCGCCGCCTCGGCCGGGGTGGCGGCGCGGGCCCGGGGGCCCAGTTCGTCTACCAGTTCCTTGAGCGTCTCCGGGCCACGCGAGTTGCTGAGTACCACGTCGTGACCGGCGGCCACCGCCAGTCGGGCCACCGTGCCGCCGATGTTGCCGCTGCCGATCAGTCCCACAGTTGTCATGTCCGGTGCCAACCGCACGACGGCGACCGGCATTCCCGACCAAGGTGGTCGGTTATTCGGCGGCCTGGCATCCGGTCGGGGGGTCGCCTCCGCCTGGCGAAAACCTTCACCAGCCGGGTTTGGATTGATAATGATTTGTATCTATAAGGGTCTATCGACGAACCCTGCGAATTGTTGATCTTCCGTCCGGACCCGATCCATTGATATCTATCTCCCACCACCACTTCCCACCCCCAGGAGTGCGACGTGCGGAGATCCCGTCTTGCCACCCTCGCCCTGACCCTGGCGTCCTCGCTCGGGTTTACCCTGGCCCTGGCCGCCCCCGCCCAGGCCGCCCCCGCCGACCGGTACGTCGCGCTCGGCGACTCGTACGCCTCCGGCGTCGGCGCCGACAGCTACACCTCCGAGAGCGGGTCCTGCCTGCGCAGCACCAACGCCTATCCCGCGCTCTACAACACCAACATCAGGCCGGCCTCGTACCGCTCGGTGGCCTGCTCGGGCGCGACCACGACGGACGTCATCAACAGTCAGCTCTCAGCGCTGTCCTCGACCACCACCCTGGTCAGCGTCACCGTCGGCGGCAACGACGTCGGCTTCGCCAACATCATGACCACCTGCGTCCTGCAGGGTGAGAGCCAGTGCGTGGCGGCCGTGCAGGCCGCCGAGGACAAGGCCCGGACCGAGCTGCCCGGCAAGCTCGCCAACGTCTACAACGGCATCAAGAGCCGGGCGCCCTCGGCCCGGGTGGTGGTCGTCGGCTACCCGGTCTTCTACCAGCTCGGCACGGTCTGCGTCGGGCTCAGCGCGACCTCCCGAGCGAAGATCAACGAGGGCATCAACCTGCTCGACGACATCACCAGGACGGCCGCGACCTCCGCCGGCTTCAAGTTCGCCGACGTCCGGTCGATCTTCGTCGGCCACCAGCTCTGCAGCTACGGCGAGAAGTGGCTGCACGCGTTGAACTACCTCAACCTGACCGTCTCGTACCACCCGACGGCCGCCGGGCAGTCCGGCGGCTACTACCCGGTCTTCCGCTCCGTCGCGGGCTGACCGCCTCCGGGGCCGCGCCGATTCCCGTAGCGGGGTCGGCGCGCCCGCTGAGCCGACCGATCCGCCCGTCCGAACCGTCGCGGACGGGCTCGCTGGCTGCGCTTTCCCGGAAAGAGTGGCTATTTCGTGTTGAACAGCCACTCTTTCCGGCAATTAGGGCGGATCTTGAGCGCGGTCAGGCGGGCAGCACCTTCTCGATCGCGGCCCGCAGCTCGGCGGCGTCCGGGGTGACCTGCGGGGCGAACCGGGCGGCGACCGCGCCGTCCGGAGCGACCAGGAACTTCTCGAAATTCCACCGCACGTCGCCGGTGTGTCCCTCGGCGTCCGGCGTGGACACCAGCTCGGCGTAGAGCGGGTGCCGGCCCGGCCCGTTGACGTCGACCTTCTCCGTCAACGGGAAGGTCACGCCGTAGTTGACCTGGCAGAATTCCTCGATCTCCGCGGCCGTGCCGGGCTCCTGTCCGGCGAACTGGTTGCAGGGCACCCCGAGCACGGTCAGGCCCCGGTCGGCGTACTCGTCGGCGAGGGCCTGGAGGCCGGCGTACTGCGGGGTGAGGCCGCACCGCGAGGCCACGTTGACCACCAGCAGCGCGCGGCCGCGGTACCGCGCGAGGTCGGCGGGGCCGCCGGTGAGGGCGTCGATCTGCACGTCGAAAACGGTCATGTGGCGAGGCTACGCGCCCGCCGGGACCGATCGGCGCGGGCACAGGAAATCGACGCATCTACATCTTGACGAAGTGATGACGCGTGAGTAGCGTCTCAGCATCAATCTGGAAAGTTTCCTAACTGTTTAGGGAGACGCCGTATGAAGAGATCGCTCCGCCAGGCCCTCTGGGCCACCGGTGCCGTGGTCGCGCTGGCGGTCGCGGCGGTACCGATGGCGACCGCGTCCGCCGCGGGCAGCGTGACCGCCACCTTCACCAAGGTGCAGGACTGGGGGACCGGTCACGAGACGAAGGTGACCGTCACCAACGGCACCAGCGCCAGCGTGGACACCTGGCGCATCGAGTTCGACCTGCCCGCGGGCACCACCATCAGCACCTTCTGGGACGCCGACGTCACCAGCAGCGGCAACCACTACGTCGCGGTGAAGAAGAGCTGGGCCGGCCCGCTCGCCCCCGGGGCCAGCTTCAGCTGGGGCTACAACGGCACCGGGGCGTACAAGGCACCGCTCAACTGCACCGTCAACGGCGCCTCCTGCACCGGTGGCACCCCGCCGCCCACCACGACCCCGCCGACGACCACCCCGCCCACCACGGCTCCGCCCACCACTCCGCCACCGACCACCCCGCCGCCCACGACCCCGCCGCCGACCGGGGGCAAGAAGGTCGTCGGCTACTTCGCCGAGTGGGGCGTCTACGCCCGCAACTACCACGTCAAGAACATCCACACCAGCGGGTCGGCGGCCAAGCTCACCCACATCCTGTACGCGTTCGGCAACACCAGCGGCGGTCGGTGCAGCATCGGCGACAGCTACGCCGACTACGACAAGGCGTACACCGCGGCGGACAGCGTCGACGGCGTGGCGGACACCTGGGACCAGCCGCTGCGCGGCAGCTTCAACCAGCTCCGCAAGCTGAAGCGGATGTACCCGAACCTCAAGGTGCTCTGGTCCTTCGGCGGCTGGACCTGGTCGGCCGGCTTCACCCAGGCCGCGCAGAACCCGGCCGCGTTCGCCGACTCCTGCTATGCCCTGGTCAAGGACCCGCGCTGGGCGGACGTCTTCGACGGCATCGACGTCGACTGGGAGTACCCGAACGCCTGCGGCCTGCAGTGCGACAGCAGCGGACCGAACGCCTTCAAGAACGTGGTCAGCGCGCTGCGCAGCAAGTTCGGCGCCAACTTCCTGGTCACCGCGGCGATCACCGCCGACGGCAGCAGCGGCGGCAAGATCGACGCGGCCGACTACGCCGGCGCCACGCCGTACCTCAACTGGCTGATGCCGATGACCTACGACTACTTCGGCGCGTTCAACGCCCAGGGGCCCACCGCCCCGCACTCCCCGCTCTACTCGTACGCCGGCATCCCGCAGCAGGGCTTCTGGGCGGACGCGGCGATCCAGAAGCTCAAGGGCAAGGGGGTCCCGTCCGACAAGCTGCTGCTCGGCGTCGGCTTCTACGGCCGCGGCTGGACCGGGGTGACCCAGTCCGCCCCGGGCGGCACCGCCACCGGCCCGGCGCCCGGCACCTACGAGCAGGGCATCGAGGACTACAAGGTGCTCAAGAACAGCTGCCCGGCGACCAGCACCGTGGGCGGCACGGCGTACGCCAAGTGCGGCAGCAACTGGTGGAGCTACGACACCCCGTCCACCATCGGCGGCAAGATGACCTACGCGAAGAACCAGGGCCTCGGTGGCGCGTTCTTCTGGGAACTCTCCGGTGACACCAGCAACGGCGAGCTGATCGGCGCCATCAAGGGCGGCCTCGGCTGAGCCGAGGGCCGACGCATCACCCACCCGGCGGGGAGGGGCCGCACCGGCCCCTCCCCGCCCGGCTGTCCGGCCCCGCCCGCCGAGCCGGCTGAGCCGCCCGCGCGCCGGACCGGCTGACCGGGGTGGTCGAGGCAAGATGGAACGGCCGCGCGCCGTCGCCAGGGACGTGACCGACATTCCGGTACGACGGCTCGACAAGCGGGGAGGTCGATGTGGCACACTCGCCGCTCGGCATCTTCGATGCCCGTGCCGATGGGAGGGACCGATGGGCCTGACACACCCGAGGGTGGCGACCGGGGTGGTGCTGCTCGCGCTCCTGCCGCTGGCCCTGACCGGCTGCGGCCTCGGCGGGGACGACGGGCCCGGGGCCGCCTCCGACGGCGGGCCGCAGCGGGCGCCGGCCGAGGAGGCGGCGGCCAAGAGCCGCGAGCGGGTGCAGGCGTACCTCGACGCGATGGCGGGCAAGGACGTCGACGCCGGCCGCAGCCAGTTCTGCGCCCCCGTGCAGGCCGCCTTCGACGCCGCCGCGACGGGCCCCAACGGCGACTTCGCCGACCACTTCACCGTGCCGCAGGCCACCATCACCGATGTCCGGTCCGGCCCGAACGGCCAGGAGGTCAGCACCTCCGTCACCGTCGCCGTCGGCTCCCGCAAGGCCACCCGGGCGCTGCTGTTCACGGTCACCCGCAGTGGTGCGGACTGGTGCATCTCCGGCGAGGCCCCGGGCGGTCACACCCCCGAACCGTCGATCACCCCCTGACCCGTCCGCCCGGCTGACCTGCGGCCGGCCGGAGTGTGGCGGTGATCTCCCAACTGCCGGAACCGTCCCCCTCGGCGGCGGGTCACCCCGGCGGTCGCCGTACGCTTTCTCTCATGCGCCATGAGTGGCATCAGCTGACCCACCCGGCGGTGGGCAGCCCGGGACTCCAGACCAGCCGCCCGACCGCCGACTCCGCCGAGGACGCGGCCCTCGGCCTGGACCGCTGGCGGGAGCTGCCCCGGGCCCAGACCCCGCCGTGGCCGGACCCGGCCCAGGTCGCCGAGGTCTGCAAGGTCCTCGACACGGTGCCCTCGGTGGTCGCGCCGTACGAGGTCGACCAGCTCCGGCAGCGCCTCGCGCTGGTCTGCGAGGGCAAGGCGTTCCTGCTCCAGGGCGGTGACTGCGCCGAGACCTTCGCCGACAACACCGAGAGCCACCTGCTGGCCAACGCCCGCACCCTGCTCCAGATGGCGATCGTGCTGACGTACGGCGCATCGCTGCCGGTGGTCAAGGTGGCCCGGGTCGCCGGGCAGTACACCAAGCCCCGGTCGCTGCCGACCGACGCGCGCGGCCTGCCGGCGTACCGCGGGGACATGATCAACTCGCTGGAGGCCACGCCGGAGGCCCGGGTCGCCGACCCGCAGCGCATGATCCGGGCATACGCCAACTCGGCGGCCGCGATGAACATGCTCCGGGCGTACCTGGCCGGCGGGCTCGCCGACCTGCACGCGGTGCACGACTGGAACAAGGACTTCGTCAAGCAGTCGCCGGCCGGCGAGCGCTACGAGGCGATCGCCCGGGAGATCGACCGGGCGCTGGCCTTCATCCGGGCCTGCGGGATGACCGACGACGAGGCGCTGCGTACGGTCACCCTCTACTGCTCCCACGAGGCCCTGGCGCTGGAGTACGACCGGGCGCTCACCCGGATCTCCGGCAACCGGGCGTACGGCCTCTCCGGGCACTTCCTGTGGATCGGCGAGCGGACCCGGCAGATCGACGGGGCGCACCTCGACTTCATCTCCCGGATCGCCAACCCGATCGGCGTGAAGCTGGGCCCGACCACCACCCCGGACGAGGCCATCGAGCTCTGCGAGAAGCTCAACCCGGACAACGTCCCCGGCCGGCTCACCCTGATCAGCCGGATGGGCAACCACCGGGTCCGGGACACCCTGCCGCCGATCGTCGCCAAGGTCACCGCGGCCGGGGCCAAGGTCGTCTGGCAGTGCGACCCGATGCACGGCAACACCCACGAGTCCTCGAACGGCTACAAGACCCGGCACTTCGACCGGATCGTCGACGAGGTGCTCGGCTACTTCGAGGTGCACCGCAGCCTGGAGACCCACCCGGGCGGCCTGCACGTCGAGCTGACCGGCGAGGACGTCACCGAGTGCCTGGGCGGCGCCCAGGGCATCGAGGACCTCGACCTGCCCGACCGGTACGAGACCGCCTGCGACCCGCGACTGAACACCCAGCAGTCGCTGGAGCTGGCCTTCCTGGTGGCGGAGATGCTCCGTGGCTGACGCGAGGAGTGAGCTTGCGAGCCCCGCAGTCGGCAGCCGAAGAGATGACTGTGGCTGACGCGCGGAGTGGGCCTGCGAGCCCCGCGGTCGGCAGCCGAAAGGATGACTGTGGCTGAGTTTGTTGATCTGCGGTCCGACACGGTGACCCGGCCCACCGCCGGGATGCGGGAGGCGATGGCCACCGCCGAGGTCGGCGACGACGTGTACGGCGAGGACCCCACCGTCGCCGCGCTCGAGGCCGAGGTGGCCGCCCGCTTCGGGCACGAGGCCGCACTGTTCGCCCCGAGCGGCTCGATGGCCAACCAGATCGCGCTCCAGCTCGTCGTGCCGCCGGGTGAGGAGCTGCTCTGCGACGCCGACGCGCACGTGGTCACGTACGAGATCGGCGCGGCGGCCGCGTACGGCGGAATCTCGTCACGGACCTGGCCGGCGGTCGGCGCGGAGATCGACCCGGACGTGGTGGCCGGGATGGTCCGGCCCGACGGCTACTTCGCGGTGCCGACCCGGGCGATCGCCGTCGAGCAGACCCACAACCGGGGCGGCGGCGGGGTGATCCCCCTCGCCACGCTGCGTGAGCTGCGCCGGGTGGCCGACGACCACGGGCTGGCGCTGCACTGTGACGGCGCCCGGATCTGGCACGCGCACGTCGCCGACGAGGTGCCGCTGGCGGAGTACGGCGGCCTCTTCGACACCCTGTCCGTCTGCCTCTCCAAGGGCCTCGGCGCGCCGGTCGGCTCGCTGGTGCTGGGCAGCGCCGAGAAGATCGAACGGGCCCGGTGGATCCGCAAGCGGATGGGCGGCGGCATGCGGCAGGTCGGCATCCTCGCCGCCGCCGGCCGGTACGCGCTGGCCCACCACGTCGAGCGGCTCGCCGAGGACCACGCCAAGGCCGCCCGGCTGGCCGAGGCCGTCGCCCCGTACGGCGTGCTCGCCATGCCGGTGCGGACCAACATCGTCCCGCTCGACCTGACCAAGCACCCGCTCGACGCGAAGGCCCTCGCGGCCGCCGCCCGGGCGGCGGGCGTGCTGGTCTCGGTGCTCGGCCCGCGTACCGCCCGCCTGGTCACCCACCTGGACGTCACCGACGCCGCCGTCGACCGCGCCGCCGAGGCCCTAACCCAGATCCTCCGCGCCTAACCCCACCCCACCCCACCCCACCCCGCCCCCGCGTGTTGATCAAGGAGTTTGCGCCGCCCTCGGCGCGGCGGATTCCGACGCAAACTTCTTGATCAACGCGGGTTGAGCGGGGGTGCGAGGGAGGGGGAGGTTTAGGGGTGGAGGCGGGTGAGGGTGGCGATGTCGGCGGCGTGGCCGACATGCTTCTCCGTCGGGGTCTCCACCACGACCGGGATGCCGGCGGTGGCCGGGTGGCGCATCAGCTCGGCGAACGCCGGCTCACCGATGGTGCCCTTGCCGATGTTCTCGTGTCGGTCCCGGGTCGAGCCGCACAGATCCTTCGAGTCGTTCGCGTGCACCAGCTTCAGCCGGTCCGCCCCGACGGCGGCGACCAGGGCGTCCAGCGTGGCGGTCATCCCGCCCTCGACGGCCAGGTCGTGCCCCGCGGCCCAGGCGTGGCAGGTGTCGAAGCAGACCCCCATCATCGGGTGGCGGTCCACCGCGTCCAGGTAGGGGCCCAGGTGCTCCACCCGGGAGGCCAGCGACCGGCCGCCCCCGGCGCTCGGCTCGACCAGCAGCAGCGGCCCACCGCTCGCCGCCGCCTCGTCGAGCAGCGGCAGCAGCGCGTCGCGTACCTGGCGCATCGCCGCCTCGGCGTACCCCGCGTCCACCGCGCTGCCGGCGTGGAACACCACGCCCTCGGCACCGATCGCCCGGCCCCGGCGCAGCGCGTGCGCCAGGGTCCGGGCCGACCGTTCGACGGTGGCCGGGGTCGGGGAGCCCAGGTTGACCAGGAGCGACGCGTGGATGAAGACCGGCACCCCGCGCTCGCCGCAACCGTCCCGGAACAGCGCGTCCTGCGCCGGGTCGCCCGCCGGCAGGGCCCAGCCCCGCGAGTTGGAGACGTAGACCTGCACCACCTCGGCGCCGGCCGCGTCGACGTACGGCAGCGCCGCCTTCGCCAGGCCGCCGGAGGTGGGGGTGTGCGAGCCGACCCGCCGCCGCGCGCTCACCGGACCGTCTTTCGTTCGCGACTGCGGGGCTCGCGAACCCGGCTCACTCCTCGCGCTCACAGGCAGGTCACCGTGACCGGGGTGCCCGGCGGCACCGGCGTGTTCTCGCCCGGGTTCTGGAAGCGGGCCACCCCTGCGGGGTTGACCTGGATGTTGGCCGGGAAGCCCTGGCTCTCCAGCACCTGCTTGGCCTGATCGCACGGCAGGTCGATCACCCGGGGCACGATCACCTGCGGCGGCCCCTTGCTGATCTCCAGCTTGACCTGGGCGCCCTTCTCCACCCCGGTGCCGTCGGCCGGGCTCTGGCCGAGGATCTCGTCCTTCGGCTTGTCCGAGTCCTTGTACGACTCCACCGGGGTCAGCCCCAGCTGGGCGAGGATGCCCCGGGCGTCGTTGAGGTTCTTGCCCACCAGGTTCGGCACGGTGACCGGGGCGCGCCCCTTGCTCAGCACCACCGTCACCTTCGTGCCCGGCTTGACCACCGTGCCCACCTTCGGATCGGTGGCCATCACCACCCCGGCCGGCAGTTCGTCGTCGTACCGGGCGGAGCCCTTGACCACCACCAGCTTGGCGTCGGTCAGCTCGGCCTGGGCCAGCTCGAAGTCCTTGCCCACCACGTCCGGCACCGGCAACTGCTCCGGACCGAGCGACAGGGTCAGCGTGATCGTGCCGCCCTTGAGGATCCGGGCCGCGGAGCCCGGGTTCTGCCCCAGCACGCTGTCCTTCGGCACCTTCTCGTCATAGCGGGGGGCGGCGTAGTCGAGGGTGAAGCCGCCCCGGGCGGCCCGCGCCTCCGCCTCGGCCTTGGTCAGGCTCACCAGCTGCGGGGCGACCGTGTAGCGCCCCACCCCGAACCACCAGCCGCCGAGCGCGGCCACCAGGCCGAGCACCACGGCCGCCGCGGCGACCGCCAGCCGGCCCCGGGGCGAGCCCATGATCCGGGTACGCAGCCCAGCCAGCCCGGAGCCCGGGTCGTTGCCGGCGGACCAGTGGCGGTGCGGGTGCTGCCCGCCACCCTCGGGCAGCCGGGCCCAGGCGGGACGCTCGGCCGGGCGGACCGCCGCCACCACCATGGTCGGCTGGGTCATCGGGTTCTCGTCGCTCACCTGCCGCAGCACCGCGGTGTGGGCGTTACCCAGGCCGTCCCGGGCCACCTGCACCTCGGCCAGCAGCGCGCCGGCGTCGGTGGGGCGGGCGTCCGGGTCGCGCCGGGTGGCCCGGCCGACCAGGTCGTCGAGGACCTTCGGCAGGCTCGGGACCAGCGCCGACGGCGGCGGTACGTCCCGGTCGACGTGCTGCCAGGCGACGTCCACCGGGCGGTCGCCGTCGTACGGCACCCGGCCGGTGAGCATCTCGAACAGCACGATGCCGGCGGAGTAGACGTCGGTGCGTGGGTCCGCGTGGCCCTCGGTGACCAGCTCCGGGGCCACGTACGCCACGGTGGCCATGAGCTGGTTGCCGTTCTCCTCGGCGCTCGCCTCGACCGCGCGGGCCAGCCCGAAGTCGGCCACCTTGACCACGCTGTCCACCAGGTTGCCGGTGCCGCCGGCGGGCGCCTCGGCGACCAGCACGTTCTCCGGCTTGACGTCGCGGTGCACCAGGCCGGCACGGTGCGCGGCGGCGATCGCGGCGAGCATCTGCTCGGCGATCGCCAGGGCCTCGTCCGGGTTGAGCCGGCGCCGCTCGGCGAGGACGTCGCGCAGGGTGCGGCCCCGGACGTACTCCATCACCAGATAGGGGAGGCCGGCGTGGGTGCCCTGGTCGTAGACCGCGACCACGTTCGGGTGGGTCAGCCGGGCGATGGTCTTCGCCTCGTCGGTGAACCGCTCCACGAAGCCGGCCATCCGGGCCCGGGCCTCGGGGGCCTGGGTCGGGTGAATGATCTTGACCGCCACGGTGCGCTCCAGGCGCTCGTCGGTGGCGGTGTACACGGTCGCCATGCCGCCACGGGCCACGCGACCGCGAATGCGGTAGCGCCCGTCGATCAGCGAGCCCAGCAACGTGTCGGCGACCTGTGTGTCCATCGGCAGGCAGTCTATGTGTCAGGAGGGTGAAGGTTGAACAGGATGCTACAGCCGACGGCCGACGATGGTCCCGCCGCGCGTGTCCGGCCTGGTCGCGCCGCGTCCGGAAGCGGCGGACGGGGGTGCCGCCGCCCGGGCCGTCCCGGCACGTGGCAGGGTGGTCGGGTGACCGAATCCGTACCCGCCGGCGCCGACCTGCCCGGACCGACCGACCCGGCCGGCTGGCTGACCCTGCCGGATGTGGCCGAGCGCCTCGACCTGTCGATCAGCAAGGTGCATCAGCTGATCCGCGACCGGGAGTTGATCGCGGTCCGCCGCGACGGCGTCCGCCGCGTCCCGGCCGACCTGGTGGCCAACCGCACCGTGCTCAAGCACCTGCCCGGCGTGCTCAACCTGCTCGCCGACGCGGGGTACGACGATGAGGCGGCGCTGCGCTGGCTCTACGAGGAGGACCCCACCCTCCCCGGCACGCCGGCCGCCGCCCTCGGCGGCGACCAGGCCCGCGAGGTCAAACGCCGCGCCCAAGCCCTCGGCTTCTAACCCCACCCACCCCCCGGGGACCCGCCCGTTGATCATGAGGTTGGCGGCAGTTGTCGCGATCAACTCAGCCGCCAACCTCATGATCAACAGCGGAGGTGGGGGGTGGGTGGGGTGGGGTCAGTCGGTGCGGCGGGTGGCGGCGATGGCCAGGTCGACCAGGGCCTGCCGGGCCTCGGTGTCCAGATCGACCGTGGTGAGGGCGGCCAGCGCGCTCTCGGTCAGCCCGGCGATCCGCCGCTCGGTACGCTCCAGCGCCCCGCTCGCCGTGATCAGCTCGCGCAGCCGGGTCACCCCGGCGGCGTCCAGCCCCGGGTCGCCGAGCCCGCCGAGCAGCAGCTCCCGGCCCGCGCCGTCGACCGCCTCCAGGGCCGCCGCCACCAGATACGTCCGCTTGCCCTCGCGCAGGTCGTCGCCGGCCGGCTTGCCGGTGCGCCCCGGATCCCCGAAGACCCCCAGCACGTCGTCGCGCAGCTGGAACGCCTCGCCCAGCGGCAGCCCGTACGCCGAGTACGCCGCGTGCACCTCGGCCGGGGCGTCGGCCAGCGCGGCGCCCAGCAGCAGCGGCCGCTCGACCGTGTACTTCGCCGACTTGTAACGGGCCACCTTGCCGGCCCGCTCCCGCGAGGTGTCCCCGGTGGCCTGGGTCAGCACGTCGAGGTACTGCCCGACGGTCACCTCGGTGCGCATCTCGTCGAAGACCGGGCGGGCCCGGGCCACCGTACGCGGGTCGAGGCCGGCGGCGTGCAGCAGCTCGTCCGACCAGACCAGGCAGAGGTCGCCCAGGAGGATCGCGGCCGCGTCACCGAAGCCGTCCGGGTCGCCGCTCCAGCCGGCCGCCCGGTGCCGGGCCGCGAACCGCCGGTGCACGGCCGGCTCACCGCGCCGGGTGTCCGAGCGGTCCATCAGGTCGTCGTGGATCAGGGCGCTGGCCTGCACGAACTCTAGCGCGGCCAGGGCCGCCACCACCTGGTCGGAGTCGAGCCCGCCGGCCCCCCGGTAGCCCCAGTACGCGAAGGCCGGACGCAGCCGCTTCCCGCCTCTCAGCACGAACGCCTCGATCGCCTCGGCGACCGGCACCAGGCCGTCGTCGACCGCGGTCAGCCAGCCGCGCTGGCCGGCGAGGAACTCGGTGAGGGCCTTGTCGATCCGCTGGCGCAGGCCGGCGCGGTCGACGGGGGATACGGGAGCAGCGTGGGTCACGCGTGAACGCTAGCCGGTCCCCGCCGATCGCGTCGTGCCGCCATGGCGGGGTTTCGACGGGGGTCGACGGGATCGCGCCGCCCCGGCCCCGCCCGCCGCACCGACCGGCAGGTACGGGCGGGCCGCCGCGAGCAGGCCCGCGTACCGCCGGGCCGCCGGCTCGTCGCGGTGCGCGGCCAGCCGTCGGCGTACCCCGGTGAGCTGGCCGACCGCCCGGGGCGAACCGGACCGGACGGCGTCGAGCAGCGCCTCGCCGGCCACCGCGCAGGCCCCCGCCACCTCGCCGAGCTGGAGGTAGCCCCGGGCCAGCCAGCCGCCGTAGACGGCGGCGCGGCGCGGCCGGTCCCGCCCGCGGGCTGCCGGCCCGAGCAGCGGCACGGCGGGCCCCGGACGGCCCAGCGCGACCAGGGTGCGGCCGGTCAACGCGGACAGCTCGGCCTCGTCCAGCCAGTACAGCCACGGCGGTTCCCGGCCCGGCTCGGGCCCGCCGGTCCGGTCGGCGGCGTCGAGGGCCGGCCGGGCGGCGCGCGGCCGGCCGGCCAGCGCGGCGGCGAACGCCACCCGGTGCAGCAGCAGCGCCCGCAGCCCGGGGGAGGCGGCGTCGCGGGCACCGGCGTAGCCGATCCGGGCCAGGGTCAGCGCTCCCACCGGGTCCCCGGCGCCGGCCAGCAGGTGGCTGGCCGACCCGAGGACGTGCCCGGCGAACGCGGGGTCGCCGGCCGCCACCGCCGCCCGCAGTGCCAGCCGGTAGCCGTCCAGGCCGCCGGTCAGGTCCCCGGCGTCGGCCGCGAGCCAGCCCGCGAGCTGGGCCGACTCGGCCAGCCCGGGCAGCAGCCGGCGGCGGCCGGCCGGCCCGGCGACGGTGAACGCGCGGGCCGTGTGGCGCAACCGCTGGGCGCCGTGGCCGGCCAGGTCCGCCCCGCCCAGCAGGTCGTCCCAGCGTCGCAGCTCGGCCAGGTCGCCGCCGGCGGGCACCGCCGGCCGGCCCGGCACCCGGCCGGCCGGCCCGCCCGTCACCCCGGCCAGGGTCGGCTCGCCCGCCACCAGGTCCGGAGCAGGTCCGGCGGGCTCCCGGTCGGGGCGCGACCCCCCGCCGGCCGGCCCGGTCAGGGCGTGGCCGGCGAGCGGACCGCCCAGCGCCGCCCCGGTCGGGTCGGCCGCCCAGCGGTGCGCCAGGGTGAGCAGGGCCAGCCGCGCCCGGGAACCGGCCCGGTCGACCGCCGCCGGCACGGCGCCGAGCCGTCGGCTGTGCGCCGCGGCCTCGGCCAGCAGCTCGCCCGGCACCCCGAGGACCACGGCGAGCCAGCCCAGCCAGAAGTCGCCGGGCAGCCGGCGCTGCCGTTCCCACCGGGAGACCTCGTGTCTCGTCAGGGTCGGCACGCCGGACGCGGCGCAGAGCTCGGCGGCGACCCGCTGCTGGCTCCAGCCGCGTGCTGACCGCAGCTCGGCCAGGAGCGGCCCGAACAGGCGCGGGCCGGGTGGCGGGATGGGGATCATCGGTCCTCCGGAGGGCGTCGGCGCGGTGCGACGCGGACGCCCGGCAGTGCCGGCCCGGCGCGCCGCCGGTCGTGCTGACCCCCGCGCGGGCCCCGGGGGACCGGCCATCGGCCGGCTCCCTCCGCGCCGCCCCTTTTTACTCCCAGGGTGCGACGCTTTGCCCGGCTCCGCTCGCGGGCTGGGAAGACCCTGGGTACGAGGGGACGGGCCGGTTACAGTCGGGACGTGGCGCTCGGTCTTCCCTCGGTCCTCCCGAACCCTCAGCCGGCCATCGGGGAGCTGATCCGCGACGGCCAGCCGACCTTCTCGTTCGAGTTCTTCCCGCCCAAGACCCCACCGGGGGAGCGCCTGCTCTGGCAGGCCATCCGCGAGCTGGAGTCGCTGCGCCCCTCGTTCGTCTCGATCACCTACGGCGCGGGCGGCTCGACCCGGGACACCACGGTCGCGGTGACCGAGCGGATCGCCACCGACACCACTCTGCTGCCGATGGCGCACCTGACCGCGGTGAACCACTCGGTCGCCGAGCTGCGGCACGTCATCGGCCGGCTGGCCTCCGTCGGCGTACGCAACGTGCTGGCCGTGCGGGGCGACCCGCCGGGCAACCCGGGCGGCGAGTGGGTCCGGCACCCGGAGGGCGTGCGATACGCCGAGCAGCTGGTCCGGCTGGTCCGCGACGCCGGTGACTTCAGCGTCGGGGTGGCCGCCTTCCCGTACAAGCACCCGCGCTCACCCGACGTGGCCAGCGACACGAGGTACTTCGTCCGCAAGTGCCAGGCGGGGGCCGAGTTCGCCATCACCCAGATGTTCTTCGACGCCGACGACTACCTGCGGCTGCGGGACCGGGTGGCGGCCGCCGGCTGCGACACCCCGATCCTGGCCGGCGTGATGCCGGTGACCCAGCTGGGCACCATCGAGCGGTCCGTCCAGCTCTCCGGCGCGCCGTTCCCGCCGGCCCTGGCGGAGCGGTTCGCGCGGGTGGCCGACGACCCGGAGGCGGTCCGCCGCCTCGGCATCGAGCAGGCCAGCGAGATGTGCGCGAGGCTGCTGGACGAAGGCGTGCCGGGGATCCACTTCATCACCCTCAACCGGTCCACCGCCACCCGCGAGGTCTGGCAGCATCTCCAGGCCGCCGCGCGGGTGTGACCAGCTGGCCCACGCCACCCGCACCGCCCTTCTACGGTTGATTCCGTGGTGGGCACACAGCTGAACTGGGACCAGTACGCGGCCGCGTGGGCGCGGCTGCACGGCGGGTTCGACCCCCGCGCGGCCGCGCCGGTGGTCCGCGCCTGGCTGCGGTTCTCCTACCACGTGGGCTACATCCTGGGCCGGCTGCGGGTCGGCCCGACCCCGGTGACCGTGGTCGGGGTGCTGCTCTGCGTCGGCGTACCGCTGCTGGTCGGGCGACCGGGCGACGGGCCGTTCCTCGGCGCACTGCTCGTGCTGCTCGCCGCGGTGGCGGACAGCGTCGACGGCGCGGTCGCGGTGGTCACCAACCGCACCACCCGGCTCGGCTACGTCTACGACTCGGTCGCCGACCGGCTCGGTGAGGCCGCCTGGCTGACCGCGTTCTGGCTGCTCGGTGCGCCGGGCGCGCTGGTCGCCGCAGCCGGCGGCCTGTCCTGGCTGCACGAGTACGTCCGGGCCCGGGCGATCGCCGCCGGGATGCGGGAGGTCGGCGTGGTGACCGTGGGGGAGCGCCCCACCCGGGTGTGCGTGGCCCTGGTCGGGCTGGTGGTCGCCGGTCTCACCGGGTTGCTCGACGCCGACGTGACCGCCGGCACCAGCACCATGGTCACCACGGTCTGGGTGCTGCTGGCCGGCTACGGCCTCGGGCAGCTCCTCGCCGCCGTCCGCCGCGCGCTGATCGACGCCGACCGACCCGCCGAGCAGCCCGCCCGAACCCCGGGCCGTTGACCGGGGTCCTCACGCCCAGGCCGGGCCGATCTCGTCGGCGACGATCTGGGCCGACAGGGTGACCATCGGGAGCCCGCCCCCGGGGTGGCTGGAGCCGCCGACCAGCCAGAGCCCGTGCGCCGGGCCCCGGTTGGCCGGGCGCAGCAGGCCACCCGCCGTGCCGTAGATCGCCCCGCCCGGCGTGCCGGTGGCCGCGTCCAGGTCGGCCGGCGTACGGATCTCGCGGAACACCAGCCGGTCCCGGACGTCCACGCCCCGCTCGGCGAGCACGTCGAGGATCCGGTCGGCGTACGCCTCGGCCAGCCCCGGTCGCCGCCAGTCGACCGCGCCCGCGGCGGTGCCGTGGCGCGCGGCGTTGACCAGCACGAACCACGCCTCGTGCCCGGCCGGGCGGACGGTGGGATCGTCGGCCACGGTGACGAAGACCGTCGGGTCGAGGGCCGGCCGGGCCCGCACCCCCCGCCCCGGGGCGCCGAAGACCGCGTCGAACTCGGCGTCAGTGTCGCGGGGGAAGAAGACGGTGTGGTGCGCCAGCCCGGAGTCGCCGCGTACGCCGAGCAGCAGGACGAAGCCGGCCAGGCTGCGGTCGGTGAGCCCGGCCAGCCGGCGCGGGGTGGGCAGCAGGTCCCGGTAGAGGGTGAGCGCGTCCACGTTGGCCACCACCACGTCGGCGGGGACTCCGGCGGTGCCGTCGGCGAGGCGTACCCCGTGCACCCGGCCACCGGCCGCGTCGATCCGGGTGACCGCGGTCCCGGTCCGCACCACCACCCCGAGGTCCAGGCAGCGCGACAGCAGCGCGTCGGCGAGGCTGCCCAGCCCACCGCGCAGATACCAGCCGCCGTACGCCAGCTCGGCGTAGGGGACGGCGACCAGCGCGGCCGGGGCGCGGCGCGGGTCGGCGCCGGTGTAGGTGGCGTAGCGGTCGAGCAACATCCGCAGCCGCGGGTCGGACAGGTGGCTGCGGCCGACGCCGCGCAGGGAGCGGCCGGGGCCGATCGCGGCCAGGTCGCCGAGCCGCCAGGCCAGCGCGGCCAGGTCCCGGGGGGAGTCGACGGTGCGGCGCAGGACGTCCCGGTGCGACGCCCTCCAGACCCGGGTGGCCCGCCGCCAGAGCCGCTGCCAGTCCGCGGCGGCCCGGTCCCCGAACGCCGCGCCGATCCGGGCGGCGAACTCGGCCGGGTCGGCGCACGAGTCCAGGGTGGGACCGCCGCCGGGGAAGACGTGCCGGACGATCGGGTCCAGCGGCACCAGGTCCAGGTACTCGTCGAGCTTCGCGCCGGTCGCCTCGAACAGGTCGTGGAAGACCTGCGGCAGGGTGACCAGGCTCGGCCCGGTGTCGAAGCGGTACGACCCCTCGGGGGCGTCGTGGACATACCGGCCGAGCTTGCCGCCGACCGTGTCGGCGCGCTCGAAGACGGTGACCTCGTGCCCGGTGACCGCCAGCCGAGCGGCGGCGGCCAGCCCGCCGACCCCGGCGCCGATGACCACGATCCGCGCCATGCCGCGCCCCCCTAGCCGACCGGACGACCCCGCCAGGTGAGCCGGCGTCGCTTCCGCAGATGGTACGACCGCAGGGTCAGCCAACCGAGGACCACGACCGACACGGGGTGTGTCAGCGCGTCGGGCCAGGCCCGCCCGCCGGTGGCCCGCGCCGTGACCACCCGCCCGGCGACGCCCAGCAGGTAGGCCAGGAACGCGAGCCCGGCGACCGCCGGCGCGCCGGCCGCCAGCGTGCCCACCGCGATCAGCGGGGGCGCGGTCCAGAGCAGGAGCAGCAGCGCCACCACCAGCACGGCGGCACCGGGGTGCCCGAAGGAGGCCCAGAGCGACTTGGTGTAGCCGTCGCGCAGCTGCGGCCAGTTCTCGTACATCCGGCAGGCGGCCAGCCGGGAGCCGTCGGCCAGGGCGATCCGCCCGCCCGCGCGCTTCACCGCCCGGGCCAGCTCGATGTCCTCCAGGACCCGGTCGGCGACCGCCGCGTGCCCGCCGGCCCGCAGGTAGCCGGCCCGGTCCACCACCAGGAACTGGCCGCCCGCCGCGGCCAGCGACGGCCGCGGCGAGCGCTCCATCGCGCGCAGCGGCAGGAAGGTCAGCCACAACCACTGCAGCAGCGGCTGCACCAGCCGGTCGGCCGCCGTCCGCACCACGATCCGGGGGTACGCCGACAGCAGCGCCGCGTCCGCCGCGCGCAGCTCGGTCACCGCCGCCGCGACCGCGTACGGGGTGAGCACCACGTCGGCGTCGACGAAGGCCAGCACCGCCGGGGCCGGGCCGGTCCGGGTGGCGAGCTGCCAGCAGGCGTGCGGCTTGCCCAGCCAGCCCGGCGGCGGGGCGGCCCCGCTGAGCAGGGTGAGCCGCGGGTCGTCGCCGGCCACCGCGCGGACCACGTCGGCGGTGCCGTCGCCTGAGTTGTCGTCGAGCACCACGATGCGCAGGTCGGGCACCCCGCGCTGGGCGAGCAGCGCGCGCAGGCACGGCGCCACCCGGTCGGCCTCGTCGCGCAGCGGCAGCAGCACCGCCACCGCCTCGGTCACCTCGACCGGGCCGGCGGCGGGGCGGCGCAGCCAGCGGGTGGCGTTGACCCAGGTGTGCGCGGTGAGCGCGGCGACCGCGACGGCCAGGGCGAGGACAGCGCTCATGCCGTCGCCGCCCTACCGGCGACACCATCCGGCACCGACACACTGAGCTGGCCGATTCGCTCGCTCATGCCGGCGCGTCGACGCCGGGGCGGGCCGCCACGTCCACCTCCCGGCGCTCGGGGACGCGACGGCGGGCCCGCAGCAGCGCCACCGCCAGCGGTACGGCGGCCACCGCCATGCCGGCCCCGCCCCACACCGCCGAGGCCGGCAGGCGGAGGAAGACCGCGTGCGCCAGCACACTGGCGGCGTACGTCCACAGGTAGAGCGCGAACATCGGCGCGTCCCGCCCGTCGGTGCGGTCGAGGGCCGGCCCGGCGAGCGGCCGCAGCGCCGCCGCCAGCAGCAGCGCGAAGAGCAGCCAGCCGAGGTAGTTGCTGGCCGGGACGCCGGGCAGGCCGGGCAGGGCGGGGCCGACGTCCCGCCAGACCCAGTAGCCCTCGGCCACCATCTGCGGGTCGAGGAAGAGGTCCCAGGCGGCCAGCCCGACCGCGGCCAGCGCGATCCGGCCGGCGCGGCGGAAACGCACCCCGCCCGCGGTGGCCGGCCGGGTCAGCCGGACCGCGGTGAGCCAGGCCGGCCAGGCCATCCAGGTCCAGGCCAGCGGGATGATCAGCGGCACTCCGGCCAGCTTCGGGCCCAGCTCGCCGGAGTAGTCGTAGCTGCCGAACGGGAAGCCGGTGGCCACCCCGAGCGCCTCCACGGCGAACCCGCCGCCGGTGGCCACCGCGACCACCGCGACCGCGGTACGCGTACCGCGGGTGAGCAGCGCGTGCCCGACGGAGAGCAGGTATCCGAGCACGACGGTGGCCACGGCCAGCCCGGCCCGGCTGGCGCCGGCGGTGAGCGGGTAGCCGATCTGGGCGAGGACCAGGCCGGCCAGCAGCGCCCAGGGCAGCCGGCCCCGGATCACGGCCCGGCCGGGGCAGGGGCGCCGCCGGGGCCGGGCGGGGGCAGCGGCAGGTCCCGGCCGAGCACGCCGAACGGTCGCTCGTCCCCCGGGAAGTGGAAGTTGCGCAGGATGTCGACGAAGCCGAACCGCCGGTACAGCCGCCAGGCCCGGGACTTCTGCTCGTCGGCCTCCGGCGTGGACAGCAGGGTGGTCGTCCCCTCCGCCATGGTGAGCAGGGCACGCAGCTGGCCGGCGCCGAGGCCGTGCCCCTGCGCGGGCGGGCGGACGTGCAGCTCGACCACCTCGAAGCAGTGGGGCAGCCAGCGCTGCCGCGCCTCGGTGTCCAGCGCCCGGTGCACCTGGTCGTGCCACCACTGGCCGGCGGCACCGAGGTAGCCGTACCCGAAGCCGGCCAGGTGCCCCTCGCTGGTGAGGCTGGCGACGGCGCGGAAGCCGGGGCGGCGGACGTGGGTGGCGATGTAGCCGCGCCGGGCCTCCAGCAGGTCGGCGCGGTAGCCCATCGCCTCGCCGTAGACGGCCACCACGTCGTCCAGCCGCCGGACCAGATCGTCCGGCGTCCACCGCACCAACCTCATGCGTGTCCTCTCGCCGTTTCCGGATCGCCCTCGGCGACCCACCCCAGCACCGCCCGGTCGCCGACCACGTCGTCGACGGCGAATCGGGCGAACAGCTCCTCCGCGTACCAGCCCTCGGCGGGGGTACGCGTGATCGCGGCGCGATGCTCGGGCTGACGGTACGCGAACGCGACCAGGTCCGCCGGGGCGCGCCACACACTGACGGTGCCCTGCCAGCCCAGCGGGGCCTCGCCGACGCCGAACCGGGCGAGCAGCCCGGGCGCGGCGGGCAGGGCGGCGGCTACCGGCGGGACCGCCCGCCAGAAGGTGACCGCGCGGCGGGCGCGCAGCCGGGCCCGGGTCAACGCCAGCACCGGCCCGGTGACCGGGCCGCCGGACGGCTCGCCGAACGGCCGGCGGCCGGACCACGCGCCCCGGCTGGTCAACGGGCGCAGCTCCAGGCGGACCGAGGAGCGGGCGATCCGGGCCCAGGACCGGCCCACCAGGGAGGCGTCGAATCCGGCCGCCGCGGCCGGGGAGTCCCAGGCCACCAGCGCGGCCCACCGGGTCGGGTCGGCGTCGCCGGGGCCGAAGCCGGTGCCGGTCCCGGTGCCGAGCAGCTTGGCGAACCGGACGCCGGGGGCCCGGCGCAGTCGCGGCGGGTGGACGGCCATCCGGAGCAGCGCGCCGGGCACCGCGACCGGGTGGATCCGCCACACGTGCAGCGTGACGAGTCCCGGCGGGCTCACGCCACCGCCCCGCTTCGCCCCGCGGCGTGAGCCGCCTCGCTGCTGAGCTTGATGGTTCGCTCGCTCACGCCACTTCGGCGGGGGCGCCGGAGGTGATCCGCAGCAGCTCCGCGTACGTGGTGGGGAAGACCGCCTGCGGCACGCCGCCGGCCGCCCACACCTCGTCGTACGCCCGCAGGGCGGTGTCGACCACGGTGCGCAGCGGCCGGGGGTGGCCGACCGGGGCGACCCCGCCGATCACCTGACCGGTGTGCCGCTTGACGAACTCCGGGGTGGCCCGGCGCAGCCGGGTTACCCCGAGGGACGCGGCCAGCCCGGCGGTGTCCACCCGGTGCGCGCCCGAGGTGAGCACCAGCAGCGGCGCGTCGTCCGCGTCGAAGACGAGCGAGTTGGCGATGGCGCCGACGCCGACGCCGAGCGCCTCGGCGGCCGCCGCGGCGGTGTGCACCGCCTCGGGCAGCAGGCGGACCCGGCTCGGCCCGCCGGAACCGTCGCGGGCGTCCGCGTCGTCGAGCGTCCGCTGCACCGCCTGCACGTTCGGGTGTGGCTGCATGCCGTTCATTCTCCCGGTTCGGTTGCCGCCCGGTTCACCCGGCCACGCCACGTCCGTGACCGGCGCCGGTGATCACGGAGGTCGCCGTCCCGACGAACGGCCGGGTCATGACCGCGGTGGGATCCGTCCGGTGGCGCGGGCGGTGATCAGCGCCTCGATGCCGTCGAGGATGCGGGCGAGCCCGAAGTCGAGGGCCTGGTCGCCGTCGGCCTGGTGGGCGGCGGAGCGCACGGCGGCGTCGAGCGACGGGAAGTGGTCCGCACGGCCGCGCAGCAGCGCGACGAGTCCGGCCTCGCTGTGCTGGCCTGGCGTGTCGGCGGTGGTCGACGCGTGCTGGGCCAGGTTGGCGGCGTACCCGGCCAGGAGCACCACGACGTCGAGCTGCTCGTCGCCGGTCAGCCCGGTGCCGGTGAGGGCGGCGACGGCGCGTTCCAGCCAGGCCAGCTCGTTCGGGCCGTGCAGCCGAGGGCCGCAGGTGGCCGCAGGGGCCCACGGGTGGCGGCGGAACCGGCAGAGCATCTGCCGGGTCCAGTCGTCGAGCCGGCCGCGCCAGTCGGCGCCCTCCGGCGGCAGGGGTGGCTCGCCCACCGCCGCCTCCAGCATCAGGGCGACCAGCTCGGCCTTGCCGGGCACGTACCGGTAGAGCGCCATCTTGGTGACGCCCAACGCCTCGGCCACCCGATGCATGGTGAGTCCGTCCAACCCCTCGGCATCGGCGATGGCGATGCCGGCCTGGGCGATCACGGTGAGGGTGAGGGTGGGGCGGGGGCCGCGGCGGGGCGGGGTCCGCGGGCCCCACAGCAGTTCGTAGAGCTTTCGGTTGTCGACGGCCCCGCTGTTCATCCGCTCCATGATCCTCCTCCGGGCCGGTCTTGTCGCGGACCCAAAACTGTGTCTAGGGTACGCTGTGTCCGACGGATGCAGTTAAGCCGGTTGGGGGAGGCCGGCCTGACTATGCGGCGCGGGCCGGAGCCGCCGGTCGAGAGCCGGGCCAGTTCGGGGTGGCCCGGACCCGACCGGCGGCCTCCACCAGCAGGGCCGCGTAGCCGTCCAGGGTGGCCAGCCAGTCGAGTGCGTCCGTGCCCCGGGCGGCGGCCGCGGTGGCGTACACGTCGGCCCAGAGCAGCTCGGGGCCGACCACGGTGACCGACCGGACGGCCTCGGCGGGCCGGCCGGCGCGCGGGTCCAGGATGTGCGCGCCGCGCCGTGCGGTGCCCGAGGTGGCGACGGCACCGCCCGCCCGCTCGACCACGTCGAGCATCCGCTCGGGGTGGTCGGGGTCCTCCACCCCGACCCGCCAGGCCGGCCGGCCCGGCGCGGTACGCAGCAGCACGTCCCCGCCGGCGTTGAGGCAGAGGTCGTGCTCGGGCAGGTCGGCGAGATGCCGGGCGGCGCGCTCCACCGCCCATCCCTTGACCAGCCCGGACGGGTCGAAGCCGGTGCCGCCGCCGGGCAGCGGCAGGCGCCGGGCGTCGAACCAGCCGCCGGTGCGGGCGCGGGCCAGCTCGCAGAGCTCCACCACCTCGCGCACCACCGGCTCGGCGGTGGCCAGGTCGGGCAGCGCGCCGCCGAGCCGGCCCAGCACGCTCTCCGGCCGGTACGTGCTGAACACCGCGTCCACCTCGCCCAGCTCGGCGAAGACCCGCTCCACCCGCGCCGCCACCGCGTCGGTGTGCACCTCCGGCCCGCGCAGGTGCACGCTCACCGGCAGCCCCATCACCTGCACCACCCAGGCCCGCCGGTCCAGTTCCATCGTCAGGTTCATCGTCGCCACCCTGTTCACTTCAGGTGCGCCGCGTCGATCGCGGACTGGAGGGACTCGCGGTAGCCGTCGCTGGTGACGGTGGCCCCGGAGACGGTGTCGATCCGGGCGCTCTGCGCGGCCAGGGCCTCCTGCCGCAGGACCGGCACCGCGAAGTCGTTGATCTCCTGGTCCCGGCGGTTGCCGTCCGGCACCTGCACCGCCGTGACGTCGGTGATCTTCCCGCCGGAGACGGTGATCCGCACCTGCACCGGCCCCCACCGGGTCTGCGCCACCGACCCGGTGACCGTGCCGCCGGAAGAGGCGCCTCCCGACGAGCCGGCGCCGGTGGAGCCGTCCGCACCGGTCGCGGTCCCGGGGTTCGTCACCACCCCGTCGGATCCGCCGCCGGCGACCGCGCTGCTCGCCCCGCCCGGGCCCATCGTGCTGGTCCGGTAGCTGAACAGCAGCACCAGGGCCGCCACGGTGGAGAGCAGCCAGAGGGTGATCCGTCGCACGGATCCTCCTTTCGTGCCTGTCACCAGGCGAACCGTTCGTGATGGGTGTGCGCGTCGGGAACCCCCGCCGCGCGGGTCGCGGCGCGGGCGGCGTCGACCCAGCCGTCCGGTCCGCAGAGGAAGACGTCGTGACCGGAGATGCCGGGGGAGAGCCGGCGCAGCGCCTCCGCGTCGGACAGCCCCTCGGCGTACGCGGGCAGCCACGCCGGGCGGGCCGCCCGCGGGCCGACCAGGTGGTGCACCACCAGCCCCCGCTCGGTGGCGAGCTGGTCCAGCTCGGCCCGGAAGGCCAGATCCGCCGGGGTGCGCGCGCGGTAGAGCAGCACCGCCTCGCCGGGGGCGTACGGCAGCTCCCAGAGCAGTGCCAGCAGCGGGGTGATCCCGACCCCGCAGGCGAGCATGGTGATCCCGCCGCCGCGCCAGTGCTCCCCGGTCAGGCGCCCGTACGGCCCCTCGACCAGCACCTTCGTGCCGGGGCGCAGGGCGGCCACCCGGGCGCTGTCGTCGCCGAGGTCCTTGACGGTGATCCGCATCAGGTCCCCGTTCGGCGGCGCCGACAGCGAGTACGGGTGCGCCCGGGACCAGCCGGGGCCGTCCAGGAACCGCCAGAGGAGGAACTGCCCGGCCCGGGCGGGCAGCCGGTGCAGGTCGCGCCCGCGCAGCCAGACCGAGGTGACCCCGGGCGCCTCGGGCACCACCGCGGCCACCTCGATCCGGTGCCGCAGCGACCGCCAGACGGGCAGCCCGAGCCGGTAGACCAGCACGCTGGCCAGCGCCAGCAGGTAGACCGTCCACCAGTAGGCGCGGGCCGCCGCCGAGCCGACGAAGTCGGCGCCGGTCCAGAGCTGGTGCGGCAGCGCCAGCGCGACGCCGAGGTACGCGTACAGGTGCAGCAGGTGCCAGGACTCGTAGCGCAGCCGGCGCCGGGCCGCGCGGACCGAGGCCACCACCACCAGCACCAGCAGGGCCAGCGCCGCGGTGGCCAGCAGCATCCCGGGGTACGTGACGACCAGGTCCCAGGTCTCGGCCAGCACGCCCTGCCGGGCCGTGCCGGCGTACCCGAGGATGGTCAGCACCACGTGGGCGAGCAGCAGGTGGAACGAGGCGAAGCCGGCGAGCCGGTGCCAGCGGGCGATCCGGTCCTGACCGAAGCGCCGCTCGATCAGCGGCACCCGGGCCATCAGCACCACCTGGATGAGCATCAGGTCGGCGCTGACCAGACCGGCGAGCCGGCCGAGCGAGGTGAGGCCGGTGGCGAGGCCGCCCAGCAGTTCCTGCACCCCGCGGTCGGCGGTCCAGAGGGCGGTGACGACCAGCAGGCTGAGCACCGCGGCCGTGCCGGCGACGTCGGCCCACCAGGCGGGGACCGCCGGCAGGGTGCGCCGCCCGGTCCGCCGGTCGGCGACGGCGGCGGTCACCGGCGGGTTTCTTCGGTTCGGCTCACGTTCATGAAGCCACTCTGGGCCGGGGAACTCGACGCGCCCTTTGCCGAAGCTGTGGGCCGGCTGAGAATCCGGCTCGCCTCTCGCGTGTCCCGGGCGACGCGCCGGGCCCGGGGTGATCGGCACGCCCGGGCGCGTCACACGTTGCATTTTCGTCGGAGGGGAGGTGTACTGTCAGGGCAGTTAGAACGAGTGTTCGATTCAGTCGTACGCTCGTTCCAACGCCCGGGAGGGGTGTTTCGCGGCGCCGGCTCCCGGGGAGGTGCGGTTCCGCGGACCGCACCGGGCTCCGGACAGTCGCGAGTCCGGACCCGTCAGGCAGGACCGTCGCCCGCCGCCCACGACCCCCGGGCGGCGGGCGACGGACCCGCCGGTACGCCGGCCGGGTGTGGTGTGGGGAAGCGTCCACACCCGGCCGGCCCCCACCTGGTGCGTCTTCCTCCGCACCGCCCGCTCCGGGCGTCCCGCCGGCGGATCCGATCCGTCCCGCGGCCGCCCCGCCCCGGCCCACGCGGAGGAGAGACCATGCCGACCAGCCCGGCCCAGGCCCCGACGGTGCCCGCGCACGTGCTGCCGCACCGCACCCCCGCCCAGTTGCTCGCGGTGGCCCGCCACGGGCTGGCCGAGGCCGCCCGGACCCGCCCCGACGGCCTCCGGTACGCCGCCGCCCACCTCGCGGCGCTGCGCGCCGCCGCCGCGCTGCTCGCCGCCCGCGCCCGCCCCGCGCCCGGCCGGCGCAACCGGATCACCAGCGTCTGGGTCCTGCTCTCCACCGTCGCCCCCGAGCTCGACGAGTGGGCCGGCTTCTTCGCCGCCGGGGCGAGCAAGCGGGCCGCCGCCGAGGCCGGCATCCCCCGGGTGGTCAGCGCCCGGGAGGCCGACGACCTGCTCCGCGCCGCCGAGGAGTTCGTGGTCGTGGTGGAGACCGCGCTCGGCCGGCAACCGGCGCTCGACGGTCTGCACCGGCCGCTCCGGCTCGGCGTGTCCGACGCTGCGCCGCGACCCGGAGCAGCCGCCGCCTGACCCGGCGACGTCCGGCCACCCGGCGGGGAGGCGGGTGGCCGGACATCGTCGTGCCCGGTCCGGCGACGTCCGCCGCACATGGAGATCCAGCAGCACCACCACGGGGCGTACCCGTGGGCGACACACGGCAGGGGGTAGGTCGGATGGCGGGCCGCATGGTGGTCGGTTCCGCCGCGCTGGCCGAGTTGGTGCGCCCGGCGAGCGCGCCCGACCCGGCGAGCGGCCACCGGGTGCTGCCCGTCCGGCCCGAGCTGACCGGGCTGCTGCCCAACCGCGGGCTGCGGCGCGGCAGCACCATCGCGGTCGGCGTCGGGCAGCCCCGGCGCAGCGGCGGGACGTCGCTGATCCTCGCCCTGCTCGCCGAGGCGTCCCGGGCCGGCTCCTGGTGCGCCGTGGTCGGCGTGCCCACCTTCGGGGCCGGCGCGGCGGCCGAGGCCGGGATCGCCCTGGACCGGCTCGCCCTGGTGCCGCACCCCGGGCCCGAGTGGCCCACCGTGGTCGCCGCGCTCATTGACGGGGTCGACGTGGTGGTCACCGCCGTGCCGGCCACGGTCTCCGCCTCCGTCGCCAACCGGCTGGCCGCCCGGGCCCGGCAACGCGGCAGCGTGCTCGTCCCCTACGGCCGGTGGGACGGCGCGGACGTCACGCTCCAGGTGGTCCGCGGGGTCTGGGAGGGGCTCGGCCCGGGCCGGGGGCGGCTGCGCCGCCGGGAGGTGACCGTCTCGGCCCGGGGGCGGGGCGCGGCCGCCCGCCCCAAGGAGATCAAGGTCTGGCTGCCCGGCGACGAGCTGACCCGGGTCATCCCCCGGGCGACCGGTGCCGCCGCCCGCACCGCCTCGCCCCGGCTCCGGGTGGTGGCGCCGCCCGCCCCGGCCGCCCGGTCCCGCACCGCGGTCGGGTCGGCATGAGCGAGCGCAGCGCGCGAATCATCAGGCACAGTCCAGTGGAGCCTCATGCGGCCGCCGAGCGGAGCGAGGTGGCCGCATGACCGGGGCGCCGGTGCGGACCCTGCTGCTCTGGTGCCCGGACTGGCCGGTCCTCGCCGCCGAGATCGTCGACGGGGTGCCCGCCACCGACCCGGTCGCGGTGCTGCACGCCAACCGGGTGGTCGCCTGCTCCGAGCGGGCCCGCGCCGAGGGCGTACGCCGGGGGCTGCGCAAGCGGGAGGCGCAGGGGCGCTGCCCGCAGCTCACCGTCGTCGACCACGATCCCGGCCGGGACGCCCGCGCGTTCGAGCCGGTGGTGGCCGCCGTCGAGGAGGTGGCCGCCGGGGTCGAGGTGATCCGCCCCGGCGCCTGCGCGCTGGCCGCCCGGGGGCCGAGCCGCTACCTCGGCGGGGAGGAGGCGGCGGCCGAGCGGATCGTCGAGCACGTCGCCCAGACCTGCGCGGTGGAGAGCCAGGTCGGCGTCGCCGACGGGGTCTTCGCCGCCGGGCTGGCCGCCCGGGACGGGCGCATCGTGCCGCCCGGCGGGACCGCGGAGTTCCTGGCCGCCCTGCCCGTCGAGGCGCTCGGCCGGCCGGCCCTGACCGATCTGCTGCGCCGGCTGGGGGTACGTACCCTCGGGGACTTCGCCGCGCTGCCCGCCGGTGACGTGCTGGCCCGGTTCGGCTTCGACGGGGCGCTGGCCCACCGGCTCGCCGCCGGCCGGGACCACCGGCCGCTCGCGGTCCGGCAGCCGCCGGCCGACCTGACCGTCACCGCCGAGTACGACGAGCCGATCGACCGGGTCGACGCCGCGGCGTTCGCCGCCCGGACGCTGGCCGAGCAACTGCACGAGCGGCTCGCCGCGTACGGGCTGGCCTGCACCCGGCTCGGCATCGAGGCGGTCACCGCGCACGGCCAGGAGCTGCACCGGGTCTGGCGGCACGACGGCCTGCTCACCGCCGCGGCCATCGCCGATCGGGTGCGCTGGCAGTTGGACGGCTGGCTCTCCGGCAGCAACGGCCGGGGCGGGGCCCGCCCGGCCCGCCCCACCGCCGGCATCATCCGGCTGCGGCTGGTGCCGGACGGGGTGCTCGCCCAGGCCGGCCTGCAACCCGGGCTGTGGGGGGAGACCGGCGAGGAGCGGGAGCGGGCGCACCGCGCGCTGAGCCGGGTGCAGGGCATCCTCGGGCCCGAGGCGGTGGTCACCCCGGTGCTCGGCGGCGGACGCTCCCCGGCCGACCAGGTACGCCTGGTCCCGTGGGGCGACGAACGACTGCCCGCTCGCCCCGGCGAGCCGCCCCTGCCCGCCGGCCCGGCGGGCGGGCCGCCGCTGCCGGCCGGGACGGCCGATGCTTCCGCCGGATCGCCCGGCGGGGAGTCGCGCCCGGGCGCGGCGGGTCCGTCGGGTACGTCCACCCGATCCAGGGTGGCGCGCCCCGGCGGGGTGGCGCGGTCGGGTGGGGTGGCGCGGCCGGGTGGGGCGCCGGTCCCGCCGTGGCCGGGGCGGCTGCCGCCACCCGCGCCGGCCGTGGTGCTGCCGACCCCGCTCCTCGCCACCGTGCACGACGCCGCGGGTGAGCCCGTCGTGGTCAGTGCCCGGTTGGCGGTGAGCGCCCCGCCCGCGCGACTGGTCGTCGAGGCCGGCCGGCCGGCCGAGATCGTCGGCTGGGCCGGCCCGTGGCCGGTGGACGAGCGCTGGTGGGCACCCGCCGAGGCCCGGCGCCGGGCCCGGTTCCAGGTCTGCCTGGCCGACGGCGCCGCCCTGCTGCTCGCGGTCGAGGGCGGCCAGTGGCTGGTGGAGGCGATCTATGACTGAGCGCCGAGCGGCCGGGCCGGGCCGGTGAGCTTCCACAACCCGAATCTGTCCTGGTCGGAGCTGGAACAGGTGCTCTCCGGCCGGCCCCGCGGTGGGCGGTCCGGCAAGGGGCGGTCCCGGGACGAGCGGCACCTGCACGTGGTGGACCCGCTCGCGGTCGACGCCGACGGCGGCGACTCCCCGGCGTGGAGCCGCAAGCGGCAGCAGTACGAGCCGCCCGAGCTGCCCCGCCCGGACGACCCGGTGCCCTACGCGGAGCTGCACGCGCACTCCAACTTCAGCTTCCTCGACGGCGCGAGCCACCCCGAGGAACTGGCCGAGGAGGCCGCCCGGCTGGGGCTCACCGCGCTCGCCGTCACCGACCACGACGGCTTCTACGGCGTGGTGCGGTTCGCCGAGGCGGCCCGCGCGCTGCACCTGCCGACGGTCTTCGGCGCGGAGCTCTCCCTCGGGCTGCCTGGCCCGCAGAACGGCGAGCCCGACCCGCACGGGTCGCACCTGCTGGTGCTCGCCCACGGCCACGAGGGGTACGCCCGGCTGGCCGCCACCATCTCCCGCGCCCAGCTCCGCGGCGGCGAGAAGGGCCGCCCGGTCTACGGCGAGCTGGAGGAGGTCGCGGCGGAGCTGCGCGACCACGTGCTGGTGCTCACCGGCTGCCGCAAGGGGCACGTGCCCGGCGCCCTGCTCACCGAGGGCGTCGACGCCGCCGCCCGGGAGCTGGACCGGCTCACCGCGCTCTTCGGCGCCGAGACGGTGGCGGTGGAGCTGACCGACCACGGCCACCCGATCGACGCCGACCGCAACGACGCCCTGGTCGAGCTGGCCGACGCGGCGGGGCTGCCCACGGTCGCCACGAACAACGTGCACTACGCCACCCCGGGCCGGCGTCGACTGGCCACCACCGTGGCGGCGGTGCGCGCCCGGCGCAGCCTGGACGAGATCGACGGCTGGCTGCCCGCCGCCGGCACCGCCCACCTGCGCAGCGGCGCGGAGATGGCGGCGCGGTTCGCCGCGCACCCGGGCGCGGTGGCCCGGGCCGCCGAGTTCGGCGCGGAACTCGCCTTCGACCTGCAACTGGTCGCGCCGAAGCTGCCGGCGTACCCGGTGCCGCCCGGGCACACCGAGATGAGCTGGCTGCGCCGGCTGACCATGGACGGCGCCCGGGAACGCTACGGCCCGCCCGAGGCGCACCCGGAGGCGTACGCGCAGCTGGAGCACGAGCTGCGGATGATCGAGGATCTCGGCTTCCCCGGCTACTTCCTGGTGGTCTACGACATCGTCACGTTCTGCCGCGAGCAGGACATCTACTGCCAGGGCCGGGGCTCGGCGGCCAACTCGGCGGTCTGCTACGCGTTGCGGATCACCAACGTGGACGCGGTGCGGCACCGGCTGCTCTTCGAGCGTTTCCTCGCCCCGGAACGCGACGGCCCGCCCGACATCGACGTGGACATCGAGTCCGACCGCCGGGAGGAGGTGATCCAGCACGTCTACGCCCGGTACGGCCGGGAGTACACCGCTCAGGTCGCCAACGTCATCTCGTACCGGCCCCGGTCGGCGGTGCGGGACGTGGCCAAGGCGTTCGGCTTCTCGCCCGGGCAGCAGGACGCCTGGAGCAAGCAGATCGACCGGTGGGGCTCGGTGGCGACGGTGGACGTGGCGGACATCCCCGAGCAGGTGGTGGCGTACGCCAACGAGCTGCAGAGGTTCCCCCGGCACCTGGGCATCCACTCCGGCGGCATGGTGATCTGCGACCGGCCGGTGATCGAGGTCTGCCCGGTCGAGTGGGGGCGGATGCCCGGCCGCAGCGTCCTGCAGTGGGACAAGGACGACTGCGCCGCCGTCGGGCTGGTCAAGTTCGACCTGCTCGGCCTCGGCATGCTCTCCGCGCTGCACTACGGCTACGACATGATCGGGATGAGCCTGGACCTGGGCGACATGACCCTGGACGACCCCGAGGTCTACGACATGCTCTGCCGGGCCGACTCGGTCGGGGTGTTCCAGGTGGAGAGTCGCGCCCAGATGGCCACCCTGCCCCGGCTCAAGCCCCGCGTCTTCTACGACCTGGTGGTGGAGGTGGCGCTGATCCGTCCCGGCCCGATCCAGGGCGGCTCGGTGCACCCGTACATCCGGCGCAAGAACGGGCAGGAACCGGTGACGTTCCCGCACCCGCTGATGCGCAACGCGCTGGAGAAGACCCTCGGCGTGCCGCTGTTCCAGGAGCAGCTCATGCAGCTCGCCATCGACCTGGCCGGCTTCGACGCGGCCGGGGCCGACCAGCTGCGCCGGGCGATGGGGGCGAAGCGCTCGGTGGAGCGGATGGCGCAGATCGCCGACCGGCTCTACGCCGGGATGGCCGAGCGGGGCATCACCGGCGAACTGGCCGACGACGTCTACCGCAAGCTCACCGCCTTCGCCAGCTACGGCTTCCCGGAGAGCCACGCGATGAGCTTCGCCTACCTGGTGTACGCCAGTTCCTGGCTCAAGCGCTACCACCCCGGCCCGTTCCTGGCCGCCCTGCTCAACGCTCAGCCGATGGGCTTCTACTCGCCGCAGACCCTGGTCGACGACGCCCGCCGGCACGGCGTCGAGGTACGCCGGCCGGACATCAACGCCAGCGGCGCCAAGGCGGTGCTGGAGTCCACGCCGGAGACCCGGTGGGGGAGCCAGCCGGGGGAGCCGCCGCACGCCTGGGGGCTGGGCGGCCCGGCGGTCCGGCTCGGGTTGAGCAGCGTACGCACCCTCGGCGACGACGTGGCCGAGCGGATCGAGGCGGAGCGGACGGCCCACGGGCCGTACCGGGACATGCCGGACCTGGCCCGGCGGGTCGGGCTCACCGCCGCCCAGCTGGAGGCGCTGGCCACCGCGGACGCCTTCGCCTGTTTCGGGCTGACCCGGCGGCAGGCCCTCTGGGCCGCCGGCGCGGCGGCCCAGGACCGGCCGGGCCGGCTGCCCGGCACGGTGACCGGCGCGACGCCGCCCACCCTGCCCGGGATGGAGGCGGTGGACCGGCTGGTCGCCGACGTCTGGGCCACCGGCCTGTCCCCGGAGAGCCACCCGGCCCGGTTCATCCGGGACCGGCTGGACGCCCTGGGCGCGGTGCCGATCGCCCGGCTCGGCCGGGTGGAGCCCGGCCAGCGGATCCGGGTCGGCGGGATCGTCACCCACCGGCAGCGGCCGGCGACCGCGGGCGGGGTCACCTTCCTCAACCTCGAGGACGAGACCGGGATGCTCAACGTCACCTGCTCGCCGGGGCTCTGGCAGCGCTACCGGCGGGTCGCCCGCACCAGCGGGGCGCTGGTGGTGCGGGGCCGGTTGCAGCGGCACGAGGGCGTCACCAGCCTCACCGCGGACCGGCTGGACGCGATCGACCCGCCGGTCACGCCGGCCTCCCGCGACTTCCGCTGACCGGTCAGCCGGCGAGGGCGGCGAGCGCGGCACCGGCGCTGCCGAGCAGCCCGACCAGCACGATCCGCCGGAACACCACCGGGTCGATTCGGTGGAACAGCCGGTTCCCCAGCCACCAGCCCAGGGGCACGGCGGGGAGCGCCACGAGGGCGATCCGCACCAGGTCGGCGTGCACCTGGCCGGCGAGCAGGAAGCCCGCCAGCCCGACGAGCCCGGTGCCGGAGAAGGTCGCGGCCAGCGTCGCCCGGAAGGTACGCGGGTCGTAGCCGAGCGAGTGGAACGCGGCGACGAGCGGCGGCCCGTTGGTGCCGGTAGCGGCGGTGAGCACGCCGACGAGCACGCCGATCGCGCCGAGCCCGACCCGGCCGGTGCGGATCCGGGCACCGCGGGCGACCAGCGCGACGCAGCCGAGCACCACCACCGCGATCAGCCCGCTGAGCAGCCGGTCCGGCGCGTACGCGAGCACCAGCAGGCCGGCCGGCAGGCCGAGCAGGGCGGCCACGTTGAGCGCAGCCGCCACCCGCCACCGGGCGTACGCCCGCTCCCGGACCGCCGTGGTGAGGGTCAGCCCGATGCCGGTCAACGCGGAGAGCACGACCGCGCTGCGGGGGTCGATCGCCGCGGCCAGCAGCGGCACGGTCAGCAGCGCGTACCCGAAGTCGCTGACCGCCTGCGCGAACGCGCCGAGCAGCACGATGCTGAAGGCGCAGAGCAGGACGACCATCTGGTCAGCCTGATCCGGTTGACGGTGGGCCGGCAACAGGCCCACGTCGTGGAGATCTTCGCCACACCGGCCCGGCAGCGGGCATGTCGTGGGCCACATTTCCGTTTCCTGGATCGGCGGGCCGGAGATACGGTCCGCCGGCGTGGGCAGAGTGGCCCACGCGGGAAAGGTGGAAAACGATGACGGGGAGCAACACCCACCGCGGCGTCGCCAACGCCCGACGGACCCGGCTCGGTGCGGACTGGGTCCCGGCGTACGACACCGAGGTGCACGAATACCCGGTGACGGACGGGCCGGTCGCCAACGCCCACCGCTCCCGCGCCGAGGAGGACCCGGCCGGAGGCGGCGAGTCCTGACCCCGCTGGCGCGGGTGACTAGGCTCGGCGGGGTGGAGCAGACCCGAACCCTGACCCCCCGTACCGCCGTGATCTGGGCGGTGCTCCGGGCCGAGCTGCAGCGCCGGGTGGGCGAGCGGCTCACGGTGCTCGACGTCGGCGGCGGGACCGGCGGCTTCGCCGTCCCGCTCGCCGAGGCGGGCCACCACGTCACCGTGGTCGACGCCAGTCCCGACGCGCTCGCCGCGCTGACCCGCCGCGCCGCCGAGGCCGGGGTCGCCGACCGGGTACGCGCGGTGCAGGGCGACGGTGACGCGCTCGCGGGGCTGGTCGAGCCGGCCAGCATGGACCTGGTGCTCTGCCACGCCGTCCTGGAGGTCGTCGACGACCCCGCGTCGGTGGTCTCGGCCCTGGTCGGCGCGCTGCGCCACGGGGGCGCGGCCAGCGTCCTAGTCGCCGGGCGGGCCGCCGCCGTGCTCACCCGCGCGATGAACGGCCACCTCGACGTGGCCGCCGCGCTCGCCGCCGACCCGGACGGCAGCGCCGGCCCGCGGGACACCCTGCGCCGGCGGTACGACGCCGAGGGCGCCGCCGCCCTGCTCAGCGCCGCCGGGCTCACCGTCGAGGAGATCCACGGCGTACGCGTCCTGGCCGACCTGCTGCCCGCCGCCGTGGCGGACGGTCAGCCGGCCGCCCTGGTCGAGCTGGAACGGGCCCTGGCGGCCCGGCCGCCGTACCGGGACATCGCCGCCCAGCTGCACCTGTTCGCCCGCCGCCCGGTATGACCGGCCCGGCGGTGGATCCGCTCGCCCCGGTCGCGCCCCGCTACGGGGGCGGCAGCCTCGCCGACGTCCTGCCCAGCGCGCTCGCGGTGCTCGGCGTGCCCGGCACGGCCGACCTGCTCGGTCTGGCGCCCCGGTTGGCCGGGGTACGCCGGATCGCGGTCCTGCTGGTCGACGGGCTCGGCTGGTACCAGATCCCCGCCGCCACCCCGTACGCCCCGACCCTGGCCGGGCTGGTCGCCACCGTCGGCACCCCGCTCACCTCCGGATTTCCCTCCACCACCCCGACCAGCCTGGTCACCCTCGGCACCGGCACGGCCGCCGGCGCGCACGGGGTGCTCGGCTTCAAGGTCCGGGTCCCGGACACCGACCGGGTGCTCAGCCACATCGAGTGGGCCGGCGACCCGGAGCCGCTGCGCTGGCAGCCCGTCCCCACCCAGTACGAGCGGGCCCGCGCCGCCGGGGTCGCGGTGACCGTGGTCAGCCGCCCCGAGTACGGCGGCAGCGGCCTGACCCTGGCCGCGAACCGGGGCGGCGACTACCGGGGGGCGTCCGGCGTCGACGCGCTCGCCGGGCAGATGCTCGCCGCCCTCGCGGCCGGCGCCGGGCCGACCCTGGTCTCCGGGTATCACCCTGACCTGGACCGGCACGGGCACCTGAGCGGCGTCGACTCCGTGCCGTGGCGGCTGGCCGCCGCCGAGGTGGACCGGCTGCTCGTCCGGCTGGTCGACGGGCTGCCGCCGGACGCCGCGCTGCTGGTCACCGCCGATCACGGGCAGCTCAACGTGCCGGCGGGTCACCGGATCGACCTGGACACCGATCCCCGGCTGCGGGCCGGGGTCCGGGTGGTCGCCGGCGAGCCCCGGGTCCGCTACCTGCACGTCGAGCCGGGCGCCACCGCGGACGTGGTGGCCGCCTGGTCGGCGGTGCTGGACGGCGTCGCGTGGGTGACGACCCGGGACGAGGCGGTGGCCACCGGCTGGTTCGGGCCGGTGGCCGAGGAGCACCTGCAGCGGATCGGCGACGTGGTGGTGGTCTGCCGGGACACATATGCCGTGGTCGCCACCCGCTCGGAGAAGCCGATGGAGTCGCGGCTGGTGGCGTACCACGGCGCCGACACCGCCGCCGAGATGACCATCCCACTGCTCACCATCCGCGGCTGACCCGCCCGCCCCTGCGCCCGCAAGATCCGCGCAGCTGCAACGGTAGGGAGGGGCCTGGCGTCGCCGCCGGGGCGGCTCGTGGCGGGCGCTCGGGCGGGGTGGCGGGCGGGTTGTCGGACCGGGCGGTTAGCGTGCGGGAATGGGCCGCAGCCAGTCGTTGCCCCGGGGCGGTGATCCGCGCTTCGGGCCGGACGCCGACGACACCGGCTGCCCCATCCTGCACGTCGACATGGACGCCTTCTTCGCCTCCGTCGAGGTGCGCCGCCGGCCCGAGCTGCGCGGCCGGCCGGTCGTGGTGGGCGGGGTGGGGCCGCGCGGGGTGGTCAGCTCGGCCAGCTACGAGGCCCGACGGTACGGCGTCCGCAGCGCCATGCCGACCGCGCGGGCCCGGGCGCTCTGCCCGGACGCGGTCTACCTGCCGCCCGACTTCACGCAATACTCGCCGGCCTCCCGGGCGGTGATGCAGATCTTCCGGGACGTCACCCCGCTGGTCGAGCCGCTCTCCCTGGACGAGGCGTTCCTCGACGTGGCCGGCGCCCGCCGGCTCTTCGGCTCCCCGGCCGGGATCGCCCGGCTGATCCGCCGCCGGGTCGCCGAGGAGCAGGGGCTGACCTGCTCGGTCGGGGTGGCGCCGAGCAAGTTCGTGGCGAAACTGGGCTCCACCCGGGCCAAGCCGGACGGGCTGCTCGTGGTGCCCGCCGCCCGGGTGCTCGACTTCCTGCACCCGCTGCCGGTGGGGGCGCTGTGGGGAGTGGGGGAGCGGTCCGCCGAGACGCTGCGCCGGCTCGGCCTGAACACCGTGGGCGACCTGGCCGAGGCGCCGCTCGGCCTGCTCCGGCGGGCGGTCGGTGAGGCGGCCGCGACCCACCTGCACGAGCTGGCCTGGGGCCGGGACCCGCGCCGGGTCTCCCCGGAGCAGGTGGAGAAGTCGATCGGCGCGGAGGTCACCTTCGACGTCGACGTCACCGACCCGGTGGAGATCCGCCGCGCCCTGCTGGCCCTCGCCGAGAAGGTCGGGGCCCGGCTGCGCGCCGCCGGTCAGGTGGGTCGGACGGTGTCGCTCAAGGTCCGGCTGGCCGACTTCCGCACGGTCACCCGGTCCCGCACCCTCACCGTGCCCACCGACACCGCCCGGGAGATGTTCGACACGGCCTGGGCCCTCTGGACCGCCCTGGCCGCCGGCGAGCCGGTCCGCCTGGTCGGCGTACGCATGGAGGGGCTCGCCACCGCGGCGGAGACCCCGCGGCAGCTCACCCTCGGCGCGCCGGAGCGCGGCTGGCGGGAGGCGGAGGTGGCCGCCGACGCGGCAGCTGCCCGATTCGGGCGGTCCGTCATAGGTCCGGCCAGTCTTCTCGGGAGGCGTGATCCGCGACGAGTCGAAAAACCGACCCGGCCGTAGGTCGTCCCGCTTTCCGACGCGCGAGCCCCCTCGTAGACTTGCGGGTAAGCAGCCGGTTGGCTGCCACGGTCTGTCGGCCCGACCGGGCCGACCAACGTGACCGGGGAGGAGTGCCGTGCCGCTCTCGGAGCACGAGCAGCGGCTGTTCGAGCAGATCGAGCGGTCGCTTGCCGAGGACCCCAAGTTCGCCTCGGCCGTGCGCGCCAGCGACCCGCGTTTCCACGCGCGGCGTCGCCTGCTCGTCGCTGCCGGCGTGGTAATCGCTGGTCTGGCCCTGTTGATCTACGGTGCCGTGATCAAGACACCCCCGCTGGCCGTGGCGGGCTTCGTCGTCATGCTGGCCTCACTGGGCTACGCGGTGCAGTCGCACCGGCGCTCCCAGTCGCCCGACCTGCACGTGGTGGGCGGCACGACGAGCCGGCGTACCCGTGGCCGGACCGGCCGGCGGGGTTCGTTCCTCGACCGGATGGAGGACCGCTGGCGGCAGCGCCCGGAGGGACACCGCTGACCGGCTCGGACCGCTGACGGCGGGCCCACCGCGACGGCGTGTCGCCGTGGGCCCGTACACCGGCGAGCATCTCACGCTGCATCGCGGAAGTGGTGGCATCCGATGGATCCGGACACCACCACTTCCAGGACGCAGCGCGGTCGTGCCGCCGTGCCGGTTCACCGGGCCGGGCGGCCCGCCAGCAGCCGGCGCGGGCTCCACCGGAGCAGCCGCTGCCGCACCTCCCCGCCGGCGGTGACCAGCCGGGCGGACCGCTCCGACACCGTGGTCCGCCAGCGCAGCAGCACCGACGGCGGCAGCAGGGCCGCCATGATCCGGGTACGCCGGTCGGCCCGAGCGGCCAGTGCCCCGCGTACCGACCGCAGGGCCGGGTGCAGCTCCTCGCCGGTCAGCGGGTCGCGGGCGTAGCGGGCCCGCTCCTCGGCCCGGCCGAGCAGTCGCACTCCGGTCACCGCCCCGGCGTCCTCGGTGAGGGTCTCCTGGACCAGCCGCTCGGCGGTCGACCGGGGCGTCTCCGTCCGGTCGACCCGGACCTGGAAGTCCACCAGGGTGTCGAGCAGCTCGTCCCAGGCGGCGTGGGCGTCCGCGCGGGCCCGGTCGGCGTCCACCCCGACCACGATGTCGCGTACCTCGCCGCGCTGGCCGGGGATGGCGGCGAGCGTGGTGGCCGCCGGCGCCGCAGCCCGGACCCGCCGGCGCCGACGCAGCGCGGAGCGGCGCAGCGCCGGCACCGCGAGCAGCACCAGCAGGGCGAGCGCCCCGGCGACCCACCACGGCCAGACCGGCGACTGCTGGGTGGGGCCGCCGTCGCCGACCGAGAGGCCCTGGTCGGCGTCCTTGTCGAGCCGGTCGGGACTGTTCGGGCCGGCCGAGGCGTCGACCCCGTCCGGGGCGGCGGTGCCCCCGGTCGACGGGGTGGCCTCCTCGGTCGCCTCGGTGTCCGGGGCCCAGACCGACCGGACCGACCCGGGGACGCTCGCCGCCGGGGTGGCGTCGAACGGCACCCAGCCGATCCCGCTGCCGAAGTAGACCTCGGTCCAGGCGTGCAGGTTCTGGTTGGTCAGCACATACGTGCCGCCGCTGGACCTGGTGCCGTTGGTGAAGCCGAACGCCACCCGGGCCGGGATGCCGGCGGCCCGGACCAGCCACGCCATCGCGCCGGCGTACTGCTGACAGAAGCCCGCCTTGGTGGACAGGAAGTCGGTGATGTCCTCCCCGCTGGTGCCGTCCCGGGTGGAGAGCGAGTAGGTGAACCCGTTCTCCACCGAGAAGTAGTCGTAGATCGCCCGGACCTTGTCGTAGTCGTTCTGCTTGCCCTTGACGAGTTGCCTGACCAACTGGTCGACCGCGGGCGCCCCCGGCGTGGTGGTCTGCTGGCGCCGCAACGGGTCGTCGGTCGGCAGGGAGCGCGCCGCGCGCAGCACCGACGGGCTGTACGTCGAGCGGACGTAGTCGAACGAGTACCGCTTGCCCCGCGAGTTCTCCCGGTCCGAGAAGATGACCCCGAGATGCGTGTCGTAGCGCCAGCTGCGGCCGAGGTCCTCGGTCTTGACCGGCTCGGCGTAGACCGGCAGCAGCGGCATGTTGAGGGTCTTCGACACCTCGACCGTGGCCCGGTAGCGCTGCCGCTCGACGCCGGCCCGCTCCGCCGGGTCGGTCAGGCCCTGGTTCACCCCCCGGCCGGTGGGAGTGCGATCCCGGAAGCCGTTCGGACGCAGGTCGTCGGCCACGCCGAAGCGCAGGTAGAACGGGGTCGGCTCGTTGGTGGTGACCTTGACCAGCTCGGTCACCGTGCTCTGTTTGAGCTGACCGCTGAGCGCGGCGAACAGGTCTATGCGGCCGGAGTTGCCGCCCTGGCCCGGGCGCCCGTTGCCGTCGCCCGTGCCGCTGCCGGCGGCGTTCAGCAGGCCGCTGGTCATCCCGGGCACGGCCAGCGGCAGCGCCACCGCCAGGGCGACCCCGACCACGGCCAGCCGGCGACCCGCCGCGGCCAGCGGCGAGGCCTCCCAGACGTCGACGTCCCGGCCCTCCCCGGTGAACCGGCGGCCGAACCGGCGTACCCGGTCGACGTTGTCGGTGACCAGCAGCCACAGGAAGCCGCAGGCACCCACCACGAACGGGGTGGCGGGCACGTCGTCCACGTAGACCGCCACCGGCACCGAGTAGATGGCCAGCATCGGCAGCCCGGCCAGCGCCGGCCGGCGCAGCCCCACGGAGAGCACGTCCACCAGCACGGCGACGCCGCCGACGCCGAGCACGGTGAGGAAGAGCAGCGAGTCGACGTCGTCGACCTTCACGCTGTAGGTGCGCATGTCCTGCATCGACGCGCCGAGCAGGTCGCCGAAGTGGGCGAAGGTGCCCGGGGTGGGCAGGAACGCCAGCAGCTCGGTGCCGCCCGGGAAGACCCAGGTCAGGCCCAGCGTGAGGCCGGCGAGCATGGCGATGAGCTGACCCCACAGGGGTGCCCGGGCCAGCCGGCTCAGCGCGGCGGCGCCGGCCACCACGGCGACCACGATGGCCGCCTCGATCAGCCACGTCCAGCGCAGGAAGATCGCCGACAGCGGGGCGGCCGCCAGCAGCGTCGCCGCGGCGGCGACGAAGCCCAGGTTGCGGTGCGCGGTCACGCCACCGCCTCGCTCCGCTCGCCGGCGGCGCGACGCGCCCCGGTGCTGAGCCAAATGGTTCGCTCGCTCCGCTCCCTCACGGGACCACCCTTCCGGTCATCGCACGCCACCGGCCACCGTCTCGGCCAGCGCCGCCCGCAGCGCGAAGCCCTGCGAGCCGCGGGCCGCCTGCGGCCAGAGCACGGGCAGCCGGTTGCCGTGCTCCACGCCGATCACCCGCCACCCGCTCTGCAACAGGGCGAGCGCGGCGGTGCCGTGCGCGTGCTCCGCCTCGCTGCGGGCCTTCGCCGGCAGGTTGAGCCAGGTGGTGCTGTCGAGCAGGAACCCGACGCAGGTCGCGCCGTTGCCGCGCAGCCCGGCCAGCAGCTCCGCCTCGGCGGTGCTCAGGGTGCCGAACAGCGCGATGATCAGGCCGCCGTCGGCCCGCTGCCGGACCTGCTGCACCAGCGTGGTGAGCTCACCGCGCCTGTCGAGGCGTACCTCGGCGAGGTGGTCGAGGAGCAGGCCGTCGCCGGCCGCCTCGGTGGCGCCCACGTCCGCGCCGGAGCCGGTGACCAGGCGCAGCTTGTAGCCGGCCTGGCGCAGGTGCACGGCGATGCTGGCGGCGGCGGAGACCGCCCACTCGAAGCTCGCCGTCGGGCCGTCGCCCCGGTGGCCGGCGACACGGGTGTCCAGGACCACCGTGGCCCGGCTCTCCCAGGGCTGCTCCTCCCGGCGCACCATCAGCTCGCCGGTGCGCGCGGTGGACTTCCAGTGCACCCGGCGCAGGTCGTCGCCCACCCGGTACTCCCGGGTGGCCGCGTCGTCCTCGCCGTGCACCGCGACCGACCGGGCCCGGCTGTCGCCGCTGCCGGCGTACTCGCCGGGGAGGCGGACCGCGGGCAGCGGAGTGACCTGCGGGATCACGGTGAGGTGGTCGATGCTGGGGAAGGCCCGGCTGAGCTCGCAGAGCCCGAACGGGTCGGTCAGTCGGACCACCAGCGGGCCTACCTCGTACCGGCCGCGCACGTCGGCCCGGACGGTGTACGCCACCGAGCTGGCCTGGTGCGCGCCGAGCCGCTCCAGCACCACCCGGGGCCGGCTGCCCAGCGCGTACGGCAGCCGATCCTCGAGCAGCAGGGTGCCGGTCGGCAGGCGGGACAGGTTCTGCAGCCGCAGCACCACCCGGGAGCTGGCCCCGACCGGCACCCGGTGCGGTTCGAGGGACCGGCTGCAGGCGAGCTTGTACCGGCTGCGCCCCACGTACGCCGCCGCGAGCAGCGGCAGGACGGCGAGCAGGACGGCCACCCGGAGCAGGTCCTTCTCGCCGAGGATGCCGGCGGAGATCGCCGCGGCGACCGCGGCCGCCAGGAACGAGCGGCCGCGGGTGGTCAGCCCTCGCAGCCCGTCGCGCACCTCACGGCCTCCGTGGCTCGTACGGCCCGCGACCGGTGCCGCCGGGCCGGGTGTCGTACGGGGAGCGCTTGCGGTCGTTCGGCAGCGGCAGCCGGTGCACCAGCTCGGCGACGATCGCGTCGGTGGTGCGCCGGGCGAGCTGCGCGTCCGCGGTCGGGATGATCCGGTGCGCCAGCACCGGCACCGCGAGGGCCTGCAGGTCGTCGGGGAGGACATAGTCCCGGCCCTCCAGGGCGGCCACCGCGCGGGCGGTGCGCAGCAGCTGCAGGGTGGCCCGCGGGGACGCGCCGAGCCGCAGGTCGGGCGCCTCGCGGGTGGCGGTGACCAGGTCGATCGCGTACTGCTTGACCGCGTCGGCGACGTGCACCTGCCGGACGTGGCCGATCAGCTGGCGGACGGTCGCCGCGTCGGAGACCGGGCGCAGCTCGGTCAGCGGGTCGGTGGCCCCGTGGCCGTCCAGCATGGCCAGCTCGGCGCCCGCGTCCGGGTAGCCCATCGCGATCCGGGCGGTGAACCGGTCGCGCTGCGCCTCCGGCAGCGGGTACGTGCCCTCCATCTCGATCGGGTTCTGCGTCGCGATCACCATGAACGGGGTCTGCAGCTGGTAGGTGACCCCGTCAACGGTGACCTGCCGCTCCTCCATGCACTCCAGCAGGGCGGACTGGGTCTTCGGCGAGGCCCGGTTGATCTCGTCGCCGACCACCAGGTTGGCGAAGACCGCGCCCGGCCGGAACTCGAAGTCGTGCGTCTCCTGGTTGTAGACGCTGACCCCGGTGACGTCGCTGGGCAGCAGGTCGGGGGTGAACTGGATCCGCCGCACCGAACAGTCGATCGAGCGGGCCAGGGCCTTGGCGAGCTTGGTCTTGCCGACGCCGGGCACGTCCTCGATCAGCAGGTGACCCTCGGCGAGCAGCACGGCCAGGGCGAGCCGGACCGTGGCGGTCTTGCCCTCGATCACCTGCTCGATGTTGGCCACGATGGCCTCGCTGGCGGCGCGGAACTCGTCGTGCGGCAGCAGACCGCCCACCTCGTCCCAGGTCTGTTGTGTCACGGGCCTCCTCCTCGTCGCCTGGACGGCAGCGCTGAATAGAGCACCTGGACCCGCCGTTTGGTTCGCGACGTCGAGCCACGTCTGCCGCAGAAATCTCACTGGCCTCTCAGGCTAACCATGTTTGTCGTTGTCGCCGACCCCCGCAGCCGGTCGGTCGGTTACGCCCGAAATATTCGCCGGACCGGGGGACGAGTCCCGCCCCGTGGATCGGGCGAGATAGTCGGTGGGCAGGCGGGGTACACTGCCGGACATGGCCGGAGTCTTCCTGCTTCTTACCCAGCCGTGCTGATGCGCTGAACGCGCGACAGCACGGCGGCCCCTCCTGCGCGAGGGGCTTTTTTGTGCCCGCGGGAGACCTCCCACTACCCGACCTGACCCGCGCCGAGGAGACGCCATGAGTGAGGCAGCCGCACCGGCGACCGACATCCCCCCGTTCCGGTACACCGCGGCCCTGGCCGACGAGATCGAGCACCGCTGGCAGGACACCTGGGAGCGGGACGGCACCTTCCACGCGCCGAACCCGACCGGCCCGCTGGCCGACCCCGGCCACCCGCGGGCGGGTGCGGAGAAGCTGTACGTGCTGGACATGTTCCCGTACCCGTCGGGCGCCGGCCTGCACGTCGGCCACCCGCTGGGCTACATCGGCACCGACTGCTTCGCCCGCTACCAGCGGATGGCCGGGCGCAACGTGCTGCACGCCATGGGCTTCGACGCGTTCGGCCTGCCCGCCGAGCAGTACGCGGTGCAGACCGGCACCCACCCCCGGACGACCACCGAGGCGAACATCGAGCGGTACAAGGCGCAGCTGCGCCGGCTGGGGCTGGCCCACGACGAGCGACGCTCGGTGGCCACCATCGACACCGACTTCTACCGCTGGACCCAGTGGATCTTCCTGCAGATCTTCAACTCCTGGTACGACCACCAGGCGCGGAAGGCCCGCCCGATCGCCGAGCTGATCGCCGAGTTCGAGGGGGGCAACCGGCCCACTCCGGACGGCCGGCCGTGGGCCGAGCTGACCGTGGCCGAGCGGCGGAAGGCCGTCGACGACCACCGGCTGGCGTACGTCTCGGAGGCGCCGGTGAACTGGTGCCCGGGGCTGGGCACCGTGCTGGCCAACGAGGAGGTCACCGCCGACGGCCGCTCCGAGCGGGGCAACTTCCCCGTCTTCAAGCGGAACCTGAAGCAGTGGATGATGCGGATCACCGCGTACGGCGACCGGCTGCTGGACGACCTGGACAAGCTGGACTGGCCGGAGCCGATCAAGCTGATGCAGCGCAACTGGATCGGCCGCTCGCAGGGCGCGCACATCGACTTCCCCGCCGACCGGGAGTCCATCCGGGTGTTCACGACCCGGCCGGACACCGTCTTCGGGGCCACCTACGTGGTACTGGCCCCCGAGCACGAGCTGGTCGACGGGCTGGTGCCGGCGGCCTGGCCGGAGGGGACGAAGGAGTCCTGGACCGGCGGGCACGCCAGCCCCCGGGCGGCCGTCGAGGCGTACCGGAAGGCCGCCGCGGCCAAGACGGACGTGGAGCGGCAGGCGGAGACCCGGGAGAAGACCGGCGTCTTCGTCGGCGGGTACGCGACCAACCCGGTGACCGGCGCGCGCATCCCGATCTTCATCGCCGACTACGTGCTGGCCGGCTACGGCACCGGCGCGATCATGGCGGTGCCCGCCCAGGACGAGCGGGACTGGGACTTCGCCGAGGTGTTCGACCTGCCGATCGTGCGTACGGTGCAGCCGCCGGAGGGCTTCGCCGGCAAGGCGTACACCGGGGACGGCCCGGCGATCAACAGCGCCGCGCCCGACCGCGGCGTGGACCTGAACGGCCTGGGGGTGGCCGACGCCAAGGCCCGGATCATCGACTGGCTGGAGGCGAACGGGCACGGGACCGGCGCGGTGACCTGGCGGCTGCGGGACTGGCTGTTCAGCCGGCAGCGCTACTGGGGCGAGCCGTTCCCGATCGTGTACGACTCCAGCGGCGCGCCGATCGCGCTGCCCGAGTCGATGCTGCCGGTCGAACTGCCCGAGGTGGATGACTTCTCGCCGAAGACGTTCGACCCGGAGGACGCCGACTCGAACCCGGAGACGCCGCTGTCCCGCCGCCGCGACTGGGTGGAGGTGGAGCTGGACCTGGGCGACGGGCCGAAGCGCTACACCCGGGAGACCAACGTGATGCCGCAGTGGGCCGGCTCCTGCTGGTACGAGCTGCGCTACCTGGACCCGACGAACGGCGAGCGTTTCGTCGACGCGGAGAACGAGCGGTACTGGATGGGGCCGCGCGGCGCCGGCGACTGCGGGGGCACCGACCTGTACGTGGGCGGCGCCGAGCACGCCGTACTGCACCTGCTGTACGCCCGGTTCTGGCACAAGGTCCTGTACGACCTGGGCCACGTCTCCAGCTTCGAGCCGTTCCGGAAGCTGTTCAACCAGGGCTACATCCAGGCGTACGCCTACACCGACGCCCGCGGCGCGTACGTGTCCGCGGCGGACGTGGTGGAGAGCGACGGCGGCTTCTTCCTGGGCGACGTCCAGGTCAACCGCGAGTACGGCAAGATGGGCAAGTCGCTGAGGAACGTGGTCACCCCGGACGAGATGTGCGCGGCGTACGGCGCGGACACCTTCCGGGTCTACGAGATGTCGATGGGCCCGCTGGAGGTGTCCCGGCCCTGGGAGACCCGAGCGGTGGTCGGCTCGTACCGGTTCCTGCAGCGGGTCTGGCGGGCGATCGTCGACGAGCAGACCGGCGCGGCGCGGGTCGTCGACGCACCGGCCGACGAGGAGACCCGCCGGCTGCTGCACCGGGTCGTCGACGGCGTCCGCGGTGACATGGAGGGGATGCGGTTCAACACCGCCATCGCCAAGCTGATCGAGCTGACCAACGGGCTGACCCGGCTGTCCGCCACCCCGCGCGAGGTGGCCGAGCCGCTGGTGCTGATGCTGGCGCCGTTCGCCCCGCACGTCGCCGAGGAGCTGTGGCAGCGGCTGGGCCACGACACCTCCCTGGCGTACGCGGACTTCCCGACCGCCGACCCGGCGCTGCTGGTCGCCGAGACGGTGACCTACCCGGTGCAGGTCAACGGCAAGGTGCGGGGCCGGATCGAGGTACCCGCCGACGCGTCGGAGGAGTCGGTCCGGGCGGCCGCGCTGGAGGCGGTGGCCGGCGCGCTGGCCGGCAAGGAGCCCCGCAAGGTCATCGTGGTCAAGGGCCGCATGGTCTCCGTCGTCGCCTGATCCGCCGCCGACGACCGGCCAAGCGGCGAGGACCCGTCCGGCTGAGTTCGGGTCGGGCCGTGCTCCTCGGACCCGGGGCACTGCTCTTCCGCGCCTTTCGAGCTGATGTCGTGAACGAATCACCCCGGTGGTCGCGCGTGTGGCCAGCGGTGACCGGGGTGAATCGTTTACGACGTCAGGTCCAAAGGTGTTCGCAGTACGTGCGCTCGGCCCGGGCCGCGGGGACGCGGGCGTCAGCGGACGCCGAACGCCACCTCGACCGCTGGACGGTGCCGAAGGAGCCACTGCTGCCAGTCGCGTATCGCCTCGACCGCGCCGGCCGCGCGGAGCCGCCGCATGCCGGGCTCGTCCCGATCGGCGCCGGCATCGATCCCGCGCCAGGTGCCCTCGATCTGGTCGAGCATGCGATCGACCAGCTCGTGACGGGGGAGCGGCGGCCCCGGGCCGCCCGCCTCGTAGCCGTCGCAGAGCAGCCGGCAGCGGCGGCCCAGCTCCGCTGGGTCCGCGCCGTCGCCCAACTCGGCCCAGTGCCAGCCGGCGAACGCGACGTCCTCGATCCGGCGGCCCGGCCCGGCCAGGTCCCAGTCCAGCAGGGCCACCGGCAGCAACCCGGCCGGGGTGTCCCGGTAGACGGTGTTCTTCGGCGACAGGTCCCGGTGGCAGACCGTCTCCGCGCCACCGGCCAGCTCCGTGCCGGCGCAGGCGTCGTGCAGGCCACGGATCAGCCCGCCGAGGCGGGTCAGTACAACGTCGGAGAAGAAGGCCGGGTCCTCGCGTTCCCGCCAGGGCACCCGCCCGTCGAGGTGGGTCAGCACCTGCCGCCCGTGCTCGTCCAAGCCGAGATGCCGGGGCGCCAGTCCCGGGGCGGCGGTGGCCAGGTGCCCCAGCAGGGCCGCCACGTAGTCGAGGTTCGCCGGGGCGGTGCGGCGTACGGTGTCGCCGACCCGGCTCACCTCGGCGATGAAGCCGCCCGGCAGCCGCTCGTCGGTGGTCACGCCGGCTCAGCTCGGGACACGCGGCGCCGCCGCTCGGCGCGCCACCAGCGGTGCACGATGACCACGCTGGCGATCAGGCCCAGGCTGGCCGGGGCGGCGGCGTACCAGTTGATCTCGCCGGGGGAGCTGACCGCCGCGCCGATCGCCGCGTACCCGACGGCGGTGGGGACCGCGGCGATCACGCTGCCGGCCAGGAACGGCAGCACCCGCGCGCCGGTGGTGCCGTAGCCGTAGCTGACCAGCCCGAAGCCGGCGATCGGCAGCAGCCGGACGGTGACCACCCCGAGCACGCTCTGCCGGGTGAACCAGCCGTCCAGCCGGGCCAGCCGCCCCCGGACCCGCTCGGCCACGAACTCCCGGCCGAGCAGGCGGCCGACCGCGAAGCCGAGCGCCGCCGCGAGCAGCGCCGCGCCGAGGGCGTACGCGGCACCCGCCACCGGGCCGAAGATCGCGCCCGCGGCGAGCGTGACGAAGGTACGCGGAACCAGTGCCACCAGCAGCAGCGCGCCGCCGAGGACCGCCGCCACCGGGGCGTACCCGCCGAGGGAGTGGGCGAGCCGGGGCAGCTCGGCCGGGGCCGGCCGGGGCAGCACCAGCAGCGCCACGGCGAAACCGCCGAGCAGCAGGAGCAGCAGCCCGAACCGGCGGGCGGACGGCTGCCGGAGCATCCGCGCGAGCCGTGCGGATGACCGCCGGAGCAGCCCCCGGGCGGCCGGGATCATGCCCGGGCGGCGGCCACCGCGGCGCGGCGCTCGGACCGGAGCCGCTCGGCCCAGGTGTCGTCGAGCGCGGGCAGCTGGTGGGCGCCGGTGGCCCAGCGCAGCAGCAGGTCGGCCAGGGCCGGGTTGCGGGCCAGGGCCGGGCCGTGTGAGTAGGTGCCGAGCAGCTTGCCCCGCCAGGCGCCCTCGGTCGCCCCGTCGTTGCCGACGCCGGCGGTCACCCGGGCCACCGGGGACACCCCCGGACCCAGGTGGGTACGCCCGCCGTGGTTCTCGAAGCCGGTCAGGTACGGGATGCCCAGCCGCGCGTCGACCTCGCCGGCCAGCTCGCCGACCGCCCGGGTGGGACCCCGGTCGGAGGCGATGTCCAGCAGCTCCAGCCCGGCGTACTTGGCGCCCTTGGCGAAGAAGGAGGTGCCGAGGAGTTGGTAGCCGGCGCAGACGCCGAACACCACCGAGCCCTGCGCCACCGCCCGGTGCAGGCCACCGTCGGCGATCAGCCGTTGCGCGCCCAGCGCCTGCGGGCCGTCCTCGCCGCCGCCGATCAGGTAGATGTCGGCGGTGGCGGGCAGCCGCTGGTCGGAGCGGACCTCCAGTACCTCGACCGGCATGCCGCGCAGCTGGGCCCGCCGGGCCAGGATCAGCGCGTTGCCCCGGTCCCCGTAGGTGGAGAGCAGGTCGGGGTAGATCCAGACGATGCGCAGGCTCTCAGTTGACACGGTCCAGCTCCGCTCGGATGTCCTGGAAGGCGGTGTAGTTGGCGATGACCTCCAGGCGGCCCGGCGGCACCGCCCGGACCGCCTCGTCGAAGCTGCGCACGTGCTGGAACGGCACGTCGTTGACGTCGAGCCGGACGGCGAGGTCGTACGCCCGGTCGCCGGTGATCAGCACCTGCCGGCCGCGCAGCGGGGCGAAGTCGACGTCGAAGAGCCAGGAGGTGTCCAGCCCGTCGGGGTCGCGCGCGTTGATGGAGAGCAGGGTCGGCGCCTCGTCGGCCATGTCGAACGCCTCCAGCCAGCTCGCCGGGTTCTTCGCCAGGAGCAGTCGGATGTTGCGTCCGTCCCGGTCGACCTGGGCGTAGCGGCCGGCGACCGAGGTGACCGTGCCGAGTCGGGAGACCGCGTCCACCGGCCGTACGCCGAACTCGGCGGCGACCGCCAGGGCGGTGGCCGCGTTGCCCAGGTTGACCCGGCCGGGGAGCTGGAGCTGGATCTTGTGCCAGGCGCCGGTGGGGTCGAGCACGCCGTCGTCCTCGACGGCCCACTGCGGTGTGGGCCGGCGCAGCGGGCAGCCGGTGCACCACCACTGGTCACCTGTGCGCTGGATGGTGGCGCCGCACTCGGGGCAGACCCACGAGTCGTCGTGCCAGCGCTGGCCGGCGCTGAACCAGGTGACCTTGGGCGGGATGTGGCCCTGGGCCGGGTCGGCCGGCGGGGTGGCGGCCCAGACCACCATCGGGTCGTCGGCGTTGGCGACCACCCGGACGTCGGGGTGCCGGACCAGCGCGGCGCGCCAGAGCTGCGCCATCATGGCGACCTCCTTGGCCCGGTCGAGCTGGTCGCGGGAGAGGTTCAGCAGCGCCACCACGTGCGGCTCGGTGGCCTCCAGCACCTGGGCGAGGTAGTGCTCGTCGACCTCGAGCACCGCGTACGGGGTGCTGCCGGCCTTGGCCAGTGCCGAGGTGTGGCCGGTGGGCATGTTGGCGCCGAAGGAGTTGGTGGCGACCCGGCCGAGCACGCCGACGGCGGCGGCGGTGAGCCGGGTGGTGGTGGTCTTGCCGTTGGTGCCGGACACCAGCGCGATGGCGCGACCCGCCGACAGGTGCGCGAGCAGGTCAGGGTCGATCTTGAGGCCGATCCAGCCGCCGATCACCGAGCCGTCGCCACGACCTGCGGCCCGTGACAGCGCCGCTGCGGTCCGCGACACCGAGCTGGCCACCTTCGCCCGCAGGGGCATCTTCGCGTCCGTCACCCGAGCGAGGTTACCGGACCCCGGGGCCCGCCAGATCGCCGCCGACGGCGATCCGTTCGGCCGGGGACACCCGGCGGACGGCCATCGGGCGCTCGGCCGGATGGAGTCGATCTATGTCGGGTAGCGGACCCGCCTCGGGAGCCGCCGCCGCCCTCCACTCCGCCCCACCCCATTTGACGTGCTCTTTTGCGCGCGGACGCGACGCGCCACGCGGGCGTTTCTGGTTGCAGGTGGAGGGAAGTGGAGTAGAGTGGGGCGCGATGGTGAGGCCGGGAGGGCCACACCGGCCCGGGGGGTCAGCGGCGCCGCGAACGCCGCTCAGGGCGAGGGGGTTGGGCCGATGTTCCTCGGCACCCACACCCCGCGCCTGGACGACAAAGGCCGGTTGATCCTGCCGGCGAAGTTCCGGGACGAACTGGCGGGGGGTGTCGTGATCACGAAAGGGCAGGAGCGCTGCCTCTACGTCTTCCCGATGCCCGAGTTCCAACGAATCGCCGACCAGTTGCGCGCGCAGCCGATGACGAGTAAGACGGCCCGGGCCTACAGCCGGGTCTTCTTCGCCAGCGCGCACGACGAGGTGCCGGACAAGCAGGGGCGGGTCACCATCCCCGCGCACCTGAGGTCCTACGCCGCGCTCGACCGGGATCTGGTCGTGATCGGCGCGAGCACCCGGGTGGAGATCTGGGACAAGGCGGCCTGGGAGGCCTACCTCACGGAGAGCGAAGACGACTTCGCCGACATCGAGGAGGGGGTGCTGCCCGGCGGTCTGTAGGGCGTGACGACGCCCGACGTACTGCGAGATCTCCAGCCGCTTTCGAGTTCCTGGCACCCCTTCCCCGGTGCCAGGCGCACGATCCAACGGGAGGGCCGCGGCCTCCGGCGGGCGGGAGCGGATGGGGATCTGGCGGTATGACGAGGCGTCGTGGCGACGACGGACGCGATACGGACGGAAGGTTTCAACCAGTGGGGGTCGACATGGGGGAGCTACGCGGCGCACACGTGCCGGTGCTGCTCGAGCGGTGTCTTGAGCTGCTCGCCCCGGCGCTGGGCCGGAAGGGCCGGACCGTGCACGTCGACGCCACGCTGGGGCTGGCCGGGCACGCCGAGGCGGTGCTGGCGGCGCACCCGAACACGGTGCTGATCGGCCTGGACCGGGACACCGAGGCCCTGGCCCACGCGCGGGTCCGACTGGCCCGGTTCGCCGACCGGATCCACCTGGAGCACGCCGTCTACGACGAGCTGCCCGAGGTGCTCGACCGGCTCGGGTACCCGGCGATCGACGGGGTCCTGTTCGATCTCGGCGTCTCGTCCCTGCAACTCGACGCGCCCGACCGCGGGTTCGCGTACGCGCAGGACGCCCCGCTGGACATGCGGATGGATCAGACCCGGGGGGTGACCGCCGAGGAGGTGGTCAACACCTACTCGCACCCCGAGTTGGCCCGGCTGCTGCGGGTGTACGGCGAGGAGAAGTTCGCCGGCAAGATCGCCTCGGCGATCATCCGGGAGCGCGAGCGCGCCCGGATCACCTCGTCGGCCCGGTTGGCCGAGTTGGTCCGGGAGAGCATCCCGGCACCAGCCCGACGAACCGGCGGACACCCGGCAAAGAGAACGTTTCAGGCTTTACGGATCGAGGTAAACCGGGAACTGGCAGCGCTGGAAGCGGCGCTGCCGGCCGCGCTCGACAAGCTCACCGTGGGGGGCCGCATGGTGGTCCTGTCCTACCACTCGCTGGAGGACCGGCTCACCAAGCAGGCGCTCGCCGACCGGGTCCGCAGCAAGGGCCCGGTCGACCTCCCGGTCGAACTGCCCGGGTCGGGCCCGACGTTCCGGCTGCTCAGCCGGGGCGCCGAGCTTCCCGGGGAGGCGGAGGTCGCCGCTAACCCGCGCGCCGCGTCGGTGCGGCTGCGGGCAGCGGAACGGCTCGACCCGGAGGCGGCCCGGCAGGGGCGTACCGACCGCGAACGGTACCGCCGCCGGGTGAAGGCGATGCACCAACCGGGGACGGGGTCACCGGGGTCCGTACCGGACCCGTCGGCCCCGGGGGACGGGAACGGGACGGACGACGAGGGGGAGGGGACATGAACGTCAACACGCGCGACGGCCGGGACGCCGTCGGGCAGCGCGCACCGCGGTCGGGGGGCCGGACCGCGGCGCAGCGCACCACGCGTATCGCGACGGCGACGACGGGGGCCGACCGACGCGACCGCCGGGAGGAGACTCGCGCCCGGGGGGCGCGCGAGTTCGCCACCGAGGGCACGGCCGCGCTGCGGCCGGCCGAGCGGACCCGGAACACCGGTGCGGCGTCGCCGCGGCTGCGGGTCGCCCCGCCGCCGCCGGTGTCCGTGCCGCGGGCGCCGTTCGTCGGGCTGATCCTGGTGCTGGTGGTCGGTGGGGTGCTGGGCATCCTGGCGATCAACACGAAGATCAACGAGAACGCGTTCAAGCTGGAGAGGCTTCAGCAGGAGCAGGCCAAGCTCGACGTGGACCAGCAGCGGCTGAAGCAGGAGATCGCGGAGCAGGAGGCGCCGGGCAACCTGACCGCCAACGCCCGCAAGCTCGGCCTGGTGGAGTCCGGCGATCCGGCGTACATCCGGCTGCCGGACGGGCAGATGATCGGGGTGCCGCACCCGGCGCAGGGCGCGCCCGCCATCACCAGCCAGCAGGGCAACGGAGGCTGAGCCGTGCCGCCGAGATCGGAGGAACCGCGCCGGGACGCCACAGGCTCCCGGCGCGGTTCGTCCCCGGGCCGCCGGGGCGCCGACCCGCGCTCCGGGGAACCGGGCGTCGGCGGGATCTCCGACGCCCGGGCGTACACGCCCCGGGGGCGGACCATCCGGGAGGGCGGCGCCGCCCGGACCGGCGGGGGCGCCGAGCAGCGGCGTACCCCGCGCAGCAGCCGCTCCGGTGACCCGTTCCGGCCGGCGCTGCAGGTGCTCGACGGCGGCCGGGCCGGGGCGACCCGCGCCGGCCGCCGGGACACCGCGGGCGGCCGGAGCGGCGTGGTGCGGACCGTGTCGGCGCGCCCGGTCCGGGAGCCCTTCGACGACGACGAGGCGCCGGCACCGCGCCGCCGGACGGCCCCGCGCCGCCCGGCCCGCCCGGCTGCCGCCCGCCGGCCGTCCCGCAAACCGCGCCGGCCGCCGAAGCTGGCCGACCCGCGCCGCCGGCTGCGGCTCGGCACGCTGCTCGCCCTCGCGCTCTTCGCCACCATCGGCGTCCGGCTGGTCTTCCTGCAGACCGTGGACACCCCGGCGTACGCCGACGGCGGGCTCGCGAACCGGCTCACCGTGGTCGAGCTGCCGGCCCCGCGCGGGGCCATCTACGACTGGAAGGGCGAGCCGCTGGCGCACAGCGTCGAGGCGCGCTACGTCTTCGTGGACCCGACCAAGGTCAAGGACCCGCTGGCCACCGCGAAGCTGCTCTCCCCGCTGCTCGGGGTGCGGGTCACCGAACTGGCCGACAAGATGAAGGAGCGCACCCTCCCCGGCACCACCATCAAGTCCCAGTTCGAGTATCTGGCCCGCGGGGTCGACATCGACAAGGCCAAGCAGATCATGGCACTGGACCTGGCCGGCATCGGCACGCACCGGGACGAGAAGCGCGAGGTGCCCGGCGGCGATCTGGCCGCCAACCTGATCGGCTTCACCAGCCAGGACATGAACGGCCTGGAGGGACTGGAGGCGAAGTACGACGACCTGCTGCGGGGACAGCCCGGCCGGAAACGGTACGAGGCGGGGCAGGGCGCCCTGGCCGCGCCGATCCCCGGCGGCTACAGCGAGACCACGCCGGCGAAGCCCGGCAGCTCGCTGGGGCTCACACTCGACCGTGACCTGCAGTTCCAGGCCCAGCGGATCCTGTCCGCCCGGATGGCCCAGACCCGGAACAGCGTGGGCGCGGCGGTGATCATCGAGGTGCCCTCCGGCGAGGTCCGGGCCCAGGTGAGCTACCCCGGCTACAGCGCGACCGAGCCGACGAAGGTCAACTCGCCGAGCGACCGGGCGGACGCGGCCACCAGCTTCGTGGTCGACCCGGGCTCGATCCACAAGGCGATCACCTACGGCGCCGCCCTCCAGGAGGGCGTGATCACCAAGGACACGGTCCTTCCCGTCGCGAACACGATCATCAAGGGCGGGGTGAGGTTCGAGGACACCCACCCGGCGAACGGGCGGCGGATGAGCATTCCCGGCATGCTGGCGTTCTCGTCCAACGTCGGGACCATCGAGATCGCCGACAAACTGGGCCGGGACCGGCTCATCGACTACCAGAAGCGGTTCGGGCTGGGGCAGCCCACCGGCGAGGGAATGCCCGGGGAGGCCTCCGGGCGGTTGCTCCCCGCCGACCAGTGGAGCGGTTCGGCGGACGGGTCGGTGCCGATCGGGCACAGCGTGGACGCCACGCCGTTGCAGATGGCCGCCGCGTACGCCGCCATCGCCAACGACGGGACGTACGTCCAGCCGCATCTGATCAAGGAGGTGATCGGCCCGGACGGGAAGCGGACGCCGGGGCCCGCCCCGGAGACCCGCTCGGTGCTCAGCCCGCAGAACGCCGCCGCGCTGCGCACCATGCTGGAGGCGGTCACCACGGTCGACGGCCCGGACGGCTCGGCCACCGGCCTGGCCGCCGCGGTCCCCGGCTACCGGGTGGCCGGCAAGACCGGCACCGGCCTGCGGTACGTCGACGGCAAACGGCAGCCGGGCGAGGTCCACTCGTTCATCGGGATGGCCCCCGCGGAGAAGCCGCGGTACGTGGTGGCGGTCTTCGTCTGGAGCCCGGGCGGGGAGGTCGGCGGGGTGGCCGCACCGGCCTTCCGGGACATGATGGGCTTCACTCTCGCGCACTACCGGGTGCCGGCCTCGCCGACCAACAAGTCCCCCAAGTTCGAGGTCTTTCCGCGCTGAGCGGGCACCGGGAGACATCATCGGTGAGTGGCGACGAACCACCGGGGCGGCTGTGCGCTCGGGACCGGACGACCGGGTAGGGTCTGACGCCGTGCCCGGCAATCCACGTCCCCGTACCGTGCATCCCGTCCGGCTCGGCGACCTCGCCGCCCGGTTGCGGGCGAGCGCGCGGAGCGAGCTTGCGAGCCCCGCAGCCGCCAGCGAAAGGCAGGGTCAGCTGCCTCCGGAGGCCGCCGACGTGGCCGTCACCGGGGTGACCCACGCCAGCCAGGAGGTCCGCCCCGGCGACCTGTACGCGGCCCTGCCCGGCGCCCGCCGGCACGGCGCGGAGTTCGCCGCCGCCGCGGCCGAGGCCGGCGCGGTGGCCGTGCTGACCGACCCGGCCGGGGTGGCGCTGGCCGCCGAAACGGGCCTGCCCACGCTGGTGGTGGACGATCCCCGGGCGGTGCTCGGCGAGGTCGCCGCCACGGTATACGGCGATCCGACCGCCGGCCTGACCGTGATCGGCGTCACCGGCACCGCCGGCAAGACCTCCACCAGCTACCTGATCGAGTCCGGACTGCGCGCCGCCGGGCACACCACGGGCCTGATCGGCACCGTGGAGACCCGGCTCGGCGACCTGGTGATCGACAGCGTCCGGACCACCCCGGAGGCGACCGACCTGCACGCCATGCTCGCCGTGGCCCGCGAGCGGGGGGTCGACGCGGTGGTCATGGAGGTGTCCAGCCACGCGCTGGCCATGGGGCGGGTCGGCGGGGTGCGTTTCACCGTCGGCGGCTACACCAACTTCGGCTCCGACCACCTGGACTTCCACGCCGACGAGGCGGACTACTTCGCCGCCAAGGCGAAGCTCTTCGACGGGCGCTGCCAGGTCGAGGTGCTCAACCACGACGACCCGGCGCTGCGCCCGCTGGTCAAGCCGGCGACCGTGACCTACTCGGCGGCCGGCGACCCGACCGCCACCTGGTGGGCCGACGGCGTGGACGGCGAGGGGTACGCCCAGCGCTTCACCGTGCACGGCCCGGACGGGCTGACCCTGCCCACCGGCGTCTCGCTGCCCGGGCGGCACAACGTGGCCAACGCCCTGCTCGCCATCGCCACCCTGGTGGCCGCCGGGGTCGACCCGGCCACCGCGGCCCGCGGGGTGGCCGCCTGCGGCGGCGTGCCCGGGCGGCTGGAACTGGTCAGCGGCGACGCCCCGGTGCTCGGGGTGGTCGACTACGCGCACAAGGCCAACGCCATCGAGGCGGTGCTGACCGCCCTGCGGGACCTGACCACCGGCCGGCTGATCTGCGTCCTGGGCGCCGGCGGCGACCGGGACCGGGGCAAGCGGCCGGTGATGGGGGCGGTCGCGGCGACCGGAGCCGACGTGGTGCTGGTGACCGACGACAACCCGCGCACCGAGGAGCCGGCCGCGATCCGGGCCGAGGTGCTGGCCGGGGCGTACGCGGCGAACACCGCCGCGCGGATCATCGAGGCGCCCGGCCGGCGGGCCGCGATCGAGGAGGCGGTCCGGTTGGCCGAACCGGGTGACATCGTGGCCCTGCTCGGCAAGGGGCAGGAACGCGGCCAGGAGATCAACGGCGAGGTGCTGCCGTTCGACGACCGGGTGGAGCTCGCCGAGGCGCTGCGGGTCCGGTTCGGCGACCTGGTGGGGCGGCCATGATCCCGCTGACCCTGGCCGAGGTGGCCGTGGCCGTCGACGGGCGGCTGGTCGCCGCCGACCCGGACGTCCGGGTCACCGGGTCGGTCGAGTTCGACTCCCGCAAGGTCGGCCCGGGCGGCCTCTTCGTCGCCTTCCCCGGCGAGCAGGTGGACGGGCACGACTACGCTGCCGGCGCGGTCGACGCCGGCGCGGTGGCCGTGCTCGGCACCCGTGAGGTGCCGGGCGTGCCGATGGTGCTGGTGGCCGACGCGCTCGACGCGATGGGGCGGCTGGCCCGCACGGTGGTCGACCGGCTGCCCGGACTGACCGTGATCGGGCTCACCGGGTCGTCCGGCAAGACCACCACCAAGGATCTGATCGCCCAGCTCGCGGTCCGGCTCGGCCCGACCGTGGCGCCACCCGGCTCGTTCAACAACGAGCTGGGGCACCCGTACACTGCGCTGCAGGCCGGCCCGGAGACCCGATACCTGGTCATGGAGAAGGGCGCCCGCGGGGTGGGGCACGTGCGCTACCTGTGCGAGGTGGTGCCGCCGCGGATCTCCGTGGTGCTCAACGTCGGGGTCGCGCACATCGGCGAGTTCGGCTCGGTGGAGACCATCGCCCTCGCCAAGGGGGAGCTGGTCGAGGCGCTGCCCGCCGACGGGCTGGCCGTGCTGAACGCCGACGACCCGCTGGTCGACGCGATGGCGGCGCGCACCGAGGCCCGGGTGGTCCGGTACGGCGAGTCGGAGCGGGCCGACGTGCGGGCGGTGGAGGTGACGCTGGACGGGCGGGGCCGGCCGTCGTACACGCTGGTGACCCCGGAGGGGAGCGTGCCGGTGCGGCTCGGGCTGACCGGGCGGCACCAGGTCTCCAACTCGCTGGCCGCCGCGGCGGTCGCCCGCGAGCTGGGAATGCCGCTGGCCGAGCTGGCCGCCGCCCTGGGTGAGCTGGGCCTGGTCTCCACCCGCCGGATGGACGTCTTCGAACGCGCCGACGGGGTCACGGTGATCGACGATTCGTACAACGCCAACCCGGCGTCGATGGGCGTGGCGCTGCGGGCGCTCGCCAGCCTGCGCGGTCAGGGGCGTACTGTCGCGGTGCTCGGCTACATGGCCGAGTTGGGAGACTTCGAACGGGAGGGACACGAGCAGGTCGGCCGACTCGCGGCCGAGCTGGGTGTCGACCGGCTGCTCGTGGTGGGCGAGCCGGCGGCGCCGATCCACCACGGGGCGACAGCGGTAGGCAACTGGGGAGGAGAGTCGGTGCTGCTCACCGATCAGGCGGCGGCCGTCGAGGTGCTGCGGAGCGAGCTACGTCCGGGTGACGTGGTCCTGGTGAAGGGCTCCCGGTACCGCACCTGGGAGGTGGCCGACGCGCTGCGCGCGGACGCCACCGAGGGGGCCGCCTCATGAGGGCGGTCATCGTCGCCATCGGGGTCGCCTTCCTCATCTCGCTCTTCTGTACCCCGATCGCGATCAAGGTGTTCGCCCGGCTGAAGGCCGGCCAGCCGATCCGATCAAACCTCGGGCTCGCCAGCAATGAGGGCAAGAAGGGCACGCCGACGATGGGCGGCGTGGTCTTCATCCTGGCCACGGTGATCGCGTACGTCGCCGGCCACCTCGCCCTGACCACCCTGCCGGACGCCCAGATCGCCCAGGTCGAGCCGACCATCACCGCGCTGGTGCTGCTGGGGCTGATGGTGTTCTCCGGCGCGGTCGGCTTCATCGACGACTTCCTGAAGGTGCGCAAGCGGCACAGCGGTGGCCTCAACAAGCGCGGCAAGCTGGCCGGCCAGATCCTGGTCGGGGCGATCTTCGGCGTCGTCGCGCTCTACTTCCCGAGCACCATGTACGACGTCAGCGGCAACCGGACCAACGCCGAGACGGTGGGCAGCACCACGCTGAGCTTCATCCGGGACATCCCGGCGCTGGAGATCGGCAAGATCGCCTCGGTGATCGTGATCATCCTGGTGGTGATGGCCGCGACCAACGGCGTGAACCTCACCGACGGCCTCGACGGCCTGGCCACCGGCGCCTCGGTGATGGTGCTCGCCGCGTACGGGCTGATCGCGTTCTGGCAGTACCGGCACTGGTGCGCCGACCCGAACTACACCGAGGCGTACTGCTACACCGTCCGGGACCCGCTGGAGATCGCCCTGATCGCCGGGGCGGCGGCCGGTGCCTGTGTCGGCTTCCTGTGGTGGAACACCTCGCCGGCCCGGATCTTCATGGGCGACACCGGGGCGCTCGGCCTGGGCGGCCTGATCGCCGGCATGGCGATGTCCACCCGGACCATCCTGCTGCTGCCGATCGTCGGCGCGCTCTTCGTGATCATCACGATGTCCGTGGTGATCCAGATCATCTCGTTCCGGACCACCGGCAAGCGGGTGTTCCGGATGTCGCCGCTGCAGCATCACTTCGAGCTGGCCGGCTGGAGCGAGGTCAACATCGTGGTCCGGTTCTGGATCATCGCCGGCATCGGCGTGGCCATCGCGCTGGGCCTGTTCTACAGCGAGTTCCTCGCCGCGGTCAGCTGAGCGCCGCCGTGCAAAGGGCCCCGGCCGACGGCCGGGGCCCTTTCCTCTTCGGCAGGTCCCCGGTGGTGACCACCGGTCCGCTGGCAGGCCGTCTTCCCGCCCCGACACGCCGACCGGGCGGTTGCGCCACGGGCGGGCGGGTCGAGCCGCGATGATGGGCGGGTGGGGGAGGGACGAGACACCGAGGGCACCACCGATACGCAGAGCAGACGGGCACCGGCCGCGACCCGACCGGCCGACCCGCCGGCCCCGCCGCTCGGGCTGGACGCCGCCGGCGGGCTGGCCGCGCTGCGCGGCCTGCTGGCCCGGCCGTTGGCCTCCTACTATCTGCTGCTCTCCAGCGCCGGCCTGCTGCTGCTGATCGGCCTCACCATGGTCTTCTCGGCGACCAGCGTGAAGGACTACGCCGAGGACGGCGACGCCTCGGCCTCGCTGGTCAGGCAGACCGTCTTCGCGGTGATCGGCATCGTGGCGTTCTGGGCCTGCCAGCGGCTGCCCGCCCGCACCTTCCGGGCGATCGCCCGGCCCTTCCTCGGCGTGGCCGTGGTGCTGTTGCTGATCCTCAACCTGCTGGTCGCGCTGCAGGCGCTGTTCCGGGTGAAGTCGGTCGGCCCGCTCGAGGCCAACCTGCTCTGGCTCTGGCTCGGCCCGGTCTCGGTGCAACCGGTCGAGGTGGCCAAGTTCGCGCTGGTGCTCTGGGGCGCGCACGTGCTGGCCCGCAAGGGCGCCGCGCTGGGCTGGTGGAAGGAGCTGGCCACCCCGCTGTTCCCGGTGGTCGGGCTGCTCTCCGTGCTGGTCGGCTACAACGACCTGGGCAGCATGCTCTGCCTGCTGGCCCTGGTGGTCGGCATGCTCTGGGCGGCCGGCGTACGGAGACGGGTCTTCGCCGCCCTCTCCGCGGTCGGCCTGCTCGGCGTCGGCCTGCTGGTCGCCGCCGCGTCCCTGGGGGCCGGCTCGGGTTCGCGCGATGCCGACAACTACCGGCTGACCCGGCTCACCTCGTTTCTCGACCCGCCCGACCCGAAGACCTGCTTCGAGCAGCAGTTGGAGGGCTGCTACCAGCTCGTCCAGGCCCGCTACGCGCTCGGCCACGGCGGCTGGTTCGGTGTCGGGCTGGGCAAGAGCACCTTCAAGTGGGCCTGGCTGCCCGAGGCGCACAACGACTTCATCTTCGCGATCATCGCCGAGGAGTTGGGCGTGGTCGGCTGCACCGTGGTGCTGGTGCTGTTCGCCGTGCTGGCGTACACCGGGCTGCGGATCGCCCGGCGGGTGGAGGACCCGTTCCGCCGGCTCGCCGCGGCCGGCGTCACGGCCTGGCTGGTCGGCCAGGCGGTGATCAACATCGGCGGGGTCACCGGACTGCTGCCGCTGACCGGCGTGCCGCTGCCGTTCATCTCCGACGGCGGCAGCGCCCTGGTGGTCACCCTGGCGGCGGTCGGCATGCTCGCGTCCTTCGCCCGGGCCGAGCCGGACGCGGCCCGAGCCCTGCATGCCCGTCCGCCGGCCCGGTGGGTCCGACTACTCTGGGCCCCGTTGCCGCCGCTTCCCGGCCGGCGCCGCCGCCCGGCGACGCCACCGGCGGACCGTGGGTCCGTACCCCGGTCCCGGTCGCGGCGGGAGGACGACCAGGCCGCAGCCCGCGCCGCCCGGCGGGGCCGGACGCGCGCCGGGACGGCGAGCGAGAGGAGACGCTGATGGGTCCGCTGCGTTCGGTGGTGCTCTGCGGAGGAGGCACCGGCGGGCATATCTACCCGTTGCTCGCGTTCGCCGACTGCCTGCGCCGGCACGACCCCAGCGTCCGGATCACCTGCCTCGGCACACCCAAGGGCCTGGAGAACGAGCTGATCCCGCCGGCCGGCTACGACCTGCGGCAGATCCCCGCCTACCAGCTGCCCCGCTCGGTCAACATGAGCCTGGTCCGCACCCCGGACCGGATGTGGAAGGCGGCCCGCGCGGCGGGCAAGGTGATCGACGAGGTGCGGGCCGACGTCGTGGTCGGCTTCGGGGGGTACGTCTCGGTGCCCGGCTACCTGGCCGCGTGGCGCCGGGAACTGCCGATCGTCATCCACGAGGTGAACGTGCCGCCGGGCGTGGCCAACCGGCTCGGGATGAAGTTCACCAAGCACGTCGCGGCGGGCTTCCCGCACCAGCCGGCGCAGGCCGAGTCGCTGCGCAACGCCCGGGTGGTCGGGGTGCCGCTGCGCCGCGGCATCGCCGGTTTGGACCGGGCCGCCATGCGCAACGCCGCCCGCGCCCACTTCGGACTCCGTCCCGACCTGCCGGTGCTCTTCGTCGCCGGCGGCTCGCAGGGCGCCCGCTCGATCAACCTGGCGGTCTCCGGGGCGGCCAAGGAGTTGGCCCGCAACGGCGTGCAGGTGCTGCACGTGATCGGCGCCCGCAACGAGCCGGTCTCCATCCCGACCGACCTGCCGGTGCCGTACGTAACCCTGCCCTACCTGTCCGAGATGGAGCTGGGCTACGCCGCCGCCGACCTGATGCTGGCCCGGGGCGGCGCGATGACCTGTGCCGAGGTGGCCGCCATCGGGCTGCCCACCATCTACGTGCCGTACCCGCACAGCAACCAGGAGCAGAAGCGCAACGCGCTGCCCGTGGTGGAGGCCGGCGGCGGGCTGCTCGTCGATGACGCCGAGCTGACCCCGGGCTGGCTGGAGCGGACGGTCATCCCGCTGGTCCGGGACCCGCAGCGGCTCGCCGCGATGGGCGCCGCCGCGGCCGCGTACGGCCGGCGCGACGGCGACGTCGCCCTGCTCAACTTCGTCTACGAGGCGGTGGCCCGATGACGCCGGCCCCCGCGACGGGAAGGTACCTCTCATGAACACCGCGCAGTTCACGCCCGCCGGCACGATGACCGCGGAGGACCTGGGCCGGATCCACCTGATCGGGGTCGGCGGGGTCGGCATGAGCGGCCTGGCCCGGCTGTTCCTCACCCGGGGACTGCCGGTCTCCGGCAGCGAGCTGCGGGAGTGGCCGTCCCTGGCCGGCCTGCGGGCGCTCGGCGGCACCATCCACATGAGCCACGAGGCGACGAACCTCGACGGGGTGGACACCGTGGTCTACTCCTCGGCCATCCCACAGGACCACCTGGAGATGGTCGAGGCGCGCCGGCGGGGGCTGCGGGTGCTGCACCGCTCCGAGGCCCTCGCGGCCGCGATGACCGGCCGCCGGACGGTGGCGGTCGCCGGCACCCACGGCAAGACCACCACCACCTCGATGGTCACCATGGTGCTCCAGCAGGCCGGCACCGACCCGTCCTTCGTGATCGGCGGGGAGATCTCCGAGGTGGGCTCCGGCGCGCACCACGGCACGGGTGAATACTTCGTGGTCGAGGCGGACGAGAGCGACCGCTCGTTCCTCATCTACCGCCCGTACGTCTCGATCATCACGAACATCGAGGCGGACCACCTCAACACCTACGGCGACCTGGCCAACCTGGAGGCGACGTTCGCCGACTTCGCCCGGCTCACCGACCCCGAGGGGTTCATCATCACCTGCGCCGACGACCCGGGCGGGCGGCGGCTGGCCGAGACGCTGCGCGCCGAGGGACGCCGGGTGTGGACGTACGGCGAGTCGCCCGACGCCGACCTGCGGCTGAGCGGGATGGCGTCCTCCGCTCAGGGGGTGCGCTACCTGGCCGAGATCGACGGCCGGTCGCTGGGCGAGATCCGGCTGCCGGTGCCGGGGCGGCACATGGGGCTGAACAGCGCCTCGGCGGTGCTCGCCGCCTACCTGCTGGAGCTGCCGATCGAGGCGGCCGAGGCGGCGCTGGGCGCGTTCCCCGGCGTCCGGCGGCGCTTCGAGCGCAAGGGCGTGGCGGACGACGTGCTGGTCTACGACGAGTACGCGTACCACCCGACGTCGATGACGCTGGCCCTGCAGACGCTGCGCGAGGTGGCCGGCGAGGGCCGACTGATCGTGGTCTTCCAGCCGTACCGGCTCTACCGCACGCGTGACCTCCTGGCGGAGATCGCCGCCGCCCTCGGCATCGCCGACGAGTTGGTGCTGCTGGAGGTGTTCGGCCCGGGCGAACTGCGCCAGCCGGGTGAGGGCTCCGTCGCGCTGCTCGCGGCGGTGCCGCTGCCGGCCGACCGGAAGGTCTTCGTCGAGGCCTGGGACGACGTGCCGGCCGAGGTGGCCCGGCGGGCCCGCCCCGGCGACGTCGTGGTGACCATGGGCGCGCCGCCGATCTCGCTGATGGGCGACCAGCTGCTCGACGCCCTGCTGGCCCGCACCGGCGTGGCGAGCGACGCGGCGGCGATCGGCACCGGCGTCGGTCCGGACGGCGCGGCGGCCGCGGCCGGATGAGCCCCGGCCCGGCGCGCGGCCGGACACCGGGTCAGGACGGCGGGGCCGGGCGGCGCAGCCCGGTGCGCCGGTGGCAGTTGGTCCGGGCCGGTGCCGACGCCGTCCCGCCGTCGACCCGGCGGTTCATGGCCCGGGCCCGGCAGCGGCGGATGCGCGCGGCGCTGCCCTGGGCGGCCGCCGTCGGCGTGCTCGCGGCCGCCGGGCTGGTGGCCTGGGCCGTGCTGGGCACCGGCCTGTTCGGGGTCCGGCAGGTCCGGGTGATCGGCGCGAAGCTGGTCACCCCGGTCGAGGTGCGCGACGTCGTGGCGGTCCCGGACGACACGCCGCTGGCCCGGGTGGACCTGGCGGCGGCGGCCCGGCGGGTGGGCACCCTCGCCCCGGTGGAGCGCGTCACGGTGGAACGGGACTGGCCGGGCACCCTGGTGGTCCGGGTGGTGGAGCGGACCCCGGTGGCGGTGGTGCCGCAGGGGGACCGGTACGCGGTGATCGACGGGACCGGTGTGCCGTTCCAGGACCTGCCCCGGGCCCCGGACGGGCTGCCGGTGATCCGGGTCGGTCGGCCGGCGGCGGCCGACCCGGGCACCCGGGCCGGGCTGGACGTGCTGGCCGCGCTCAGCCCGCGGCTGCGCGCCGAGCTGGTCTCGGTGGACGTGGCCGGGCTGGCCCGGATCACCCTGCGGCTGCACGAGGGCCGGACGGTGGTCTGGGGGGACGCGACCCGCGGCGCGGACAAGTCCAAGGTGGCCACCGCGTTGCTCGGTCGGAAGGCCGACACGATCGACGTCAGCGCCCCGGACGTGGTCACCTTCCGGTGATCCGCCGGTCAGCGAACGGGTCGCCGCGTGCTGATCGCCCCGTCGGCGAGTGTGTCGCCGCCCGCTCCGGTGGCGACACGCCGGAAAGGTCCTTGGCTCATCGCGCGGCGGCGCTTACGTTGCCCGGAAGAGATCAGTGGTTGACATAGCTCTAAGCCTCTAGTACAGGGTGAGGGTTTCGGCCCTCCACCGCGCTGGGCATTGCTCCGCCGCTGATCTGGCCAAGCCGTGTGGGGTCGGCCCATGCCAATCTCGAAGGGAAAGGACCGGAGATGACACCTCCGCACAACTACCTGGCGGTCATCAAGGTCGTCGGCATCGGGGGCGGCGGCGTCAACGCCGTCAACCGGATGATCGAGGTTGGGCTCAAGGGCGTCGAGTTCATCGCGATCAACACCGACGCGCAGGCGCTGCTGATGAGCGACGCGGACGTCAAGCTCGACGTCGGCCGGGAACTGACCCGAGGGCTGGGCGCCGGCGCCAACCCCGACGTCGGCAAGAACGCCGCCGAGGACCACCGCGACGAGATCGAGGAGGTGCTCAAGGGCGCCGACATGGTCTTCGTGACCTGCGGCGAGGGCGGTGGCACGGGCACCGGCGGCGCGCCGGTGGTGGCGAACATCGCCCGCAAGCTCGGTGCGCTCACCATCGGTGTGGTGACCCGGCCGTTCTCGTTCGAGGGCAAGCGCCGCCAGGTGCAGGCTGAGGCCGGCATCGAGGAGCTGCGCAACCAGTGCGACACGCTCATCGTCATCCCGAACGACCGGCTGCTCGCGCTCGGCGACCGCAACATCTCCATGATGGACGCCTTCCGCACCGCCGACCAGGTGCTGCTCTCCGGTGTCCAGGGCATCACCGACCTGATCACCACGCCGGGTCTGATCAACCTGGACTTCGCCGACGTGAAGAGCGTGATGAGCGGCGCCGGCAGCGCGTTGATGGGCATCGGCAGCGCCCGCGGCGAGAACCGCGCGGTCGAGGCGGCCGAGGCGGCCATCTCCAGCCCGCTGCTGGAGCAGAGCATGGACGGCGCGCGGGGCGTGCTGCTCTCCATCGCCGGCGGTTCCGACCTGGGCCTGTTCGAGATCAACGACGCGGCCCAGCTGGTCACCGACGCGGCCCACCCGGACGCCAACATCATCTTCGGTGCGGTCATCGACGACGCGCTCGGCGACGAGGTGCGGGTGACCGTGATCGCGGCGGGCTTCGACGGCGGTGCGCCCGCGTACAAGGCGGTCGATCAGGGCCGCAAGACCAACCAGAACCAGCCGACCCAGCCCACCGCGCCGGTGACCCCGCCGGCCACCATGCCGGCCCCGCAGCAGTCGCCGCGCCGGGTGCTGTTCGACGACGTCGACGTGCCGGACTTCCTCAAGAACGGGTCCTGAGCGGCGCCGATGACCGACACACCAGCCACGGTGCGACCCGAGCGGCGCGCCGAGCTCGCGGCCGGGCTCGCCCGGGTCCGGGCCCGCATCGCCGACGCCTGCGCGGCCGCCGGCCGGGACCGCAGCGAGGTCACCCTGGTCGCGGTGACCAAGACCTACCCGGCCGGCGACGTGGTGGCGCTGGCCGGACTCGGCGTGACCGACGTGGGGGAGAACCGCGACCAGGAGGCGGCCCCGAAGGCCGCCGAGGTGGCCGCGGCCGGGGTGACCCCGCGGTGGCACTTCATCGGCCAGCTGCAGCGCAACAAGTGCCGTTCGGTGGCCCGGTACGCCGACGTCGTCCAGTCGGTCGACAGCGTGCGGCTGGCCGCCGCCCTCGACGCCGCCGCGGCGGCCGGCCGGGACCGGCCGCTGGACGTGCTGGTGCAGGTGAGCATCGACGGCGACCCGGCCCGGGGCGGGGCGCTGCCCGACTCGGCGGACCCCGACCGGGGGCTCGGCCCGGTGGCCGAGGCGGTGGCCGGCGCCGGGGCGCTGCGGCTGAGCGGGCTGATGGCGGTGGCCCCGCTGGGCTGGGAGCCGGAACGGGCGTTCGCCCGGCTGGCCGAGGTGGCGCAGCGGTTCCGCGTCCGGCATCCGGCGGCGACGGCGCTGTCGGCGGGCATGAGCGGCGATCTGGAAACCGCGATCGGGTACGGCGCGACACATGTCCGCGTCGGCAGCGCGTTACTCGGAATGCGCCCCACGCTGCGGTAGCCTGACCGCGAAAGAAGCAAATTACATCAGTGTTGTTCAGGAACGGCGTTCCCGTAGCCGGGGGCCGTGACGGGCGGACCGCGAACCGCTCGTCCGGGGATTGCCGATCCGGTCCGGTGGGCACTGTGGTGTCCACTCGTGATCAAGCGACACGGCACGGGGGTGCGTGCCGCACGGCGGACGGAAGGGCGCGGGGATGGGTGCACTGCGCAAGGCGGGGGTCTGGCTCGGGCTCGTCGAGGAGGACGATGACCGGGCCTACGAGGACGGTGGCTACGACAAGGGTGGCTACCGGGACTCGCGCTACCGGTCGAGCCGGTACTCCGAGGAGTTTGCCGACGAGGACGACGAGGAGCCCGAGGAGCCGCCGGCGGCCCGTACCCGGCTGGGTGACCGCGGGAGGCTGAGCGAGCGCGCCTCGAGCCGGGGCGGCGACGCCGACCGGGCCGACGTCGAGCGCCCGGAGCGCGCCGACCGGTCCAGCGTCCGGTCGATCACCCGCTCGGGCGCCGGAGAGAGCTCCGGCGCGCTGACCTACCACACCCGGGACAACCTGGCCCTGGCCCCGCAGGTGCAGCCCCGCGAGCGGGCGGTGGCGGCCGAGGAGGAGCAGCGCTACCAGATCACCACCCTGCACCCGACCACCTACCGCGAGGCGCGGACCATCGGCGAGCATTTCCGCGACGGGGTGCCGGTGATCATCAACCTCACCGAGATGGACGAGGCGGACGCGCGCCGGCTGGTCGACTTCGCCGCCGGGCTCGCGTTCGGGCTCCGGGGTACGATCGAGCGCGTGACCAACCGGGTGTTCCTGCTCTCACCGGCCAACGTCCAGGTCACCGCGGAGGACAAGGCCAAGATCGCTGAGGGCGGCTTTTTCAGCCTGAGCTAGCCCGACCGAGGGACGTCGCCTGCCGTGTTGTCGATTCTGTTCCAGGTGCTGTATCTGCTCCTTTTTCTGTTCCTGCTTGTACTGTTGGCCCGATTTGTCCTTGGCGCCGTTCTGGCATACGGTCGCCGCTGGCAACCGGGCCGGGGAGCGTCGGCGGGACTCGAATCGGTGTGGAGCGTCACTGATCCGCCTCTGCGGGCGTTGAGGCGTGTGATCCCTCCGCTGCGAATTGGTACCGTGAGCATCGACCTGGCCTCCCTTGTGCTCCTGGTTATCCTGTTCGTGCTGATGGAGTTCGTGTTAGATCCGCTGATCAGGTCTTTCGCCTGACCAGCGCGCTTTCGCGGCCGCAACTGACCCGAGGAGTTTCGATGCCGCTGACCCCGGCCGACGTCCACAACGTCGCCTTCAAAAAGCCGCCGATCGGTAAGCGGGGGTATGACGAGGAGGAGGTCGACGCCTTCCTGGACGAGGTCGAGCGCGAGCTCGCCCGTCTGATCGAGGAGAACAACGAGCTGCGCGCCCAGGTGGAGCGCGGCGGCCGCGGTGGCGCCCCCGCCGGCCCCGGCGGTGACGCCCGGCTCGCAGCCGAGCTCAACGACGTCAAGGCGCAGCTCGACCGGGTGCAGCGCGACAAGGCGGCCGCCGACCAGGCCGCGCGCGCCATGCAGGCCGAGCTGGAGCAGGTCCGTGCCCAGGGCGGTCCGGCCGCCGGCGGTGACGGCGAGCAGCAGGCGCTGCGGGTGCTGATGATGGCCCAGCGGACCGCCGACGACCACGTCTCGGACGCCCGGCGCGAGGCGGACCAGCTGCTCTCCGAGGCCCGCACCAAGGCCGAGGAGGTCACCCGCGAGGCCCGCGCCAAGGCCGACGCCCTCGAGCGGGACGCCCGCCAGCGGCACCAGGAGGCCATGGGCGGCCTGGACGCCAAGCGCACCGCGCTGCAGAAGCACATCGAGGAGCTCAAGCAGTTCGAGCGCGAGTACCGCACCCGCCTCAAGGCGTACCTGGAGAGCCAGCTCCGCGACCTCGACGGCCGCGGCCAGGGCCTGGAGGCCGAGATGAACCGCACCGAAAGCGTCCGCTCCGGCGGGGGCAGCAACGGCCTCGCCGCCGCCGGCCTCGCCGGCTCCTACGGCGGCAGCCGCGCGGGCTCCATCGAGTCCGGCCGCTGATCCCGTCGCCGGCGGCCGTCCGTACGACGGCCGCCGGCCGCGCAGACCGACACGACGCGGCGGGGGTGAGCCGTGATAGTCGCCAGCATCCTGCTCATCCTCGTCGCGGTCGTGCTCCTGGTGGCCGGGCTGGCCAACGGGTCCAGCCCGCTGCTGATCACCTCCATCGCGGTCAGCCTGCTGGCCGCCGTCGCCCTCGTCGCGGGCGCCCGCCAGGCGGCCGCCACCCGGGCCACGGCGGACCGGGTGGCCGGGCCGCGCAACCGCACCCGGACCGGCCCGCCGTTCGGCGCCCGGGTCGGGGAGCCGGAGATCCCGGTCCAGCACATCCCGTCGACGGTCGGCACCGGTGGACCCGGGTGGCGGCAACCACCCGAGTCGCCGGTGACCGATCCGGACGAGGCGCCGCCGACCGCATACTCGCCGCGCGACCCGTACGCCCCGCCCGTCCCCCGCGAGCCGTCGGCCGACGAGGCCGGGCCCGTGCCGGACGCCCCGGCACCCACCTCGCCGGCCGCCGACGGCCCGTTCGACGGTGACCCGCCTGCGCAGGACCTGCCGGCGGCGGACGTGGCCCGGCTGGCCCGGCTCGACGCCGAGGTCCGGGTGGTCGACGGCCACCCCCGCTTCCACCTGCCCGGCTGCCCCCATCTGGTCGGCCGGGACGACGAACCGCTGCCCGTCACCGAGGCGGTCGGGCTCGGCTTCACCCCCTGCGCCCGCTGCGCGCCGGCCACCGTCCTGCTCGCCGACGCCCGGCCGGGCCGACCGGGATGACCATGGATGCCCCGCTCACCGTCGCCGTCCGAGTGAAGCCCGGCGCTGCCCGGGCCCGGGTCGGCGGACGCTTCGACGGCCCGCACGGGCCGGCTCTGGTCATCGCCGTGCACGCCCCCGCCGTGGACGGGCGCGCCACCGAGGCCGCCCGCCGAGCCCTGGCCGACGCCCTCGGCGTCCGGCCGGCGGCGGTCTCCCTGCGCGCCGGCGCGGCCAGCCGGGACAAGCTCTTCCTGGTCGAGCGCCCGGCCGCCGGGCTGCCCGACGTGCTGCGTCGGCTGCGCGACGGATCGGCCGAGTGAGGACCGCCCGGGCCGGCCGCGGATGACCCCCGGGCTCGATCTCGCGCTGCTGCTCGGCGCGGCCGTCCTGCTGGTGGCCGTGGGCGCGGTGCGCGTCTCCACCCGGCTCGGCGTGCCGAGTCTGCTGGTCTACCTCGCGCTGGGCGTGGCGATCGGCGAGGCCGGGCTGGGCATCCGGTTCCACGACGTCGAGCTGACCCGGGTGCTCGGGTTCAGCGCCCTCATCGTGATCATCGCCGAGGGCGGGTTGAGCGCCCGGTGGAGCACACTGCGTCCGGTGCTCGGGATGGCCGCCGCGCTCTCCACGGTCGGCGTGCTGGTCAGCATCCTGGTGGTCGGGCTCGTGGTGCACCTCCTGCTGGGGCTGGACTGGCGGCTGGCCCTGCTCTACGGGGCGGTGCTCTCCTCGACCGACGCGGCGGCGGTCTTCGCCACCCTGCGCCGGTTGCGCCTGCCGCCCCGCCTGGTGGCCACGCTGGAGGCCGAATCGGGCATGAACGACGCCCCCGTGGTGATCGTGGTGCTGCTGCTCTCCCGCGGGGCGACGGCCGCCCACCCGTGGTGGTACGAGGTGCTCCTGGTCGGGTACGAGCTGGGCGTCGGCGCCGCGGTCGGGGTGGCCGCCGGGATCGCCGGCCGGTACGCGCTGCGCCGGGCGGCGCTCCCCTCGGCCGGCCTGTACCCGATCGCGGTGGTCGGCTTCACGGTGCTGGCCTACGCGGCCGGCGCGGTGCTGCACGCCTCCGGTTTCCTCGCCGTCTACGTGGCCGGCGTGCTGCTCGGCAACGCCCGGCTGCCGCACCGGCAGGCCATCCTCGGCTTCGCCGACGGGCTGGCCTGGCTGGCGCAGATCGGCCTGTTCGTCCTGCTGGGCCTGCTGGTCTCGCCGAGCCGGCTGGACGCGGCGGTGCTGCCGGCCGTGGTCACCGGGCTGGCGCTGCTGCTCCTGGCCCGCCCGCTGTCGGTGGCGGTCTCCGCGCTGCCGTTCCGGATCCGCCCGCGCGAGCAGCTCTTCCTGTCCTGGGCCGGACTGCGCGGCGCGGTGCCCATCGTGCTGGCCACCATCCCGCTGTCGGCCCGGGTGCCGGGGGCGGAACGGCTCTTCGACGCGGTCTTCGTGCTGGTGGTGATCTTCACCTTGCTCCAGGCCGGGACCCTCGCCCCGGCGGCCCGCCGGCTCGGGGTGACCGCGCCGGCCGAGGCGGCCGAGATCCGCGTGGAGACGGCGCCGCTGGAACGGATGCGCGCCGACCTGCTCCAGGTCGAGGTGCCCCCGGGGTCCCGGCTGGGCGGGGTGCACGTGGACGAGCTGCGGCTGCCGGTGGGCGCTTCGGTGACCCTGGTGCTGCGCGACGGGGCGGGCTTCGTGCCCGGCCTGGACACCCGGCTGAAGGTCGGGGACAGCCTGCTGATCGTCGCCACGGCCGAGGTCCGCGACGAGGTGGAGCGACGGCTGCGTGCGGTGAGCCGGCGCGGGAGACTGGCCCGCTGGTTTGGCGAGTACGGCGAGGACCGGGACGGATGATCTGCTAGCGTTCCTTTTGCCCCGATTGGTGGCTGTTCGGGGCTGAATCGCGGTGCGACGGTGCGGCACGTTGTCGGACGCCTGTACGTTCCGTATTCTTGCCACCCTCCGGAGTGCACGGCCCTGGTCGCCGTGCGCCCGTTTTGCAACTGGGGGGACACCCACGCCGGTGTCCCCTGCCCGGACACCGCCGACCGCCGCGGCACGCGGCCAAGGGAGCTGACGATGGCGAAGCCAGCCGACACCAGGACCGCCGGCCGCAAGCCGGTGGCGAAGGCCACCCGCAGCGCGGCGGAGACCGAGAAGATCCGGGCCGCGCTGGCGGCGCGGCGGGACGAGCTCAACGCCGAGTACGATCAGACGCTGAGCGAGATCACCGAGCTGCAGCGCGATCGGCTGACCGACTCGGCCGGGGACGACCAGGCCGACACCGGCACCAAGACGTTCGAGCGGGAGCAGGAGATCTCCCTCGCCAACAGCATCAAGGAGCGGATCACGCAGGTCGAGCGCGCCCTGGAGCGTCTCGACGAGGGTGGGTACGGCTGGTGCGAGCGGTGCGGCAACCCGATCCCGGTGGAGCGGCTCGCCGCGTTCCCGTCGGCCACCCTCTGCGTGACCTGCAAGCAGCTGGAGGAGCGGCGCTGAGGTCCGCTCCCCGGCGGAACGGAGACGGTGAGGGTCACCGTCGAAAGCGTCGATGGGGAGCAGATGACCGCAGCACCGCCCGCCGGGTCCGGCACCGCTGAGTCACGCGCCGGGGTGTCCCGCCGCAGGGCGATCGGGATCCTCCTCGGCGTCGCCCTGTTCGCGCTGCTCGCCGACCTGGCCACCAAGCAGCTCGCCCTCTCGGAGCTGACCGGCCGGGGGCCGGTGTCCCTGCTCGGCGGCGCCGTCTACCTCACCCTCACCCGCAACAGCGGCGCGGCCTGGAGCATCGGCTCCGACCACACCTGGGTCTTCCCGCTGATCACCATCGGCGTGATCGCCTGGATCGGCTGGATGGCGCTGCGACTGCGCTCGCTGCCCTGGGCCGTCTCGCTCGGGCTGGTGCTCGGCGGGGCGCTCGGCAACCTGACCGACCGGATCTTCCGGGCCCCCGGCCACTTCGTCGGCCACGTGGTCGACATGATCAGCCTGTTCGACCCGTACGGGCAGGTCTGGCCGGTGTTCAACCTGGCCGACAGCTCCCTGGTCTGCGGGGTGATCCTGGCCGTGCTGCTGGAGCTGACCGGCCGGCAGCGGGACGGCAGCCGGGCCGGCGCCCGGTCGGCGCAGCCGGCGGACGCCGCCGGGACGGCCACCGGCGGCGAGCAGCGGGAGCGGGCGTGACCTCTGTCTTCGCCACCGGCGGCGACCACCGGTCGCTGCCCGTTCCGGACGGTCTCGAGGGCCTGCGGCTGGACCAGGCCGTGTCCCGGCTGTTCGGGCTCTCCCGGACCGCCGCCGCGGCCCTGGTCGACGCCGGGGACGCGCTGGTCGACGGCGTGGTACGGCCCAACTCGCACAAGGTCAAGGCGGGCTCCTGGCTGGAGGTGACCCTGCCCGCGCCGGCCGCCCCGCCCACCGTCGTGCCGCAGGCCGTGCCGGGCCTGACCGTGGTCCACGCCGACGACGACATCGTGGTGGTGGACAAGCCGGTCGGCGTGGCCGCCCACCCGAGCCCCGGCTGGACCGGGCCGACGGTCATCGGCGCGCTGGCCGCGATCGGCCACCGGATCTCCACCAGCGGCGCCGCCGAGCGGCAGGGCGTGGTGCACCGGCTCGACGTGGGCACCACCGGGGTCATGGTGGTGGCCAAGAGCGAGCCGGCGTACACCGCGTTGAAGCGGGCCTTCAAGTACCGCGAGGTGGAGAAGCGCTACCACGCCGTGGTGCAGGGCCACCCGGACCCGCTGCGCGGCACCATCGACGCCCCGATCGACCGGCACCCGCACCACGACTACCGCTGGGCGGTGGTCTCCGGCGGCAAGCCGAGCGTCACCCACTACGACACCCTGGAGGCGTTTCCGGCGGCCAGCCTGCTCGACGTCAAGCTGGAGACCGGGCGCACCCATCAGATCCGGGTGCACTTCTCCACCCTCCGGCACCCCTGCGTGGGGGACCTCACCTACGGCGCCGATCCCACCCTTTCGGCCCGCCTCGGGCTGACCCGGCAGTGGCTGCACGCCCGCTCGCTGAGCTTCCTGCACCCACGGACGGGCGAGGAGGTCACCTTCGTCAGCGACTACCCGGACGACCTGGCCCGGGCGCTGGAGACCCTCCGCGACTGACCCGCCGTTATGGACCGCCCGACGAGCAGCCCGCCCACCGACGTACCGCCGCCGCATCCGCCCCGGCGCGGTCCGACGCGGTCCGGCCTGCTCACCTGGATCGCGCTGGCCTGCGCGCTGGCGGTGCTGGTCGCCGCCGTCTGGGACCGTCGCCGCGAGCCGGTGGGCGACCGCACGGTCGGCGAGGTCACCCGGGTCGGGGTGGCGGAGGGCGACGCCATCCCGGCCTATCTGCGCGCCGCCTCCGCCGAACTGGCCGCGCTCGGGCCGGCCGACCCCGGGCCGGGCGACTACGCCCTGGTCTCGTTCGCGACGTACCTGACGCCGGCGCAGCTGGCCAGCGCGCTCGGCGCGACGCCGGTCTCGGCGGTGGTCGCCCGGGTGCCGTTGCCCGGGCGGCAGACCGAGATCGTCCGGATCGCCGCCCTGCGGGTGCCGGACGACGTGGTCGCCGGGATGGCCGAGGTGGCCGCCCGCAAGGACCGGGAGGCCGCCGACTACCGGGCGCGCGCCGCCGCCCCGGCCGCCTCCGCCGATCCCGAGCTGCGTCGGGTGTACGACACGGGAGCGGCGGTCTCGGCCGAGGAGGCGGCCGGCTACCGGTCGGGCTGCGCCTGCGTGTACGCCGTGGTGGTGCGGGACGCCCCGGCGGCGCTGCGGGCCCTGGCCACCCGCCCCGGCGTACGGGTGGTCGACCCGGCGCCGGAGGTGCGCCGGCTGGACCGCACGGTGTTCACCCCACCGCTGCCCGAGCAGCGGGACGTGGCCCGGCCGCCGGTCGACACCGGGCTGGCCGACCCGACCCCCGGCGCCGGCGCACTGGGCGATTCGTCGGAAGCCGCACCGACGGTGCCCGGGTCCACACCGTCCTCCGGCGGCCCGGCCGCCGGCCCGGGATCCCCGAACCCCGCTCCCACCTCCTGAGACGTGGTCGCCGGCGGCCGTCGTCCGGAGCGACGGTGAGGAGGGCCACCGGGGGGATGTGCGCGCGGGGGTGTGGTTTGAATAGGGTTTCGTTCGTAGCCTGTCAGGCGGAGATCGACGGCTGGGGAGGACGAAGCCTTGGACGGCAGCGAAACCGGCTGGGGTCGGCAGGCTGAGCCGGCACCGCGGTGGCGGGCGCTGCTCGACCGGGCCCGACACGGCGGCCGTGGCGCGGAGCAGATCGACGCCGACCACCGTCCCGCGGAGCCCCCACCCGCCGCCGAACCGCTGCCGCGGCGTAGCGCCGGTGCCGGCTGGACCGGCCGGGCACCGGCCGTCGGGCGTCCCGCCGAGCCGCCGTACGGCGCCGAGCAGCCGCCCTACCGGGTGGAGGCGACCTACCGGGTGGAGCCGGCCCACCGCCTCGAACCGGGGTACGGCGGCGAGCCGCCGTACCGCGCCGAGGCGGACCACCGTCCCGAGCCGTCCTGGCGGGCCGAGCCGACGTACCGCGCCGAATTGGAGCCGGGCCACCCGGATGGCGCCGAGCCGTCCTGGCGGGCCGAGCCGACGTACCGCGCCGAGCCGGAGCCGGGTCACCCGGACGGTCCCGAGCCGTCCTGGCGGGCCGAGCCGACGTACCGCGCCGAGCCGGAGCCGGGCCACCCGGACCCGGAGCCACGCGGCCGGGGCACCGCCTCAGTCGAGCCCCGGTACGGGTTGCCGGAGCCCGGCTACCGGCCCGAACCGCCGCCGGTGGAGTCCCGGTACGCGTTGCTGGACCGGGGCCGCTACCGGCCGGAGAGCCACCAGCCGCCGGCGCCGCCCCCGCCTGTTCCCGCGCAGCAGCCGCCCGTCGAGGGCTACCCGGCCCGGGTCGAGCCGGCCCGGGTCGAGTGGCGGGCCTCGAAGCCGGAGGACGAGGTGGAGCGGGCCGTCGGTGTGCTCCGCCGCGAGCTGGGCCGCCCCCGGGTGCTCGCCTTCGCCAACCCCAAGGGCGGGGTGCACAAGACCACCGCGACCGTGCTCGCCGCGGCGACCGTGGGCAGCGTCCGTGGCCGTGGCGTCCTCGCCTGGGACGACAACGAGCTGCGCGGCACCCTCGGCCTGCGGGCCGGCAGCGCCCGGCACGCCCGCACCATCCGGCACCTGATCCACGATCTCGCCCAGATCGAGATCCTGGAGGGCGCCACCCTGCTGGAGCACCTCGACGACTACCTGCGGCACGCCTCGGACGGCTCGTACGACGTGCTGGCCGGGGAGGAGAGCCCCCGGTTCGCCCAGCGGCTGGACCAGTTCACCGTCAAGCGGGTGTTGGAGCTGCTGCGCCGTACCCACGAGGTGGTCTGCGTGGACACCGGCAACAACGTGGAGAGCCCGAACTGGCGTACCGTCATGCAGGCCGCCGACCAGCTCGTGGTGACCACCGTGCCCCGCGAGGACGCCGCGTTCAGCGCGGACTGGATGCTCGACCTGCTGCACGAGGTGGGGATGGGCGAGCTGGCCGACAACGCGGTGACCCTGATCTCCTGCCCGACGCCGAGACGTACCTCGATCCAGGACGACCTGGAACGGCACTTCGCCACCCGGACCCGGGCGGTCACCGTGGTGCCCTACGACCCGGCGCTGGAGACCGGCTCCTCGATCGACTACCACCAGCTCCAGACGGAGACCCGGCAGGCGTGGCTCAAGGCCGTCGCGGTGATGCTGGAGCCGTTCGCCCGCTGACCGCCACCGCCGCCCCGCGCCGGCCCGCCGCCTGAGAGGATCACCGGGTGAGTCCGGACACCCCTGATCCCGAGCGGGCCGCCGACCATGCCGGCGCGCCCGACGACGCCGCACGTCCGTCCGGCGGACCGGAGCCTTCCTCCCGACCCGAGCCGGCCACCGACCAGCCGGCGGACACGTCCGACGGGGCCCGGCCGGCCGACGCCGTGACCGCGCCCGGCGCGGACCCGCACGCCGGGCATCCGGGCGTGGTCGGTGCCGAGCCCGGGGAGACCCCGGTGGCCGCCGGCGGCGGTGGCCGGCTCAAGGTGGTCCGGACCACCCTCGCCGCTGCGGTCCTGCTGGCCGTGCTGGGCGCGCCCCTCGGGCTGCTCTGGGCAGGGGTGGCCCCCGGCACCCCGGTGCAGAAGACCGCCGACGGCGCCATCTACGCCACCCCGCAGCCGGAGCAGCCGATCGCCGCCGACGGCTGGTTCAGCCTCCTCGGGCTCGGCTTCGGGGTGCTCGCCGCGATCGCGCTGTGGCTCCTGCTGCGCGGCCGGCGCGGCCCGGTCGGCCTGTTCGCCGGGACCCTCGGCGGCCTCGGCGCCGCACTGGTGGCCTGGCAGGTCGGCCGCCGGATCGGGCTCGGCACCTACCACCGGCTGCTGGCCACCGCGCCGGACGGGACGGTCTTCACCAAGCCCGCCGACCTGCGGGCCGGCGGGATCGACTGGTTGCTCGGGCTGCTGCCCGTGCCGTACGGCAACCTGCTGCTGCCCGCGTTCGGCGCGGCCGTGACGTACACCCTGCTGGCCGGCTGGTCGCGCTGGCCGTCGCTGCGCCCGGAGCCGGAGCTGGACGGCGGCTGGCCGCCGGACGGCCCGGAGCTCAGTTCGGCACCGGGGGACCCGCCAGCTCGCTGAGCGGCACCGGCACCGCCCGGACCTCGCGCAGCAGCGCCGCCTCCCGGTGGAGCAGCTGAAGCTCGGCCCGGAGCCGGGCGGCGGTGTCGTCGATGGCGAGCAGCCGCTGCCGGTCGGCGACGGTCAGCGCGGCGGTCGCGGCGACCAGGTGCGACAGCACGGTGGGATCCTCCGGCAGCTGCTCGGAGATCTCCTGCGGGTCCGGCCGGATCAGCCCGAGATACTGCCGGAAGACCGAGATCACCCGGGCGGCCAGCAGGTCGGCCACCTCGTCGGTGCCGGCCGGCTCGGGCAGCCACTCCACCTCGGCGGTCAGGTACGGCGTGGCGCCCGCGTCGACGCCGGCGATGCGGAACCGCCGCCGGCCCACGGTGACGATGTCGAACCCGCCGTCGGCCAGCTCGGTGACCTGCCGCAGCTCGGCGGTGCAGCCCACCTCGTGCAGCGTGACCTGCCCGCCGCCGAGGGTCGGCCGGCCCGGCGGCCCGGCGGCGACCTCCCAGCCGGCCTGGATCGCCACCACCCCGAACTCCCGGGGCGCGCCCTCCGGCAGCCCGACCAGGTGGCGCACCAGCGCCCGGTAGCGCTCCTCGAAGATGTGCAGCGGCAGGACCAGCCCAGGGAACAGGACCGTCCCGAGCGGGAACACCGGCAGCCGTGCGGTCACGCGTCCGAGGGTAGTCGGAGCGGGCACCATCCCGCGTGTCCCGGCTCACCGTCCCGGCCTGCGGGCGGCGCGGGTCGGCTCCGAGGCGGCGGCCTAGACTCGCAAGGGTGCTGAACCGGATCGACCTGCGTGGCGTCGTGCGCGACCCGCGCCGGCTGCTGCCCCGTGCCCAGCTCGACGTCTCGGTGGCCGTCGAGAGGATCCGCCCCCTGGTGGAGGCGGTCCGGGAGCATGGGTACCCGGCGATCCGGGAGGCAAGCGAACGGTTCGACGGCATCTCCCCGGAGCGCCTGCGGGTGCCGGTGGAGACGATCCGCGCGGCGGAGGCCGGCCTCGACCCCCAGGTGCGTGCCGCCCTGCTGGAGTCCATCACCCGGGCGCGCAAGGTCCACGCCGATCAGCGCCGCGCCGACCACACCACCCAGGTGGTGCCGGGCGGCACGGTGACCGAGCGCTGGGTGCCGGTCGACCGGGTCGGCCTGTACGTCCCGGGCGGCCTGGCCATGTATCCGTCGACCGTGGTGATGAACGTCGTCCCCGCCCAGGCGGCCGGGGTCCGCTCGCTGGTGGTGGTGAGCCCGCCGCAGAAGGACAACGGCGGCCTGCCCGACCAGCGGGTCCTCGCGGCCTGCGCGCTGCTCGGCGTCGACGAGGTCTACGCGGTCGGCGGCGCCCAGGCGGTGGCCATGCTCGCGTACGGCGCGACCGTCGACCCGGACGGCGCCGAGCGCTGCGCGCCGGTCGACATGATCACCGGCCCGGGCAACATCTGGGTCACCGCCGCGAAGCGGCTGCTGCGCGGCGTGGTCGGCATCGACGCCGAGGCCGGCCCGACCGAGATCGCCATCCTGGCCGACGACACCGCCGACCCGGTGCACGTCGCCGCCGACCTGATCAGCCAGGCCGAGCACGACCCCCTGGCGGCGAGCGTGCTGGTCACGCCGTCGGTGGCGCTCGCCGACGCGGTCGACGCGGAGCTGGCCCGGCAGGTGCCGGCGGCCAAGCACGCCGAGCGGATCGGCACCGCGCTGCGCGGGGAGCAGAGCGGGGTGGTCCTGGTCGACGACCTCGAGGCGGGGCTGCGGGTGGTCGACGCGTACGCGGCCGAGCACCTGGAGATCCAGACCGCGCAGGCCCGCGAGTGGGCGATGCGGGTGCGCAACGCCGGGGCGATCTTCGTCGGCGCCTGGTCGCCGGTGTCGCTCGGCGACTACTGCGCCGGTTCCAACCACGTGCTGCCCACCGGCGGCTGCGCCCGGCACTCGTCCGGCCTGTCCGTGCAGTCCTTCCTACGCGGCATCCACCTGGTGGAATACAGCCAGGAGGCGCTGCGCGAGGTGGCTCCGCACGTGGTCACCCTGGCCACCGTCGAGGACCTGCCGGCCCACGGCCAGGCGGTCAGCGCGCGCTTCCCGGGGGACGGCTCGTGAGCGAGCGCAGCGAGCTCAGCCCGCACCGGCCGCCGGCCGGCCCCGAGCGAAGCGAGGTGGCGGCATGAGTGGGCTTGACGACCTGCCGATCCGCGACGACCTGCGGGGCCTGCGGCCGTACGGCGCGCCGCAGCTCGACGTGCCGGTCCGGCTGAACACCAACGAGAACTCCTATCCGGTGCCCGAGCCGGTGGCGGACGCCATCGCCAAGGCCCTCGCGGCCGAGCTGCGCGACCTCAACCGCTACCCGGACCGGGACGCGGTCGCGCTCCGCGCCGACCTGGCGGCGTACCTGGGCCACGGGCTCACCGTCGACCAGGTGTGGGCGGCCAACGGCTCCAACGAGATCCAGCAGCAGCTGCTCCAGGCGTTCGGCGGCCCGGGGCGCAGCGCGCTCGGCTTCACCCCGGCGTACTCGATGCACCCGCTGCTCGCGCTCGGCACCGGCACCGGCTGGATCCCGGCCGCCCGCGGCGTCGACTTCGGCCTCACCGCCGACGAGGCGGCCGCCCAGGTCCGGTCGCACCGGCCCGACGTGGTCTTCCTCTGCTCGCCGAACAATCCGACCGGCACCGCGCTGGACCCGGCCGTGGTCGCCGCGGTGCTCGACGAGGCGCCCGGCATGGTGATCGTGGACGAGGCGTACGCCGAGTTCGCCCGACCCGGCACGGTGAGCGCGCTGGCCGTGCTGCCCGACCACCCGCGGCTGGTGGTCACCCGGACCATGAGCAAGGCGTTCGGGTTCGCCGGCGGGCGGCTCGGCTACCTGGCCGCCGACCCGGCCGTGGTGCAGGCGGTGCAGCTCGTCCGGCTGCCGTACCACCTCTCCGCGCTCACCCAGGCCGCCGCCCGCGCGGCCCTGGCGCATCGCGACGCCCTGCTCGGCACGGTCGCCGCGATCATGGAGCAGCGCGACCGGATCGTCGCCGAGCTGCGGGCCCGCGGCCACCGGGTCGCCGACAGCGACGCCAACTTCGTGCTCTTCGAGGTGGGCGGTGACCAGACCGCCGCCTGGCGCACCCTGCTCGACGCCGGCGTGCTGGTCCGCGACGTCGGCCTGCCCGGCTGGCTGCGGGTCACTGCCGGCACCCCCGCCGAGACCGACGCCTTCCTCGCCGCGATGGAGAAGCTCTCGTGAGCGCGCGGGAAGTGCGGCGCAAGAGCCCCGCAGTCGCGACCGAAAGGCCTGCAATGAGGCGCACCGCCCGGGTGGAGCGGATCACCAAGGAGACGAAGGTCCTCGTCGAGATCGACCTCGACGGCACCGGCAAGGCCGACATCGAGACGGGTGTCGGCTTCTACGACCACATGCTCCACCAGATCGCCCGGCACGGCGGCTTCGACCTGACCGTGCACACCGTCGGCGATTTGGAGATCGACGCCCACCACACCATGGAGGACACCGCGCTCGCCCTGGGCGCCGCGGTCGACCAGGCGTTGGGGGACAAGGCCGGCATCCGGCGGTACGGCTCGGCCACCGTGCCGATGGACGAGGTCCTGGTCCGGGCCGCGGTCGACCTCTCCGGCCGGCCGTACGTGGTGCACGACGAGCCGCCGCTCGCCCCGTACATCGGCCCGGTCTACCCGACCAGCATGACCCGGCACATCTGGGAGTCGTTCGGCCAGGCGGCCCGGATCACCCTGCACGTGGACGTGCTGCGGGCGGCCCGTCCCGGCGGCCACCCGGACGCCCACCACGTGGTCGAGGCCCAGTTCAAGGCGGTGTCCCGGGCGTTGCGTGAGGCCACCGCGATCGACCCGCGCAACGCCGGGGCGATCCCGAGCACGAAGGGCGCACTCTGATGGGGGCGGCACTGCCGACGCTGCTGCTGATCCTGGCCGGGGTGCTGGTCGGCGGGACGTGGTCGCTCTACCGCCAGGGCGCGCCGCGCGGCGCCGTGGTGATCACCGGGCTGCTCGCCGCCCTGGCCACCGCCGGCGGGCTGCTCTGGCTGCTACCCGGAGACGGCGCATGAGCGAGCGACGGCGAGCGAAGCGGATCGTGGTGCTCGACTATGGCTCGGGCAACCTGCGGTCGGCCGAGCGCGCCCTGGAGCGGGCCGGTGCGGACGTCACCGTGACCGACGACCTGACCGCCGCCGCCGAGGCGGACGGCCTGGTGGTGCCGGGTGTCGGCGCGTACGCCGCCTGCATGGCCGGGATCGAGGCGCTCGGCGCCGGCCCGGTCATCGCCGAGCGGGTGGCAGCCGGCCGGCCGGTGCTGGGCATCTGCGTAGGGATGCAGGTGCTCTTCGAGCACGGCGACGAGCACGGCGTGGTGACCAAGGGGCTCGGTCTGCTGCCCGGCGGGGTGACCCGGCTGCCCGCCGAGCGGTTGCCGCACATGGGCTGGAACACCGTCCGCCCGCCGGCGGGCTCGGTGCTCTTCGCCGGCCTGCCGGCCGACGCCCGGTTCTACTTCGTCCACTCGTACGGGGTGACGGACACCGCCGGGCTGGCCGCGGCCGGGGCGACGGTGACCACCGCCGAGCACGGGACCGAGTTCGTCGCGGCCGTGGAGCGGGGTCCGCTGGCGGCGGCCCAGTTCCACCCGGAGAAGTCGGCCGACACCGGCGCCACCCTGCTGCGCAACTGGCTCGCGGCACTGTGAGCGCGAGGAGTGAGCCGGGTTTGCGAGCCCCGCAGTCGCGAACCAGGAACTGCACTGTGAGCGCGAGGAGCGAGCCGGGTTTGCGAGCCCCGCGGTCGCGAGCGGCGGTGGACCGGTGAGCAAGGAGCGGGCCCGCCGCCGGGAAGCCCGCGAGGCGCAACTGGAGGCCGAGCGTGCCGTCCGCCGCCGCCGGGCGGCCCGCCGGGAGCGGCGGCGCGCCCTGGTACGCCGGTTGACGCCGCGGCTGCGGCGCGGCCGGACCGGCCGGCTGAGGCGGCACACCCGGGGCGAGCGGGCGGCGATCGTGCTGCTCACCGGGGCGGCGCTGGCCGGCATCTGGACCTTGGTGGACGACCTGGCGCTGCGGCTGGCGTTGGTCGTGTTGTTGCTGCTGGTGCTGCCGGCGATCGTGGTGATCGCCCTGGACCGTCGTACCTGATGCGAGGAGAAGTGCTGTGAGCCTCACCCTGTTGCCCGCTGTGGACGTCGCCGACGGTCGGGCCGTCCGGCTCGTGCAGGGCGCCGCCGGCAGCGAGACCGCGTACGGCGACCCGCTGGAGGCGGCCCTCGCCTGGCAGTCCGACGGTGCGGAGTGGATCCACCTGGTCGACCTGGACGCCGCCTTCGGCCGGGGCACCAACGCGCACCTGCTCGCCGAGGTGGTCCGGCAGCTCGATGTGAAGGTCGAGCTCTCCGGCGGGATCCGGGACGACGAGTCGCTGCAGGCGGCGCTGGGCACCGGGGCGGCCCGGGTCAACATCGGCACTGCCGCGCTGGAGGACCCGCAGTGGTGCGACCGGATCTGCGGCGAGTACGGCGACCGGGTGGCGATCGGGCTGGACGTGCGCGGCCGTACGCTCTCCGCGCGGGGCTGGACCCGCGACGGCGGTGACCTGTGGGAGGTGCTGGAGCGGCTGGACAAGGCCGGCGCCTCCCGGTACGTGGTCACCGACATCACCAAGGACGGCACCATGCGCGGGCCGAACCTGGACCTGCTGCGCGAGGTCTGCTCCCGCACCGACGCGCCGGTGATCGCCTCCGGCGGCGTCTCCGCCCTGGCGGACCTGCGCGCCCTGGCCGCCCTGGAGCCGGTGGGCGTGGAGGGCGTGATCGCCGGCAAGGCGCTCTACGCCGGGGCGTTCACCGTCGCCGAGGCCCTGGCCACGCTGCGGGCCGCGGCGTGACCTCCCCGGTCGTCACCCGCCTCGGCTCCGGTGGCCCATGGGAGGCCCAGTTCGGCTATTCGCGGGTGGTCCGGGTCGGGAACCTGGCCATCACCGCCGGCTGCACCTCGACGGTCGACGGGCAGGTGGCGCACGTGGGGGACGCCGCGGCCCAGACCGCGCAGGCGCTGCGGATCGGCCTGGACGCACTCGCCGAGGTGGGCGCCGAGCCGGCCGACGTGATCCGGACCCGGATGTACGTGACCGACCGGCGCCACGCCGACGAGGTCGGCCGGGCCCACAACGCGGTGTTCGGGGCGGTCCGCCCGGTGGCGACGATGGTCGTGGTGGCCGGGCTGATCGACCCGGAGCAGCTGGTCGAGGTGGAGCTGGAGGCGTACCTCTCCTCATGAGCACCAACCGCGAGATCCACCTGGCCTCCCGCCCGCAGGGCTGGCCGACCCCCGACAACTTCCGCCTCGTGGAGACCGAGGTGCCCACCCCGGGCCCTGGCCAGCTGGTGGTCCGCAACCAGTTCATCTCGGTCGATCCGTACATGCGCGGCCGGATGAACGACGTCAGGTCATACGTGCCGCCGTTCGCCCTCGACGCCCCGCTCGACGGCGGCGCGGTCGGCGAGGTGGTGGCCAGCGAGGCCGACGGGTTCGCCCCCGGCGACACCGTGCTGCACGGCCTCGGCTGGCGCGAGTACGCGCTGGTCGACGCGAAAGCCGCCCGCCAGGTCGACCCGAACCTCGCCCCGCTGAGCGCCTACCTGGGCGTGCTCGGCATGACCGGGCTGACCGCGTATGCCGGCCTGCTCGACGTTGCCGCCATGAAGCCCGGCGAGACCGTCTTCGTCTCCGGCGCGGCCGGCGCGGTGGGCAGCATGGTCGGCCAGATCGCCAAGCTGCGCGGCGCGGCCCGGGTGGTCGGCAGCGCCGGCTCGCCGGCCAAGGTCGAGCGGCTCAGGTCGCTCGGCTTCGACGCCGCCTTCGACTACCACGACGGCCCGGTCCGGGACGCCCTGCGGGCCGCCGCGCCCGACGGTGTCGACGTGTACTTCGACAACGTCGGCGGCGAGCACCTGGAGGCCGCGATCGGGGCGATGAACCTGCACGGCCGGGCCGCGATCTGCGGCATGATCGCCCAGTACAACGCCACTGAGCCGCCCGCCGCGCCGCGCAACCTGGCGCTGTTGATCGGCAAGCGGCTCACCCTGCGCGGCTTCCTGGTCGGCGACCACGGTCACCTGCGCGAGCAGTTCGTCCAGGAGACGGCCGGCTGGCTGCGCGCCGGGAAGATCGCGTACGACGAGACGGTGGTCGACGGCATCGAGCACGCCCCGGCGGCGTTCCTCGGCATGCTGCGCGGCGAGAACCTGGGCAAGATGCTGGTCCGGCTGTGAGGCAGGACGGGGCCCCTGCACCAGGGCTCCGGTAGTGGAGGGTCCCGGCCAGCACCGTGGCCGGCCTCACAGGCCGGCCGCTGGCGGAAACGGGGAAGGATAGGCTCGCGACATGACGGTGGCGGTACGGGTGATCCCCTGTCTGGACGTGGACGCCGGACGGGTGGTCAAGGGGGTCAACTTCGTCGACCTCCGGGACGCCGGCGACCCGGTCGAGCTGGCGGCCGCGTACGACCGGGCCGGCGCGGACGAGCTGACCTTCCTCGACGTCACCGCGTCCGTCAGCGACCGGGGGACCATTCTCGACGTGGTCCGGCGCACCGCCGAGTCGGTCTTCATCCCGCTCACCGTCGGCGGCGGCGTACGCACGGTCACCGACGTCGACACGCTGCTGCGGGCGGGCGCGGACAAGGTCGGCGTGAACACCGCCGCGATCGCCCGGCCGGAGCTGATCGCCGAGATCGCCGACCGGTTCGGCCGGCAGGTGCTGGTGCTCTCCCTCGACGTGCGGCGGGCGCCGGACGGCACCACGCCGAGCGGCTTCGAGGTGACCACCCACGGCGGCCGCCGGGGCACCGGCCTCGACGCGGTCGAGTGGGCCCGGCGCGGCGCCGAGCTGGGTGCGGGGGAGATCCTGCTCAACTCGATGGACGCCGACGGGACCAAGGCCGGCTTCGACCTGCCGCTGATCCAGGCCGTCCGGGCGGCCGTCGACGTGCCGGTGATCGCGAGCGGTGGCGCCGGCGCGGTGGCGCACTTCCCGCCGGCGATCGGCGCGGGCGCCGACGCGGTGCTCGCGGCCAGCGTCTTCCACTTCGGCGAGCTGACCGTCGGCGAGGTCAAGGACGCCTTGCGCACCGCCGGCCACCCGGTCCGCTGACCCACCCACGGGCCGGTCCGGATGCCGCCCGGGGTCGCCGAGCTGGCGCGGCCAAACGGGGCGGCGGGTTCAGGGGCGGCCGGAGTGGCCCTCGGGGGAACGGCGCGGCATCGGGATCGACCGGACCACGTACTCCTGGACGGCGGCGGCGTGGTCGTCCTCGGCGAGGCTCCAGTCGGACGTGCCCGGCGTGTGCCGGCGGGTCAGCACGCCCTGCACGGTGTCCACGGTGGTCCCCAGCCCGGCGCTCGGCCGGGTGCGCCACAGCCGCTCGCCGTCGGGGGTGAGCCGGAACCAGCCGTCGGAGACGGTGACCAGGCCCGCGCCGAGGAGCCGGCGGACGGCTCCCTCGACCTCGTCCCGCTCGGGGATGGACCGGTTGAGGTGGTCGGCGGTGGAGAGGACGTCAGCCAGGCGGACACCCTCCGGACGCCGGGTGGTGGCCGCCCGGCGGTGCCGTCCGGCACCGCTCGCGATCACCAGCGAGACGAAGATCCAGGCGTCGGTCCAGCGCCATCCGTTCTCCCCCATGAACGAATGATGCCCGGCGTTGCCGGCGGAGAAAACACCTGGTTTCGACGCCGGCCGTCGGCGCAGCTCAGCCGGGGTGCGGTCCGGCCCGTCCGGTGGCCGTCGGCGGGGCCGGGTGGCGCTGCGTGGTGACCCCGGCTCAGGCCGCCTCGCCCGCCGGGTGCGGCGTGGGGCCCACCGCCGGTTCCACGGCGGGACCCTCCGACTGCTGCGGGGGCACCGCGAAGAGCGGGATGAACAACTGGGCGAGCGGCCCGATGGCGAGCGCGTACGCGACCGTGCCGACGCCGACCGTGCCGCCGAGCAGCCAGCCCAGCGCCAGCACGGTCACCTCGATGACGGTCCGGACCAGCCGGATGGAGCGGCCGGGGCGGCGGGCGACGTACCCGGTCATCAGGCCGTCGCGCGGGCCGGGGCCGAAGGCCGCCCCGAGGTAGAGCCCGGTGGCCGCGCCGTTGGCGACGATCCCGACGATCAGCAGGCAGATCCGCAGCGGCAGGCCGCCGCCGGCCGGCACGAGGGCCAGGGTGCCGTCCACCACCAGGCCGATCACCACCACGTTGCTGACCGTGCCGAGGCCGGGGCGTTGCCGCAGCGGGATCCACAGCAGCAGCACCAGGGCGCCGACCGCGATGGTGACCGTGCCGAAGGAGAGCCCGGTCTGCCGGGCGAGGCCCTGGTGGAACACGTCCCACGGGTCGAGGCCGAGGCCGGACCGGATCATCAGGGCCATGCTGACGCCGTAGAGCGTGAGCCCGGCGTAGAGCTGGGTCAGTCGCCGGGCGGGCCGGTACCGGAAATTGCCAATCGGTGCCATGCATGCCACCCTAGGGTCCAATCTCGCCCGCGACAGAGCCAATTTCGGAGGGGTGGCCATGACGAGTCAGGTGCGCGGTGTCCAATTGGCTCGGCTCCTCGGCCAGTGGCACGCGCTGCCCGGCCGCCGACGCAGCCCCGACTACGCCGCGCTCGCCGCCGCGGTCCGCGGCCTGCTCGCCGACGGCCGGCTCCCCCTGGGGGTACGCCTGCCGGCCGAGCGGGAGCTGGCGGAGGCGCTGCGGATCAGCCGTACCACGGTCACCGCCGCCTACCGGGAGCTGCGCGAGAGCGGCCACCTGGCCAGCCGGCGCGGGGCCGGCAGCTGGACCATGCTGCCCGGTACCCACCGGGTGGCCAGCACCGGGTTGTGGACCCCGCTGGACGATCGGGACATGATCGACCTCGGGGTGGCCGCGCTCGCCGCCCCGCCGCAGCTCGTCCCGGCCGCCCGGGCGGCCACCGAGGATCTGCCCCACTACCTGGGCGGGGCCGGCTACCACCCGACCGGCATCATCGAGCTGCGCGAGGCGGTGGCCCGGGCGTACACCGAGCGGGGGCTGCCGACCAGCCCGGAGCAGATCATGGTCACCAGCGGCACCCAGCACGCGCTGGACCTGGTGCTGCGGCTGGCCCTGTCGCCGGGCGGCGGGGTGCTGGTGGAGTCCCCGACCTACCCCAACGCGCTCGCCGCGCTGTCGGCCCGCCGGGCCCGGATCAGCACCCACGGTCTCGCCATGGACGACCTCGGCTGGGACGCCGAACTGCTGCTGGGCAGCATCCGGCAGGCCCGGCCGAAGCTGGCGTACCTGATCCCCGAGTTCCAGAACCCGACCGGCCACCTGATGCCGGCCGAGTTGCGCGAGCGGCTGGTCGCCGCCGCCCACGCCGCCGGGACCGACCTGGTGATCGACGAGTCCTTCGTGGACCTGCCGCTGGACGGCACCCCGCTGCCGCCGCCGGTCGCCACCTTCGACCGGCACTCCCGGGTGATCAGCATCGGCGGGATGAGCAAGCCGTACTGGGGTGGCCTGCGGATCGGCTGGGTCCGGGCGTCCGCGCCGCAGGTGCAGCGGCTGGCCGCCGCCCGGGTCGGCGTGGACATGGCCAGCCCGGTCCTCGACCAGCTCGTCGCGGTGCACCTGCTCGCCGAAGCGGCGACCATCGTGGCCGCGCGGCGGGCGCAGCTCGCCGCCCAGCGGGACGCGCTGGTCGGCGCGCTGGCCGAGCGGCTGCCCGACTGGCGGGTCAGCGTGCCGCGCGGCGGCGTGACGCTCTGGGTCGAGCTGGACGGCCCGGTCTCCAGCGCCCTGGCCCGGGCCGCCGAGGAGGCCGGCGTACGCCTGGCGCCCGGACCCCGGTTCGGCCTGGACGGCACCCTCGAGCGGTTCCTGCGGCTGCCGTTCACGCTGCCCGCCGCCGACCTGGTGGAGGCCGTCGGCCGGCTCGCCGCGGTCCGCTACGACCTCGACCGGGCCGGCCGCCCGCAGTGGCGGGAGCCGTCCGTCATCGCCTGAGCCGGGCGGGCTTGCCGGATGCCCCCGCGCCGGGCACCGCCGCCGGGCAGACTCAAGCGATGGCCAGCGGTAGGTCGAGGGGACTGTCCGATCGGTTCCAGATGGTCGCCGAGAGCGGCGGGGTGACCCGGCTGGAACTCTTCCTCGACCTGGTTTTCGTCTACGCCTTCCTCAACGTGACCAGTCTGGCCGCTGCCCAACCCGACCTCTTCGGGATCGTGCGCGGTCTGCTGCTGCTCGCGCTGCTGTGGTGGTGCTGGGTCTCCTACGCCTGGCTCAGCAACTCCATCCGGTTGGACCGGGGGATCATGCCGATGGTCGCCTTCGGCCTCATCGCGATCATCTTCGTGGTGGGGGTGGCGATTCAGGAGGCATTCGTCGACCGGCCCGGTGGGCTGCCCGGCCCGCTCATCTTCGTGCTGGGCTACCTCGCCGCGCGGGCCGGCGCCCTGACGGTCGCGATGATCTGCGCCCGGTCCGACCCGGTCTCCCGACAGCGGGTCCGGCGCGGCTGGCTTCCCCTGTTCGGTGCCGCCCCGCTGCTGCTGCTCGCGGCGCTGCTGGCCGGCCGGTTGATCGACGTCGAGATCCATCCGTGGGCCCGCCTGGGTCTGGTGCTCCTGGCGATCCTCATCGAGTACCGCGGTGGGATCCTCACCGGCGTGGTCGGTGGGCGCGACATCCCGGTACGACACTGGGTCGAGCGCCATTCCCTGATCGTCATGGTCGCGTTCGGGGAGACCATCATCTCCGTCGGGGTCAGCCGGGGCATCGGCTCCACCGCACCGATCACCTGGCCGCTGGTCGCCGCCATCCTGCTCAGCATGAGCGTCGTGGGCGTGCTCTGGTGGACCTACTTCGACCTCGCCCGGTTCGCCGCCGAACTCGCCCTTGAGCGGGTGTCCGGGGCGGCCCGGATACGGCTGGCGCGGAACGCGTACAGCTTCCTGCACCTACCGATGATCGGCGGTCTGATCCTGCTCTCGCTCGGCCTCGAGAAGGCGGTGGGGGCCGTCGGCGAACCGGCGCCGCTGCCCGCGCTGTCCCTGCTCGCACTGTACGGCGGCGTGATCCTCTACCTGGTCGGGCTGCTCGCCTTCGAAGGGCGCACGATGCACATCGTGGGCCGGGGGCCGCTGCTCGGCCTCGTCCTGCTCGCCCTCGGCATACCGGTGGCGGCCCAGGTGCCGGCGCTGGCCGCGCTCGCGATTCTCGCCGGCCTGGTGGCCGTGCTCGTGCTCGCCGACCGTACCGTCTTCCGGGGCCGGCACCAGGTCCTGCACCGCGCGATCCAGCCCGCCGTCCAGCGGGCCGTCGGTGTCGCCCCGAAGGAACTCTTCTTCGATCTGGTCTTCGTCTACGCGTTCATCCAGGTCACCAGCCTGATGGCCGCCGATCCAACCTGGCACGGGCTGGTCCGCGGGCTGGCGGTGCTGGCCGTACTCTGGTGGGCCTGGAACGTGTTCGCGTGGCTGTCCACCGCGCTGCGCACGGACGAGCCGGGAGCTCGCCTGGTCTACGTCGCCGTCGCGGCGAACATCCTCATCATCGCGATCGCGATCCCGGTGGCGTTCTACGACCCGTCGCGGGCCGGGCTGTACGGGCCGCTGGTTTTCGCGACCTGCTACGGCGTCGTCCGGCTGCTGCACCTGGGCACGTTCTGGGTGGTCGCGCGCGGCAATCCCGGCTTACGCCGCCAACTGCTGCTGCTCGCCCTCGCGGCCGGGCTGGCGACGCTCCTGCTGCTGAGCGCCGCGCTGCTGCCCGAACTGGTCGGCGCGCGGGGAGCCTACAGCCCGCTGCGGATCGCCCTGTGGCTGGCCGCCATAGCCGTCGACTACAGCAGTCGGTACCTGGTGAACGTCAGGCAGTGGCAAATCAGTTCGGCCAGTCACTGGGCGGAGCGGTACGGCCTGATCGTCATCGTCGCGCTCGGCGAGGCGATCATCGCCACCGGACGTGCGGTCGCCGACCAACCGATATCCGGGCTGGTGATCGTCGGGGCGATCCTCGGCACCGCGCTGGTAGGGACGCTGTGGTGGGCGTACTTCGACATCGACGCCATCGCCGGGGAACGCGCCGTGGAGACCGCTGCGGGCGGCGACCGCAGCCGGCTGGCCGCCGACGCGTACACCTTTCTGCACCTGGTGATGGTGGCCGGCATCGTGCTGGTCGCGCTCGGTCTGGGCCAGACGCTCGCGTTGGCGCACCGGAGGCCCGGGCTGGCCGCGGGGTTGCCCACCCTGGCCCACCTCGCCCTCTACGGCGGGGTGATCCTCTATCTGATCGGCGATCAGGCCTTCTGGTGGCGGACGCAGCACGGCATCCGGTGGATCCGCGGCATCACGACCCTGGTGTTCGTCGCGCTGGTCCCGCTGGCCGCGCCGTGGGCCGGGCTGGTGGGCCTCGCGGTCCTCGTCGCCGTCGCCATCATCTTCTTGATCGTCGAAGCGGTCCGTACGGCGCAGCTCAGACGGGTGCTGCGCGAACCGCTGGTGCCCGAGGCGGGCCCGTAGCGGGGGCCGCTGACCGCCCCGCACCGCATCCGGTCAGGACGGCGGGCGCCAGATCGCCGCCGGAACCGGCCAGCCTGCCCGGATCGCACTCGGTGGGCCACACCCGCTGCGACACTGCGCGGGTGAGGAACAACGGCGGCACCCGGTGGGCGAGCGTGGTCCGGCTCGGCGCGCCGGGGTCCCGGGTGACGCGGCTGGAGCTCTTCTTCGACCTCGTCTTCGTCTTCGCGTTCCTCACCGTCACCGGCCTGACCGCGAGCCAGCCCAGCTGGGTCAACCTGTTCCATGCCCTGCTCGTGCTGGCGCTGCTCTGGTGGTGCTGGCAAGGTTTCGCCGGCCTCGGCAACCTGGTCCGGGCCGACCAGGGCGTGCTGCCGGTGGTCGGCTTCGTCATCGGGGCCGCCACCTTCCTGCTGGTGCTGAGCATTCCGGGCGCGTTCGTGGACCAGCCTGGCGGGCTCAACGGCCCGCTCGTCTTCGCGGTCTGCTACTTCCTGGTCCGCGGCCCGCAGCTCGCGGTCTTCGGCTGGGTGGCCCGGTCCGATCCGGCTCAGTTCCGGCTCTGGCTGCGGCTCGCCGCGCTGCCGGTGGCCGCCACGGTGCTGCTGGTCGCCGCCGGGCAGGTGCCGCCCCGGGTCACCTCCGGAGCCCTGGCGACCGCCATCCAGCTCAGCCTGTGGACGGCAGCGGTGCTGGTGGAGTACGTGGCGGGCATCATCCTCGGCGGCTCGTACTGGGTGGTGACCTCCGCCGGGCACTGGGCGGAGCGGCACGCCCTGATGGTCCTGCTCGCGCTCGGCGAGTCGATCATCGCGCTCGGGCTAGGTCCGAAGGCGATCAGCGCGCTGCCGCTGACCGGGCCGGTGATGACCGCCGCGGTGCTCGGCGTCGCGATCGCCGCGGTGCTCTGGTGGGCGTACTTCGACACCCTCGCCCCCGGGGTCGAGCAGCGGCTGCACGCCGCCCGGGAGCCGGGCGCCCGGGCCCGGCTGGCCCGCAACGCGTACACCTACCTGCACCTGCCGATGGTCGCCGGGATCATCTTCTTCGCCCTCGGGCTCAAGGACCTGCTCGCTGAGTCGGCGTTGCCCAGCACGCCGGCCTGGGGGGAGCCGCTCGGCGCCTTCTGGGTGACGGTCCTCTACGGCGGGGTCGCCGTCTACCTGCTCAGCCTCGCGGCCTGCGCGTTGTTGGTGCTGCAGGCCGTGCGCTGGCCGTTGCTGGGTGCGGCGGTGGTGATCGTGGCGGTGGTCCCGGCGGCGGCCGGGCTGCCGGAACTCGTGGCGGTGGTGCTGCTGGCGGTGCTCTGCGTGGCCGCCATCGTCGCCGAGACGCTGCGCGAGGACGGTCGGCGGCGCCAGATCCGGCAGCTCGCGCTGGAGGAGCAGATCGCCGCCGAGATGGAGCAGACCCGGTGGCGCCAGCATCACCTGTGACCGCGGCCGACGACCGCCGGAAGGACCGGCGGCCGTGCCCCGGGACGGTGGGGCACGGCCGCCGGACGGTACGGATCCGCCGCTACAGCTCGGCGAGGGTGCCCGCGTACATCTTCTCGATCTCGGCGGCGAAGTTGCTCTCCACGCCCCGGCGCTTGATCTTCAGCGACGGGGTGACCTCGCCGTCCTCGATGGTGAGGTCGCGCGGGAGGACGGTCACCTTCTTGATCGTCTCCCAGCGGTTGAGTTTGGCGTTGAGCTCCGCCACGTAGCCCTCGACCATTGCCTGGGCCTCCGGCGAGGTGACGATCCCGGTGTAGTCGCGGCCCTCCAGCGGGCCGCCGGCCGCCCAGCCCCTGATCGCGTCCTCGTCGAGGGTGACCAGCATGGTGCAGTAGTTGCGGGACTGTGCGATCACCACCGCCTGCGAGGCGTACGGGCAGATGGACTTGAACATGGCCTCGATGTGCGAGGGTGCGATGTACTTCCCGCCCGAGGTCTTGACCAGGTCCTTCTTCCGGTCGGTGATTCGCAGATAGCCGTCGTCGTCCAGGCTGCCGATGTCCCCCGTGCGGAAGAAGCCGTCCTCGGTGAACGCGGCGGCGGTCTCCTCGGGCAGGTTGTGGTAGCCGCGCATCACCGGCCGGCCGCGGAGCAGGATCTCGCCGTCGGTGTCGATCCGGCACTCCAGGTCGCCCAGTGCCGTGCCGACGGTGCCGATGCGCAGTCCGTCCGGTGGGTTGACGAAGTTGCCGGCGCTGGTCTCGGTGAGGCCGTACCCCTCGGAGATGGGCAGGCTGGCGGCGGCGAAGAAGGTGGCGATCTCCTCGTTCAGCTTCGCCGCGCCGGAGACGAGCAGCCGGATCCGGCCGCCGAGCCGGGCCTGGAGCTTGCGGAAGACCAGCTTCTCGGCCAGCGCGTACCTCAGCTTGAGCCCCACGGGCAGCGGCTGGCCGGCCTGCTCCAGCGCGACCTTGTCCTTGCCCACCGCGACGGCCCAGGCGAAGATCTTCGCCTTCGCGCCGCCGGCGTCCTGGGCCGTGGTGACGGCCTTGTTGTAGACCTTCTCGAAGACCCGGGGCGCGGCGCACATCAGCGTCGGCCGGATCACGGCGAGCAGCTCGACCAGCTTGTCCACCCGCCCGTCGACGTACGTGGGCACGCCGACGTGGGTGACCCCGCAGAGCAGCGTCTTGCCGAAGGAGTGTGACAGCGGCAACCAGAGGTACTGGAGGTCGTCGGCGTGCAGCACGCCCAGCTCGGCCTGCGCCACGCCCTCCCAGCACCAGCCGCCGTGCAGCAACTCGACGCCCTTGGGCCGGCCAGTGGTGCCGGAGGTGTAGATGAGGGTGGCCAGGTGGTCCGGGCCGATGCCGGCGACCAGCATGTCGATCAGGTCCGGCTCGTGCTCCAGCGCCCGGGCTCCCCGCGCCTCCAGCTCGGTCAGGGTGAGCTGCGGGACCGCGGCGGCCGGGTCGGGCTCGCCGTCGAAGAGCACCACGTGGGTCAGCGCCGGAATCTCGGCGCCGGCGATCTTCGCGGCCTGGGCCGGGTTCTCGGCGAAGAGCACCCGCGACCCGGAGTCGGCGAGGATGTAGGTCGTTTCCTCCGGCTCGCTGGTCGGGTAGACGGTGGTGGTGGCCCCGCCCGCGCACATGATGCCGAAGTCGGCGAGCACCCATTCGAGCCGGGTGTTCGCCAGGATCGCCACCCGGTCCTCCAGGCCGACGCCGAGTCCGTGCAACCCGGCCGCGACCGCCTTGGCGCGCCGCCCGACCTGCTCCCAGCTCAGCCACACCGGCCCCGAGTCGTCCGCGGCGGGGTGGGCGAACGCGGGACTGGCCGGGGTGGCCGCCACGCGTTTGAGGAACATGTCGGGGATGGAACGGTACGGTACATCGAGAGCCATCGCTGAAGCCGCCTTCAGGGTGGAGGGACGTGACGGAGGTCACGCCATTCTGCGGTTACCGAAGAGTATTGCCTCCACCGGGGCGGCGGCTAGCCCTGGTGCCTGCGGCGACCGGCGTCCCCCGGCGGGGACCGGCCCGGTCAGGCGTACCGGGACGCGGCGAGCGACCAGTCGTAGGTGGCCCGGATCCAGTTCCGCCGGGTGGTCAGGAAGGCCAGGACTGCCTCGTCGCCCCCCGCGGCCAGCGCCGACTCCCGTTCCCCGTACGCCACCAGCGCCGCGTTGAACCGGGCGGCCGCCGCGCGCAACGCCGACTCCTCGTCCTGCTCGGTCTCGCCGGCGATCGTGGTGACCAGGTTGTGGCTGTCCGGCGCGCTGCTGCGTTCCTTGCCGTACGAGAAGAGGTCGTTGCACCAGCAGACCAGATCGGCGGCGAGGTCGTCCACGGCGGCCAGCGCCGGATCCGCCCGCCGCCCCGGCTCCGGCACCGCGTCGTACGCCAGGTCGGTGAGGGTGAAGCTGGGCCGGGCCCCGCCGGTGTGCCGGCGCATCTGCACGTACTCGGCCACCCCGGGCACCCGCCGGTGCTCCCGGTTGGCCGCCTCCCAGAGCAGCGCCAGCAGGTACTCCCGCAACTGGCTGACCAGCCGCAACAGCAGGGCCGGCCGTTGCCGGGCGCGCGCCCGCCGGCACAGGTCGTGCAGCGCGACGCCCAGCGGCCCGGCGTCCACCGGCGCCGGCGCGTCCGGGTCGCCCTGCCGGTCGAGCACCGCCAGCAGGCCCGCCACCGTGGGCGCGAGCCGGGTCGGGCTGGCGCCCAGGCCGTCCTCGTCGCAGGCGTCGTCCATCACGAACAGCCAGGAGATCAGGTCGGTGAGCAGGCGCAGCCGGTTCAGCGGCCCGCTCGGGCAGGCCCGGCCGGCCAGTTCCGCCGGGTTGGCACCGGCCAGCCGGCGCAGCCCGGCCGGATCGTCGATCAGGCCCAGCTCGCGTACCCAGCCGGCGCTCTCCCCGGCGGCCAGTTCGACAGCGGGGTGCCGGCGCGCCGGGAAGGGGGGTTCGCGCAGTGCCGAGACCGCGAAGCTCCGCATCCGTCCCCCTGTCCCGCCGCCCTCGGTAATGGGGCGGTGGCCGAGAGCGTACGACAGGAATGATCAGCCGTGGTGGTCGGGTCGAGGGCCGTTTCACATCTCGTGGTGACCGTTTCCGCCCATCCGTCAGAAGCCCAGGCTCGCCGCCCGCAACCGTTCGGCCGGCGCGGACGGGCCGTCCACCTGCACCCGCGCCACCCGCTGGCGGCCGGAGAGGAAGAGCACCAGCTCGCCGGGCGCGCCCACCACCCGCAGCCGGTCGCCGCCCCGGCCGACGGTGCGCTCGCCGAACCCCGGTGCCTGGACCAGCAGATCCGCCGGGAAGCGGCGCAGCGCCAACCGGGCCATCCCCGCGGCCCGCTTCCAGAGCACCGCCTGGAACCCCGCCGGCAGGTCCCGCGGCAGCCACCCCGGCTGCGCCCGGCGGACGTCCTCGTGGTGGATGAAGAACTCCAGGGTGTTGACCAGCTCGTCGGTGAGTGGGTTGCTGACCGGGCTCCACACCGGCGGGCGGCGCACCCGCGCCACCAGCTCCGCGTACGGCCCCGCGGCCGTGCGCCGGCGGACCGCCTCACCGTACCGGCGCAGCGGCCGCAGCAGGATGCCGGCGGCGGCGTCCGGCCGGCGCTCCCGCACCGTCAGGTGCGCCGCGAGGTCGCGGGTGCGCCACCCCTCGTCGATCGTCGGCGCGTCCGGTCCCAGGTCCAGCAGCAGATCGGCGAGCGCCTCGCGCTCCGATCGGGCGTACCGCGGCATGGCCCGATCGTAGGCCCGTGGCGGCCCGACCACCGGGACGGCACGGCCGGCGGCGCCGCGCCGGCGGCCACCGGTCGGGCGCGGTGCCACGAACCGCCCTGGTCAGGGTGGCCGGTGCCGGAAGGTGACGTCGGACATACGCCCTCCGGGTCGGCGGATCTGGCACCGAGCGGTAAGGATGAGGGAGAAAATTGCGGCTTACGGCGGGGGAGAGCGTGGCGAGCGGGACAAGTCGGGACGTGCTCGGCAGGGGACTGCGGGTACTCGGCCGGGCCATCCGGGAACAACCCCGGATCTTCGCGGTCGCGGTGGCCGGCAGCGTGCTCTTCGGCCTCATGGTGATCGCCAGCGCGTACGTCGTCGGCGGGGTGGTCGGCAAGGTGGTGGTCCCGGCCGTCGCCCGCGGCTCGGTGGCCGGTGGCGTCCTCGCGCTGGCCGCGGCCGCGCTGTTCGGGATCAGCGTGCTGCGGGTGGTCGGCATCTTCGGCCGCCGGCTCGGCGCCGGTTACATGCAGTACCGGCTCCAGGCCGCCTACCGCCGCCGGGTCACCCGCCGCTACCTCGACCTGCCCCTGGCCTGGCACCACCGCAACGCCACCGGCACCCTGCTCTCCAACGCCAACTCCGACGTCGAGGCGGCCTGGTATCCGATCGCGCCGCTGCCGTTCGCGGTCGGCACCCTGGTGATGCTGGTCGGCGCCGTGGTCTCGCTGTTCGTCACCGACTGGGCGCTCGCCCTGGTCGGCCTCGCCGTCTTCCCGGCGCTGTTCGCCCTCAACGTCGTCTACTCCCGCCGGATGGCCCCCCGCCAGGCCCGCGCCCAGCGGCTGCGCGCCGAGGTCAGCGGCATCGCGCACGAGAGCTTCGACGGCGCGCTGGTGGTCAAGACGATGGGTCGCGAGGCGCAGGAGACGGCCCGGTTCGCCGCCCGCGCCGGTGAGCTGCGCGACGCGCTGATCTCCGTCGGTAAGCTGCGTGGCGTCTTCGACCCGATGCTGGAGACCCTGCCCAGCCTCGGCACCCTGGCCGTACTGGTGGTCGGCGCGGTCCGGCTCCGGCAGGGCGCGATCGACGTGACCGAGCTGGTCAGCGTCGCCTTCCTGTTCACCGTGCTGGCCTTCCCGGTCCGGGCCATCGGCTGGGTGCTGGCCGAGCTGCCGCGCAGCGTCGCCGGCTGGGACCGGGTGCGCCGGGTCCTCGACGCCACCGGCGAGATGCCGTACGGCGAGGCGACGCTCGACCCGGCCACGCCCACGCCGGCCACCCTCGCCTTCCGCGACGTCCACTTCGGCTACGAGCCGGCCGAGGCGCACCTGCCCGGCGCGGAGGTGCTCGGCGCGGTCTCCTTCACCGTGCCGGCGGGGAAGACCGTCGCCCTGGTCGGGCCCACCGGGGCCGGCAAGTCCACCATCGCCTCGCTCGCCGTCCGGCTGGTCGACCCGGGCAGCGGCACGGTCACCCTGGACGGCGTCGACGTCCGCGACCTCACGGCGGCCTCGCTCGCCGCGAACGTGGCCCTGGTCGCCCAGGTCCCGTTCGTCTTCGACGACACCGTCCGGGCCAACATCGCCCTGGACCGGCCCGGCGTCGGTGACGAGGAGGTCTGGGCTGCGCTGCGGCTCGCCGAGGCGGACGGCTTCGTCGCCGCGCTCCCCGACGGGCTGGACACCATGGTCGGCGAGCGGGGCACCTCGCTCTCCGGCGGCCAGCGGCAGCGGCTCACCCTGGCCCGGGCACTCGCCGGCCGGCCGCGGCTGCTGGTGCTCGACGACGCCACCAGCGCCGTCGACCCCCGGGTGGAGGCGGCCATCCTGGCCGGGCTGCGCACCCCGACCGACCGGCCTCCATCCGGCCCGGAGCGCCACCAAGCGGCGCGGCGGCCGAATCATGGCCGCAGCGCACCCGCGTCGATCCTGGTGGTCGCGTACCGCCGGGCCACCATCGCGCTCGCGGACGAGGTGATCTACGTCGAGCGCGGCCGGGTGCTCGCCCGCGGCACGCACGCCGAGCTGCTCGCCACCGTGCCCGGCTACGCCGACCTGGTCACCGCGTACGAGCAGGCCGAGCAGGAACGCGAGCAGCCCCGCCCGTACGACGAGGTCACCCCGCTGACCTCCGGCCTGGAAGTCGAGGTTGACCGGTGAGCGCGAGGAGTGCAGCGGAGCGGAGCCCCGCAGTCGCGAACGAAAGGCGGGCCCGGTGAGCGCGAGGAGTGCAGCGGAGCGGAGCCCCGCAGTCGCGAACGGAAGGCGGGCCCGGTGAGCACGACTGTGGAGGCGGATCGGCCGGCCGAGGCGACCGAGTCGACCTGGCGGACGCTGCGGCGCGGGCTCGCGCTCTCCCCGGAGCTGAAGACCGGGTTGGCCGGCACGCTCGGGCTGGCGCTGGTCTACATGATCGGCCGGGTCGCCGTGCCGGTGGCCGTGCAGCGCGGCATCGACCACGGCATCGTCGGTGGCCTCGACCTGGACGTGGTCACGCTGACCGTGGTCGCCACCGCCGCCGTGCTGGTGGTCACCACCGCCTGCGGCTACCTGATGATGCGCCGGCTCTTCACGGTGAGCGAGACCGCCCTCGCCGGGGTGCGTACCCGGGCCTTCCGGCACGTGCACGACCTGTCCATGCTGCACCAGCAGTCCGAGCGGCGGGGCTCGCTGGTCTCCCGGGTCACCAGCGACGTGGACCAGATCACCCAGTTCCTCCAGTGGGGCGGCGTGATCCTGATCGTCAACCTGGGCCAGCTGGCGGTGACCACGGCCGTGATGCTGGCGTACTCCTGGCAGCTCACCCTGGTGGTGCTCATCGCGTTCGCCCCGGCGGTGCTGGTGATCCGGCTGCTCCAGCGCCGGCTGGCCGCCGCGTACGGCCTGGTCCGCCAGCGGATGGGCACGCTGCTCGGCACCATCGGCGAGAGCGTGGTGGGTGCCCCGGTGATCCGGGCGTACGGGATCGCCGGGCGGACCGCTCGGCGGCTGGACGCGGCGATCGAGGGGCAGCGGCAGGCCCAGCAGCGGGCCATCCGGATCAGCATCATGGGCAGCTCGGTGGGGGAGCTGGCCGCCGGCCTGGCGCTGGCCGGCGTGGTGGTGGTCGGGGTCAACCTCGGCGTGGACCGCACGTTGTCGATCGGCCAGCTCACCGCGTTCCTGTTCCTGGTGACGCTCTTCATCCAGCCGGTGCAGATCGCCACCGAGGTGCTCAACGAGGCGCAGAACGCGATCGCCGGCTGGCGCCGGGTGCTCGACGTGCTGGACGTCGCGCCGGACGTGGCCGACCCCAAGCAGGGGCGGGAGCTGGCGCCCGGCCCGCTGGACATCCGCTTCGCCGGGGTGACCTTCGCCTACCCGGGTGGGCCGCCGGTGTTGCACGACGTGACCCTGGAGATCCCGGCGAAGAGCCGGGTGGCCGTGGTCGGCGAGACCGGCAGCGGCAAGACCACCTTCGCCAAGCTGCTCACCCGGCTGATGGACCCCACCGAGGGGGAGGTGCTGCTCTCCGGCGTGTCGCTGCGGCAGGTGCGGTTCGACTCGCTGCGCTCCCGGGTGGTGATGGTGCCGCAGGACGGTTTCCTGTTCGACACGACGGTGGGAGAGAACGTCCGCTTCGCCCGCCCCGAGCTGACCGACGCGCAGCTCACCGCCGCCTTCACCGAGCTGGGCCTGGCCGACTGGCTGGACGGGCTGCCGGCCGGGCTGGACACCCCGGTGGGGGAGCGCGGGGAGGCGCTCAGCGTCGGCGAGCGGCAGCTGGTCGCGCTGGCCCGGGCGTACGTCGCCGACCCCGACCTGCTGGTGCTGGACGAGGCGACCAGCGCGGTCGACCCGGCCACCGAGGTGCGCCTGCAGCGCACCCTGGACGCGGTCACCCGGGGCCGGACCACGCTCGCCATCGCGCACCGGCTCTCCACCGCCCAGGTCGCCGACGAGGTGATCGTGGTGGACCGGGGCCGCATCGTCCAACGCGGCTCCCACGACGAACTGGTCCAGGACCCGGATTCCGTCTACGCCCTGCTCTACGCCTCCTGGCTGGAACAAACCCGCTAACCCGCCCCCGGCTGCCGCTCCCCGCAGCCCGTGTTGATCAAGGAGTTCGCGTCCGGATCGCGCGTCCGGAGACGCGAACTTCTTGATCAACTTTCCGTGGCTGGGGTGGGCAGCGGGCCGGTGAGGTAGCGCTGGACGGTGGGGCCGATCGTGGCGACCAGGGCCTCCGGGGCGGCGGAGGCGACCGGTTCGAGCCGGATGACGTACCGCATCATGGCCAGGCCGATCATCTGGGTGCCGACCAGCCCGCCGCGCAGCGGCAGCTCGGCCGGGTCGACGTCGAGCTGGTCGAGCACCCGGCGCAGCACCTGGGTGACCAGGAACTCGCGCAGCAGCCGCGCGGTCCACTCGTTGCCGACCGCCGAGCGGAGCAGGGCCACCGCCGCTCCGCCGACCGGGGAGTCCCAGACCGCCAGGAAGGCGCGGACCAGCCGCTCGCCCACGCCGTCCGGGCCGCCGGCCAGCACGGCCGGCAGCAGGTCAGCCGGGTCGACCGGGATCGCCACGGTGGCCCGGAACAGCTCCTCCTTGGTGCCGAAGTAGTGGTGCACCAGCGCCGGGTCCACCTGAGCGGCGGCGGCGATGGCCCGGATGGACGCGCCGTCGAAGCCGCGCTCGGCGAACGCGGTCCGGGCCGCGTCGAGGATCGCCTCCCGCGTGCCCGGGTTGCCCGGTCGCCGTCCGGTACGCCGTGCCATTGCCACCCTTCGCTCGTTCCGTCATCCCGTTCGTGGCCCGGTCCCGGCCGGGACCGGGCCACGAACGGCGTCAGCCGCTGCGCCGGCGCAGCGTCGCCGCGGCGAGCACCAGCGCCAGCAGCGCCGCCCCCGCGACGATCGCCACGTCCCGCCACATCGTCGTGGTCGGCTCGGCGTGCGCGCCCACCTCCTGCAGCGCCTCGACGGCGTACGACAGGGGCAGCGCGTCACTGATCGCCTGGAGCCAGCCGGCCATCTGCCCCCGGGGCACGAAGAGCCCGCAGAGCAGCAGTTGCGGGGCCACCACCACCGGCATGAACTGCACGGCCTGGAACTCGGTCCGGGCGAAGGCGGAACAGAGCAGCCCGAGCGCGACCGCGAGCACCGCGTTGATCGCGGCGATCATGATCACGAGTCCGCTGCTGCCGGCGGTGCTCAGCCCGAACACCCAGTACGCCACGGCCGAGGCGATGGTGGCCTGCACCACGCCGGCCAGGCCGAACGCGATGCCGTAGCCGAAGAGCAGGTCGAGCTTGCCCAGCGGGGTGGTGAGCAGCCGCTCCAGGGTGCCGGTGGTGCGCTCCCGCAGCATGGCGATGCTGGTCACCAGGAACATGATGATGAACGGGAAGAAGCCCAGCATGATCAGCGCCACCCGGTCGAAGACCGCGGGCTGCCCCGGCGGATGGGGCTGGTCGACGTACATGAAGTAGACCAGGGTGAGCAGCACGGCCGGCACCACCACGAGCAGCGCGACGGTGCGCCGGTCGTGCCGCAGCTGACGCAGGATGCGCCCGATGGTGGCGACCAGGATGCGGGGGTTCACCACCGGGCCTCCCTCGTTCGCGACTGCGGGGCTCGCCGCCCCGGTCCACTCCGCGCGCTCACCGGTCCTCCTCGCGAGATCTGATCAGCCGGAGGAACGCCTCCTCCAGGTCCTGCACACCGGTGGCGGCGCGGACCGCGTCCGGGATGTCGTCGGCGATCAGCTGACCGTCCCGGATCAGCAGCAGCCGGTCGCAGCGGGCCGCCTCGTCCATCACGTGGCTGGACACCAGCAGCGTGGTGCCGGTGGCGGCCATGGCGTGGAACCGGGCCCACAGGTCGGCCCGGAGCACCGGGTCCTGGCCGACGGTGGGCTCGTCGAGGATGACCAGCTCCGGCTCACCGACCAGGGCGCAGGCCAGCGAGGCGCGGCTGCGCTGGCCGCCGGAGAGCGTGCCGACCAACTGGTCGGCGGCCTCGGCCAGGCCCACGTCGGCCACCGCGCCGTCCGCCTCGGCCCGGCCGCGCCCCTGCAGCGCCGCGAAGTAGCGCGCGTTCTCCCGGACGGTCAGGTCGGCGTAGACGCTGGGCGCCTGGGTGAGGTAGCCGACCCGGTGGCGCAGCTCCGCCGTGCCGGCCGGTCGGCCGAGCACGGTGACCGCGCCCGAGTTGACCGTCTGCACCCCGACGATCGCGCGCATCAGGGTGGTCTTGCCGCTGCCGCTGGGCCCGAGCAGCCCGGTGACCGCGCCGCGCGGCACCGCGCAGGAGATGCCCTGGAGCACCCGCCGCCGGCCCCGGTCGACCACCAGGTCACGGACCACGACCGCGTCGTCCATGCCCGCCTCCAAAACTCATCAGGTGTTGAACTCAACGCTAGTTGAGTTATGCCGCTCGGCGCAACGGTTGACTTCGAGTGCGCTCGAACTGGAAGCCTGGGTGCGTGGACATCAGCACGCGGGAGATGAGCCTCACCGTGGGTGAGGCGGCGGAGCGGGTCGGCCTGACCACCTACACGCTGCGCTGGTACGAGCAGGAGGGGCTGGTCGCCCCGGTCGGGCGGGACTCCGCGGGCCGTCGGCGCTACACCGAATCCGACGTCAACTGGCTGCTCCTGCTCACCCGGCTGCGGCGGACCGGGATGCCGGTGCGGGACATGCGCCGCTACGCCGAGCTGGCCCGGCAGGGCGATCGGACGCTCGGCGCCCGGCGAGCGCTGTTCGAGGCGCACCGCGCCCGGGTGCTGGCCCGGATGGCCGAGCTGGAGGAGGACCTCAGGGTGCTCGACTACAAGATCGACGCGTATCGCCGGGCGGAGGAGGAACTGGCATGATCCGGCGACGAGTGGGCGTGCGGCTGATCGCCGGTCCGGGAGGAGAACGCGGCGGCGGCTGACCTCCGGCTCAGCCCGGAGCAGTTGGCCCGACTCGACGGGGCGGTGCTCCCTGGCGCCGCCGCCGGAGAAAGGTACCCCGAGGCAGCAATGAGATTCATCGGTCGATAGCTATCGCACCGGACATCCGGTCAGCCAGCGGTCATTGCGCCGAAGATCGGACGTCCGGCACCATGTCGCCGTGGGACCCGCTCCGCTGCCCGAGTCCGGATTCCTCGACGACTGGGCCGTCCGCCTTCGGCAGGCCGCCGACCGACCGGTCGTCGGCATCATGCTGCGCGGCAGTCACGCCCGCCGGGCCGCCACCGAGCACAGCGACGTGGACCTGGACGTGCTGGTCGTGGCCGACGAGGAGTTGTCCGGCGACGACCGTGAGCAGCCCACGGCGGACCCCGCCGTCGTCCCGTACGCGGCACATCAGGCGTACCTGGCCGAGTTCGGCGGTCGCCTCGTGCACGTCTCGGTGGCCGCCCGGGACGTCCGGTCCTGGGTCCGCCGGCTCGGCCAGCCGGCGGACTGGGCGTTCGGGCTGCCGGTCACCGCGCCGGCCCGGCTGATCTGGGCGGTGCCGGAGTGGCGCCGCCGGATCGACCTGCCGGTGCTCTGCCAGCCCGCCGAGGAGCCGCGGCTGGAGGAGTTGATCGCCACCCTCGGCAAGGTCGCCGCCGCCCGACGGGCCGACGACCCGTTGGGCGTCCGGCTCGCCGCCGCCGACCTGGCCCGGCTCTGCCCGTCCGTGCTGCGGCTCGTCAACCCGTCGGTCCGGGTGGTCTCCCGCCGGGACGCGCTCGCCGCCGCGCTGGACCTGCCGGTCGCCCCGCCCGGCTACCGCGACGACATGCTGCTCTGCCTGGGGCTGCGCCCGGGCGCCGTCGGCGAGCTCAGCGCCGCCGCCGGCCGGCTGGTCAGCGGCATCGTCCCGCTGGTCCGCCCGTACGCCGAGGAGATCGCCGCGACGGCCGGCGCGGACCTGGCGGAGGCCCTGCAGGACGGCCGGCTGGACCGCTACCTGGGGCAACTGACCGGCGCGCTCGACGGTCCCGCGCCCGCCTCCCGGGACACGTCGACGGTGCCGGCGCCGCGTGCGGGAGAATGGCTCACTGTGCCCGCCTCTGACGCGCCGGTGACCGGCGCCCCCGCCAGCTCCGGCGGCGCCGTGGCCCCCGGCCCGGCCCGACCGTCCCGGCTCGACCCGGCGATCGCCGCCCGGCTGCGCCGGACCCCCGACGGCCTGGTGGCCGCGGTGGTCCGGCAGTACGACTCGGGCGAGGTGCTGATGGTCGCCTGGATGGACGACGAGGCGCTGCACCGCACGCTGACCACCGGCCGGGCCACCTACTGGTCGCGCAGCCGGCAGGAGTACTGGGTCAAGGGCGCCACCTCCGGCCACCACCAGTACGTCCGCTCCGTGGCGCTGGACTGCGACGGGGACGCCCTGCTGGTCAGCGTCGACCAGGTCGGCGTCGCCTGTCACACCGGCCAGCGGACCTGCTTCTTCACCGAGCTGCCGGTCAGCTCCCCGGAGGCGACCTCATGACGGACGGCACGGTCAGCCCCGACCCGGCCACCTTCGCCGACCTGGCGGCCCGCTGGCGGGTCGTGCCGGTCACCCGCCGGCTGCTCGCCGACGCGGAGACCCCGGTGGGCGTCTACCGCAAGCTGGCCGGCGGCCCGGGCACGTTCCTGCTGGAGTCGGCCGAGCAGGGCGTCGGCTCGGCCGGAATGGCCTGGTCCCGCTACTCGTTCATCGGCGTCCGCAGCAGCGCCACGCTGACCGAGCGGGACGGCGCGGCGGTCTGGGCCGGGGCGCCGCCGGCCGGCGTACCGGCCTCCGGCGACCCGGTGACGGTGCTCCGCGAGACCGTGGCCGCCCTGGCCGGCCCCGCCTGGGACCCGGCCAGCGGCATGCCGCCGCTCACCGGCGGCATGGTCGGCTACCTCGGGTACGACCTCGTCCGCCGCTTCGAGCGGCTGCCGGAGATGACCGAGGACGACCTCGACGTGCCGGAGCTGGGCCTGATGCTCGCCACCGACCTGGTGGTGCTCGACCACTACGACGGCTCGGCGATCCTGGTCGCCAACGCGGTCCTGCCCCCGCTCGACGCGCCCGACCGGGAGGCCCTGGTCACGGCGGCGTACCACCACGCGGTGGGGCGGCTGGACGCGATGACCGGGGCGCTGTCCCGACCGATTCCGCCCATGATCTCGACGGTCGCCCGGCCCCCGCTGGGCGACGTGGTCAGCCGTACGCCCGACGGCGGCTACCCGAAGGCGGTGGCGGCGGCCCAGGAGGCGATCCGGGCCGGCGAGGGCTTCCAGATCGTGCTCAGCCAGCGCTTCGAGCGGCCAACCCACGCCGATCCGCTCGACGTCTACCGGGTGCTGCGCACCACCAACCCCAGCCCGTACATGTACCTGCTGCGCTTCGACGGCTTCGACATCGTCGGCTCCTCGCCGGAGGCGCACCTCAAGGTGAGCACCGGCGCGGACGGGCGGCGGCGGGCGCTGCTGCACCCGATCGCCGGTACCCGACCGCGCGGCGGCTCCCCCGAGGCGGACGCCCGGCTCGCCGCCGAGCTGCTCGCCGACCCGAAGGAGCGCTCCGAGCACGTCATGCTGGTCGACCTGGGCCGCAACGACCTGGGCCGGGTCTGTCGCCCGGGCACCGTCGAGGTGCCCGAGTTCGCCACCATCGAGCGGTACAGCCACGTCATGCACATCGTCTCCACGGTGGTGGGCGAGCTGCGCGCCGACCGCACCGCTTTCGACGCGCTCGCCGCGACCTTCCCCGCCGGCACCCTCTCCGGGGCGCCGAAGGTGCGGGCCATGGAGATCATCGAGGAGCTGGAGCCGGTCCGTCGGGGCCTGTACGGCGGCACCGTCGGCTACTTCGGCTTCGGCGGCGACCTGGACATGGCCATCGCCATCCGTACCGCGCTGATCCGGGAGGGCCGGGCGTACGTGCAGGCCGGGGCGGGGGTGGTGGCCGATTCCGATCCGGCCGCCGAGGAGCAGGAGACCCGGAACAAGGCCGCCGCGGTGCTCGCCGCGATCGCCGCCGCCGAGACCCTCCGGCCGGCCCGATGACCGCACCGACCACCGGCTCGCCCGCCACCGGTTCGCCCGCCGCGCGGGGCCGGCGTGAGCTGGCGTACGCGGTGCTGCTCTGCCTGGTCGGGGCCGGCCTGGCGCTCTGGGCGGTGACCCGGACGTGGTCGGTCGAGCTGACCGCCCGGGGTTCGCTGCCGCCCACCCGGCACAGCCGTACCGGCGCGGACCTGCTGCCGTGGGTCTCGGCGCTGGCCCTGGTCGGGCTGGCCGGCGGCGGCGCGGTGCTGGCCACCCGGGGCCGGGTCCGGCGGCTGCTGGGCGGCCTGCTGGCGCTGGTCGGGCTGGCCGTGGCGGCCGGCGGCGGCTACGGCCTGACCGCCCTCGCCGGGGTGAGCCGGCAGTGGCCGGCGCTGGTGCTGGTCGGCGGGCTGGTCGCGGCCGTCGGCGGCGTGCTCACCGCGCTGCGGGGCGCGGGCTGGCCGGCGATGGGTGCCCGCTACGAGCGGCCGGTCCGCTCGGCGGCCCGGTCCGGCCCGGACCGGCCGGCGGTCGAGCGGGGCACCCGGGACGCCTGGGAGGCGCTGGACCGGGGCGAGGATCCGACGGTCAGCTGACCGGCTGGGCGTCCCGCGCGCCGCGCCGCTCGGTGGCCACGGCGCGGGCGGCGGCCAGTTCGGCCACCAGGCGGTCCAGGTCCCGGCGCTGCGCGGCCCGGGCCCGGTCGGCGCAGACCGCCTCCCAGGCGTTGCCCCGGGCGGTCCGCATCCGGGCATCGCCGATCACGGCGCGTTCCAGGGTGTGCACCACGCCGACGGCGAGCGAGGCGACGGTCCGGGAGATGGTGGTGAACCCGATGGTCTGGTTCGGCCCGTTGGCGCTCATGGTCACCCCGTACGAGATCGTTGGCGACGATTGGCAGCCGCCTCATCGAGTCTGCCCGAGGACGATGCTGCCGGGCGCACGTTTCGCCGCCGTGACGCCCTGGTCAACTGTCGGGTAGCCGGGGCGACCAGCGCAGGGTCGTTCGTCCTTGAGCTTGGTCACAGCATCGAGGAACGTCGTGGGGTGGCGCTGCGTGACATCGCGTTCACCGGAAGTCGGCCATCATGCCACAGCCCATTTCGTGAGGAGCGCCATACCCCCCGGGACTTGTCGCCAGGTGGCGCCCCCTAGCATCGGCCCATGACACCCGGAGAGGGGAGTCCGTTGGTGACTGCTGAGCATGCGCACGCGGAGGGGGACGAGGCCGGTCCGGCGGCGTCCGCAAACGTGCTCGACGAGATCCTGGCCGGCGTCCGCGAGGACGTGGCGCGGCGACAGGAGCAGGTTCCGCTGGAGCGGATCCGCGAGCTGGCCGCCGCCGCGCCGCCGCCGCTGGACGCGTACGCGGCCCTGCGCCGGCCCGGCGTGGCCGTCATTGCCGAGGTGAAGCGTTCCTCGCCGTCCAAGGGGCGGCTGGCGGAGATCGCCGACCCCGCCGACCTGGCCGGCGACTACGCGGCCGGCGGCGCCCGGGCGATCAGCGTCCTCACCGAGGGCCGCTGGTTCGGCGGGTCGCTGGACGACCTGGCCGCCGTGCGGGCCGCGGTGAACATCCCGGTGCTCCGCAAGGACTTCGTGGTCTCCAGCTACCAGGTGCACGAGGCACGCGCGCACGGCGCCGACCTGGTGCTGCTGATCGTCGCCGCGCTGGAGCAGAACGCCCTCGTCGGGCTGCTCGAGCGGATCGAGTCGCTCGGCATGTGCGCGCTGGTCGAGGTGCACAACGAGGAGGAGGCCGACCGGGCCCTGGAGGCCGGCGCGCAGGTGATCGGGGTCAACGCCCGTGACCTGCGTACCCTGGAGGTCGACCGTTCGGTCTTCGAGCGGATCGCGCCCGGCCTGCCGAGCAGCGTCGTCAAGATCGCCGAGTCCGGCGTACGCGGCCCGCACGACCTCATCCGGTACGCCTCGGCGGGCGCCGACGCGGTGCTGGTCGGCGAGGGCCTGGTCACCCAGAAGAGCCCCCGCGAGGCGGTGGCCGAGCTGGTCAACGCCGGCAACCACCCGGCCACGCCCCGCCCGGTGCGCTGATCCGCCGGGCACCCGAGACGCAGCGAGAGGACACGCCGATGAGCGCCGACCCGGCAGCCCCGGCCGCCCAGGTTCCCGACGCCGCCGGTCACTTCGGCCGGTTCGGCGGCCGGTTCGTCCCGGAGGCGCTGGTCGCGGCGCTCGACGAGCTGGACGCGGCGTACCGGAAGGCGATGACCGACGAGACCTTCCGGGCCGAGTTCGACGGCCTGCTGCGCGGCTACGCGGGCACCCCGTCGCTGCTCTACCCGGCCACCCGGCTCTCCGCCCGGGCCGGGGCGCGGATCCTGCTCAAGCGGGAGGACCTCAACCACACGGGCGCGCACAAGGTGCGCAACGTGCTCGGCCAGGCGCTGCTCACCAAGCGGATGGGCAAGGCCCGGGTGATCGCCGAGACCGGCGCCGGGCAGCACGGCGTGGCCACCGCCACCGCCGCCGCGCTGTTCGACCTGGAGTGCGTGGTCTACATGGGCGAGGTCGACACCCAGCGCCAAGCGCTCAACGTGGCCCGGATGCGGATGCTCGGGGCCACCGTCGTGCCGGTCACCACCGGCTCGCGGACGCTGAAGGACGCGATGAACGAGGCGATGCGGGACTGGGTCGCCAACGTCGACACCACCCACTACCTGATCGGTACCGCCGCCGGCCCGCACCCGTTCCCGGAGATGGTCCGGGACTTCGTGCGCGGCATCGGCGAGGAGGCCCGCCAGCAGTGCCTCGACCTGACCGGCGCGCTGCCGGACGCGGTCGCCGCCTGCGTCGGCGGCGGCTCCAACGCGCTCGGCATCTTCCACGCCTTCGTGCCCGACAGCGGGGTGCGGTTGTACGGCTTCGAGGCCGGCGGCGAGGGCGTGGCGACCGGCCGGCACGCGGCCAGCATCACCGGCGGCTCCTCCGGGGTGCTGCACGGCACCCGGACGTACGTGCTGCAGGACGCCGACGGGCAGACGATCGAGTCGCACTCGATCTCGGCCGGCCTGGACTACCCGGGCGTCGGGCCGGAGCACGCCTGGCTGCACGACCAGGGCCGGGCGACCTACCTGCCGGTCGACGACGACGAGGCGATGGCCGCGTTCGAGCTGCTCTGCCGCACCGAGGGGATCATCCCGGCGATCGAGAGCTCGCACGCGCTGGCCGGCGCCCTGAAGATCGCCCCGCAGCTCGCCGCCGAGCTCGGCCGGGAGCCGGTCATCATCGTCAACCTCTCCGGCCGGGGCGACAAGGACGTGCACACCGCCGGCCAGTACTTCGGCATCCTCGACAGGGAGACAGCGTGAGCGAGCGGAGCGAGCGAACCATTCAGCTCAGCAGCGCGGCGGCTCGCGCCGCCGCGGAGCGAAGCGAGGCGGTGGCGTGAGCCGCATCGGGGTCGCCTTCGACAAGGCCCGCGCCGACGGGCGGGCTGTGCTGGTCGGCTGCATGCCGGCCGGGTTCCCGACCGTCGACGGCAGCATCGCCGCGATGAAGACCATGGTCGAGGCGGGCGTTGACGTCATCGAGGTGGAGATCCCGTACTCCGACCCGGTGATGGACGGCCCGGTCATCCAGCGAGCCAGCGACCTGGCCCTCGCCGGCGGGGTGCGGATCGCCGACACCCTGCGGATCGTCGAGGCCGTCGCGGCGACCGGCGCGCAGGTGGTCATCATGACCTACTGGAACCCGATCGAGCAGTACGGTGTCGACGCGTTCGCCCGGGACCTGGCCGCCGCCGGCGGCACCGGCCTGATCACGCCGGACCTCATCCCCGAGGAGGCCGGCGAGTGGCTGGCCGCCTCCGACGCGTACGGCCTGGACCGGACGTTCCTGGTCTCCCCGTCGTCCACCGACGCGCGGTTGCGGATGACCGCCGAGCACTGCCGCGGCTTCGTCTACGCCACCGCGCTGATGGGCGTCACCGGTGCCCGGTCGCAGACCTCCGAGGCGGCGCCGATCCTGGTCTCCCGGCTGCGCGAGGTCACCGATCTGCCGGTCGGTGTCGGGCTGGGCGTGGGGACCGGCGCGCAGGCCGGCACCGTCGCCGGGTACGCCGACGGCGTCATCGTCGGCAGCGCGCTGATCCGCTGCCTGCTCGACACCCCGGACCAGGCCACCGGGCTGGCCGCGCTGCGGGCGCTGAGCGCCGAACTCGCCGAGGGCGTCCGCAACCCGGCCCGCTGAGTCGCCCGGCCGCCCGGCCGCCGTCCGAGTGACAGAATCGTCACACTGTGTCATGCGCCACGAGTGGCCATGGCAGGTCCCGGCTGGCACTGCGCCGCGCCGTGGAGCGTGCCGGGCCCGTCAGCGCGGGAGGGCGTTCTCGCCGTCGACCGGCGCGCTGCGCGGTTCACCTCGGGGCCCGGGCGGGACCGGGTCTGGTCGCGGCTCCCGCAGCACCCCCGACCGGCCCGCCAGGGCGTCGGCCACCGCGGCCCGGGTGGTCGGGGTCAGCGCCTCGGGAAGTCCCTCGGGCGGGTACCAGCGCAGGTCACAGCCGCCGACCGGGGTGGCGGCCGGGGCGTCCCCCCTCAGCCGGGCACGGAACACGTGCACCAGGACGTCCGGCAGGGCGCCGGAGCGGCCGGCCGGCGGCCGGGGCACGCCGGGCTCGCCGAGCCGGTAGAGGCCCACCAGGTCGACCAGGTCGACCGCCCAGCCGGTCTCCGCGCGGATCTCGCGCACCGCGGCGGTGAGCGGGCTCTCGTCGCGGCGCGGCCGGCCGCCGGGCAGCGCCCACCGCCGGCCGGGCCCGGACCGGCGACAGAGCAGCACCTGTCCGGCCTGGTCGGTGACGACCGCGGCGACCGCCCAGGTGAGCGAGCTCATGGACAAAGAGCCTACGGCCGGGCAAAGCACAAGTCATCCGAGGCGTCAAGCCGGCGAACCGGGGTGCCGGGAGTGCGGTCCGCAGCGGTACCGTGTTCACCCGTGACCCTCGCCCCGATGACCCCACTGGCGGCCCTGCCCAGCCCCAGCACCGCCGTCTGGCAGCTCGGACCCTTTCCGGTCCGGGCCTACGCGCTCTGCATCATTGTCGGCATCGTGGTGGCCTGCGTGGTGACCGAGTACCGGCTGCGCCGGCGCGGCGTCGCCCCCGGCGCCGTGCTCGACATCGCCGTCTGGGCGGTGCCGACCGGCATCATCGGCGCCCGGATCTACCACGTGATCACCTCGCCCGAGAAGTACTTCGGCGCCGGCGGCGAGCCGCTCAAGGCGTTCGCCATCTGGGAGGGCGGCCTCGGTATCTGGGGCGCCGTCGCCGGCGGCGCGCTCGGTGCCTGGATCGCGGCCCGGCAGCTCGGCATCCCGTTCGCGGTGGTGGCCGACGCGCTGGCGCCGGGCCTGCCGCTGGCCCAGGCCGTCGGCCGCCTCGGCAACTGGTTCAACAACGAGCTCTACGGCGGCCGGACCAGCCTGCCCTGGGGGCTGGAGGTCCACGTGATGGACCCGGACCACCCCGGGCACGCGCTGCGCGACGACGCGGGCAACCCGGTCCTGCTGCCGGGGCTCTACCAGCCGACCTTCCTGTACGAGGCGCTCTGGAACATCGGCGTCGCCGCTCTGGTCTTCCTCCTCGACCGGAAGCTGCGGTTCGGCCGGGGCCGGGCCTTCGCGCTCTACGTGATGGGCTACACGGCCGGCCGGTTCTGGATCGAGCTGATGCGCACCGACGAGGCCAACCACATCCTCGGCCTGCGGCTCAACGTCTGGACCGCGGCGCTGGTCTTCCTCGGCGCGCTGGTCTACTTCGTGCGCGTCCGCGGGCCCCGCGAGTACCTGATCCCGGTCGGTGTCCCCGCCGCCCCGGTGCCACCCGCGGGCGGCGACGTGTCGCAGGTCGACCTCTCCGCCCAGGAGGCCGGGCCGCAGCCGGTCGCCCCGGAGGGCTACCGGGTGGTCAGCGAGGAGCAGTTCCGCGCGTACCGGGAGACCGGCGTCGTACCGGAGGAGGAGCCGGCCGCGGAACCGGCGGCCGGCACGGAGTCCGGGCACGCGGCCGACCAGACCGTCGAGTCGACCGTAGCCGGGTCCGCCGACGCCGCCGGGGAGCGGCCGGCGGCCGGCGGCACCGCGGACCGGGCCGACGCCACCGCCGCCAGCCCCGCCGACCGGGACAGCTGAGCGGGGGAGTCATGCGTACCGCGGTGGTGGTCGGCGGCGGCCTCGGCGGGCTGGCGGTGGCCGGCGTGCTGGCCCGCTCCGGGTGGCAGGTCACCCTCCTCGAACGGTCCGACCGGGTCCGCCCGGAGCCGACCGCCGTCGTGCTCTGGCCCAACGGGGTACGCGCGCTGCGCGCCCTCGGGCTCGGCGCCGGGCTGGACGCCATCGCCACCCCGCTGCCCGACGGCGGGATACGCCGCCCCGACGGGCAGTGGCTGGTACAGCCCCGCCCCACCCCGGCCGAGCGGATGCCGGTCGTGGTGCACCGGGAGGACCTGCACGACGCGCTCATCGCCGGCCTCGGTGAGCAGGTGGAGCTGCGGACCGGGGTGACCGTGCGGACCGTGCGGGCGGTCTCCGGGGAGCGCCCGGCGGTCGGCGACGGCCGGCAGACCGTGACCGCGGACCTGGTGGTGGCCGCCGACGGCACCGACAGCGAGATCCGCCGGCAACTCGCCCCGGAGTCGGCGGTGGTGAGCTCCGGCTGCGCCGCGTGGCGGGCGGTGATCCCGTGGTACCGGGCCCCGAAGCTGCCCGACGACCAGCCGGTGCCCGGGGAGACGCTGGGCGCGGGTTACCGCTTCGTGGCCGCCTCGCTCGGCGACCGGGGCGCCGCGGGCGCCTCCCGCCGGGGCGGCATCTACTGGGTGGCCACCGCCGCCGGCGCGCCCCGCCCGGAGCCCGCCCAGACCCAGCTCGCCCTGCTCAAGCGCTGGTACGCGGGCTGGCCCGCGCCGATCGCCGAGCTGCTCGACGCCACCGAGCCGGCCGACCTGGTGCAGCAGGAGATCCGCGAGCTGCGACCGCTGCCCAGGGCGTACGGCTTCCCGGCCGGGCCGGGCGGGGTGGTACTGCTCGGCGACGCCGCGCACGCCATGCCCCCGCACCTCGGGCAGGGCGCCTGCCTCGCCTTCGAGGACGCGGCCACCCTCTCCGTGCTGCTGCGCGAGTCCCGGCTGCCCGACGCGGTGGCCGCGTACGACCGGCTGCGCCGGCCCCGCGCGGCGACCATGGTCCGGCAGACCCGCCGGATGTCGGCGGTCCTGCAGACCCGGGGTCGCCTGGCGCTGCGCGCCCGCGACGCGGCCCTCGGCACGATCAGCCCCCGGCTGCGCAACACGGCCGCCGCCGCGGCCGCCGCCTGGCACCCACCGACCTGACCCGCCCGGGGACGGGCGGGGTCAGCCGATGAGGGCGGCCGGCTCGGCGATGCAGGCAGTGCCGATGCGGCGGAAGCCGACCCGCAGGTAGACCCGGGCGATGTCCTCGCTGCCGGCGGACAGGAAGATCAGGTCGGTGCCGGCGGCGCGCAGCTCGTGGGCGAGCGCCGCGGTCACCGCCGCACCGAGGCCGCGCCGGCGGGCCGCCGGCAGGGAAGCCACCCCGGCGATCTCCGCCACGTCGCCGACCCGCATGGCCATGCCGCTGGCCAGCGCCCCCTGCTCGGCGGTCTCGGCGAGCACCGAGATCCGCCGGCCGTCGGCGATCCGGGTGCCGTCCTCCTCCAGCGTGGCCACGTCCAGCCGGGACACCGCGGCGTCCCGCTCGGCCGGGCCGGCGTCGCCGCGTGCGGTGCCGCCGTTGGCGAAGCCGACCGCGGCGACGGCCCGCCGCACCGCCACGTCCGCCGCGAAGCCCGGGTCCGCCGGGTCGAGGACCCGCACCGGTACGTCGCTGAGCGCGGCCGGGTCGGGCAGGCGCGCCGGGTCGAGCACCATCAACGGTGCCTCCAGCACGGTCAGCCCCGCCGAGCGGGCGACGGCGAGCAGATCCGGGGTGATCTCGTGCACCCACTCGAACGCCTCCGGCAGGCCCAGCTCCCGTTGCCGGGCCCGGACGGCGGTCACGTCGGCGAGCGAGGGCGGTGCGGTGGCGTCGAGCCGCGGGCGGGCGTAGAACGGCCACCCGGCGCCGTCCCGGACGAAGAGCACCAGTGCGCCGAATTCCTCGGTACGCGCCCCGTCGCGGGGCACCGCGTCGTAGAACCGCTCCAACCGGTCGAGCACGTCAGTGCGTACGACATCCACCGCGCGAGACTACATGTCCCACGTTGTGGAAGGTGTGATCAATCTGAACTGGCCTTGCGCCGGAAGCCCTAACGTAGACTCAATAAAACCCACGTAGGGCCGACGTCGTCCCGACCATGATCCAACCTGAGTGACGACAGGAGGCCCGGTGGCCTTTCCGTACCCTCTCAGCCCGCAGCCGGCCCCCCGCGCGACGGGGCTCTACGACCCCGCGCACGAGCACGACGCGTGCGGCGTGGCCTTCGTGGCCGACCTGCACGGACGCCGGTCGCACGAGGTCGTCGCGAACGGTCTCGGGGCGCTCTGCCGGCTGGACCACCGGGGCGCCCGGGGCGCGGAGCCCAACACCGGCGACGGCGCCGGGGTCATGATCCAGGTGCCGGACGCGTTCCTGCGCGCGGTCGTCGACTTCCCGCTGCCGCCCGCCGGTCAGTACGCCACCGGCCTGGTATTCCTCCCCGACGACGACGCGGCCGAGGCCCGGGCGCGCCAGGTGGTGGAGAAGTACGCCCTGGTCGAGGGGGCCGTCATCCTCGGCTGGCGGGACGTCCCCACCGACCCGAGCGGCCTCGGCGAGACGGCCCTCGCCGCGATGCCCCGGGTCCGGCAGGTCTTCCTCGCCGCGCACCGGCTCACCGACTCGCCCGCCGGCCCGGCCGGTTCCCCGCTGACCGGGCTCGACCTGGACCGGGTGGCGTTCTGCGTACGCAAGCAGGCCGAGCGGGAGAGCGCCGAGCGGGGCGTGCCGGCATACTTCCCGTCGCTGTCCGGGCGGACCATGGTCTGGAAGGGCATGCTCACCCCCGACCAGTTGCCCGCGTTCTACCCGGAGCTGACCGACGAGCGGGTGGTCAGCGCGATCGCGCTGGTGCACTCGCGGTTCTCCACCAACACCTTCCCGTCCTGGCCGTTGGCCCACCCGTACCGGTTCATCGCGCACAACGGCGAGATCAACACGATCCGCGGCAACCGGAACTGGATGCAGGCACGGGAGGCGCTGCTGCGCACCGCCGACATCCCCGGCAACATCCGCCGGGTCTTCCCGGTCTGCACCCCCGGCGCCTCCGACTCGGCCAACTTCGACGAGGTGCTCGAGCTGCTGCACCTGGCCGGGCGGAGCCTGCCGCACGCGGTGCTGATGATGATCCCGGAGGCGTGGGAGAACGACCCGGACATGCGCGCCGACAAGCGCGCCTTCTACCGGTTCCACGCCAGCCTGATGGAGCCGTGGGACGGTCCGGCCTCGGTCGCCTTCACCGACGGCGAGATCGTTGGCGCGGTGCTGGACCGCAACGGGCTGCGCCCCGGCCGCTGGTGGCGCACCGCCGACGGGCTGGTCGTGCTGGGCAGCGAGGCGGGCGTGCTCGACCTCGACCAGGCCACCGTGGTCGCCAAGGGCCGCCTCCAGCCGGGGAAGATGTTCCTGGTCGACACGGTCAACGGCCGGATCGTCCAGGACGACGAGATCAAGACCGAGCTGGCCGCCGCCCGGCCGTACGACGAGTGGCTGCACGCCGGCCTGATCGAGCTGGACGAACTGCCGCCGCGCGAGCACATCGTCTACACCCACGACTCCGTGCGCCGCCGGCAGCAGACCTTCGGCTACACCGAGGAGGAGCTGAAGATCCTGCTCGCCCCGATGGCCCGCAGCGGTGCGGAGCCGATCGGCTCGATGGGCACGGACACCCCGATCTCGCCGCTGTCCACCCGGCCGCGGCTGCTCTACGACTACTTCCACCAGCTCTTCGCCCAGGTCACCAACCCGCCGCTGGACGCCATCCGGGAGGAGTTGGTGACCAGCCTGGCGTCCACCATCGGGCCGGAGGGCAACCTGCTCGACCCGGGCCCGGCGAGCTGCCGGCAGATCGTGCTGCCGTACCCGGTGATCGACAACGACGAGCTGGCCAAGATCCTCTCCATCGACGAGGACGGCGACCTGCCCGGGTTCAAGGCGGTCCGGGTCTCCGGGCTCTACCGGGTCCGGGACGGCGGGGCCGGCATCAAGGCCCGGCTGACCGAGATCTGCCGGCACGTCTCCGAGGCGATCGAGGACGGGGTCCGGATCCTGGTGCTCTCCGACCGGGACTCCAACGCCGACCTGGCCCCGATCCCGTCGCTGCTGCTCACCGCGGCGGTGCACCAGCACCTGGTCCGCGAGCAGACGCGTACCCAGGTGGCGCTGGTCGTGGAGTCGGGCGACTGCCGCGAGGTGCACCACGCGGCGGTGCTGATCGGCTACGGCGCGGCGGCGGTCAACCCGTACCTGGCCTTCGAATCGGTGGAGGACATGATCTCCACGGGCGCGCTGGTCGGCGTCGACCCGGCGAAGGCGGTCCGCAACTACGTGAAGGCGCTCGGCAAGGGCGTCCTGAAGATCATGTCCAAGATGGGCATCTCGACGGTGTCGTCGTACTGCGGCGCCCAGGTGTTCGAGGCCGTCGGCCTGGACACCCGCCTGGTCGAGCGCTACTTCCGGGGCACCCCGAGCACGATCAGCGGGATCGGGCTGCACGAGATCCACGCCGAGGTGGCCGCCCGGCACGCCCTGGCCTGGCCGGCCGCCGGGGCCCAGCCGTCCGACCGGCTGGAGGTCGGCGGCGAGTACCAGTGGCGCCGCGAGGGCGAGCTGCACCTGTTCAACCCGGAGACGGTCTTCCTGCTCCAGCACGCCACCCGCAGCCGCCAGTACGACATCTTCCGCCGGTACACCGCCAAGGTCGACGAGTTGGCCGCGCAGGCCGGCTCGCTGCGCGGCCTGTTCACCCTGCGCACCGGCGTACGCCCGGCGGTGCCCGTGGACGAGGTGGAGCCGGCCCGCGAGATCGTCAAGCGGTTCGCCACCGGCGCCATGTCGTACGGGTCGATCTCGGCCGAGGCGCACGAGACCCTGGCCATCGCGATGAACCGGCTCGGCGGCAAGTCCAACACCGGCGAGGGCGGCGAGGACGTCGTCCGGCTGCACGACCCCGAGCGCCGCTCGGCGGTCAAGCAGATCGCCAGCGGCCGCTTCGGCGTGACCAGCGAATACCTGGTCAACGCCGACGACCTCCAGATCAAGATGGCCCAGGGGGCGAAGCCCGGCGAGGGTGGCCAGCTTCCCGGCAACAAGGTCTGGCCGTGGATCGCGCGTACCCGGCACGCCACGCCGGGCGTCGGCCTGATCTCCCCGCCGCCGCACCACGACATCTACTCCATCGAGGACCTGGCCCAGCTCGTCCACGACCTCAAGTCCGTCAACCCGCGCGCCCGGGTGCACGTCAAGCTGGTCAGCGAGGTCGGGGTGGGCACGGTGGCGGCCGGCGTCGCCAAGCTCAAGGCCGACGTCATCCTGATCTCCGGCCATGACGGCGGTACCGGCGCGTCCCCGCTCAACTCGCTCAAGCACGCCGGCACCCCGTGGGAGCTGGGGCTGGCCGAGGCGCAGCAGACGCTGCTGCTCAACAAGCTCCGCGACCGGGTCACCGTGCAGGTCGACGGCCAGCTCAAGACCGGCCGGGACGTGCTGATCGCCGCGCTGCTCGGCGCGGAGGAGTTCGGCTTCGCCACCGCCCCGCTGATCGTCGAGGGCTGCGTGATGATGCGGGTCTGCCATCTGGACACCTGCCCCGTCGGCATCGCCACCCAGAACCCGGTGCTGCGCGAGCGCTTCACCGGCAAGCCGGAGTTCGTGGAGAACTTCTTCCTCTTCCTCGCCGAGGAGGTCCGCGGATACCTGGCCGAGCTGGGCTTCCGCAGCATCGACGAGGCGATCGGGCACACCGAGCTGCTCGACGTCACCCCGGCTGTCGACCACTGGAAGGGCCACGGCCTCGACCTCAGCCGGGTCCTGCACCTGCCCGAGCTGCCCGAGGGCGCGGCCCGGCGCGGCATCCGGGCCCAGGACCACGGCCTGGAACTGGCCCTGGACAACCAGCTCATCGCCCTGGCCGCGCCGGCCCTGCGGGATGCGGGGTCCCGGGCGGCCGGCGCCGAGGCGCAAGGCGCCGCACCGGTCACGCCGGTCCGGGCCGAGCTGGCGATTCGCAACGAGCACCGCAGCGTCGGCGCGATGCTCGGCGGCGAGGTCACCCGCCGGTTCGGCGGCGCCGGCCTGCCCACCGACACCATCGAGTTCCTGCTGCACGGCACCGCCGGCCAGTCGTTCGGCGCGTTCCTGCCGCACGGGGTCACCCTGCGCCTGCACGGCGACGCCAACGACTACGTCGGCAAGGGCCTCTCCGGCGGGCGGATCATCGTCCGACCGGACCCGGCGGCGCCGTTCGCCGACGCCGCGGCCGGGCCGGGGGAGCGGGCCGAGGACCAGATCATCGCCGGCAACACCCTGCTGTACGGGGCCACCGGCGGCGAGGTGTTCCTGCGCGGCCGGGTCGGCGAGCGGTTCGCGGTGCGCAACTCGGGCGCGGTGGCGGTCGTCGAGGGCGTCGGCGACCACGGCTGCGAGTACATGACCGGCGGCACGGTGGTGGTGCTCGGCCCGACCGGCCGCAACTTCGCCGCCGGCATGTCCGGCGGCGCCGCCTTCGTGCACCGGCTCGACCGGCGGCTGGTCAACCCGGAGCTGGTCGACCTGTCGCCGCTGCGCGAAGGGGAGCGGGACCTGCTGCACGACCTCGTCCAGCGGCACTTCGCCGAGACCGACTCGTCGGTCGCGGAGGAGCTGCTCAAGCGCTGGTCGGAGGCGGTGGAGGAGTTCACCGCGGTGGTGCCCCGGGACTACCGCCGGGTGTTGGAGATCATGCGGGCCGCCGAAGCCGCCGGCCGGGACGTCGACGACGCGGTCATGAAAGAACTGACGGCGCCGGCTGAGCCGGCCCAACCGGCGCTGCCGGTGCCGCCCGCCCCCCGGGCGGTCGCCCAGGAGGTGGCTCGTGCCTGACCCGAACGGTTTCCTGCGCTACGACCGGCGGATGCCCGCCCGCCGGCCGGTGCCGGTGCGGATCATGGACTGGCGGGAGGTGTATCCGCCGGCCGGCGAGGAGCTGATCCGCGAGCAGGCCACCCGGTGCATGGACTGCGGCATTCCCTTCTGCCACGACGGCTGCCCGCTCGGTAACCGCATCCCGGACTGGAACGACCTGGTCCGGACCGGCAACTGGGACGCCGCCGTGGAGTCGCTGCACGCCACCAACAATTTCCCCGAGTTCACCGGCCGGCTCTGCCCGGCTCCGTGCGAGGCGGCGTGCGTGCTCGGCCTCGGCGGCCAGCTGCCGGTCACCATCAAGCAGGTCGAGGTGGAGATCGCCGACGCCGCGGTGGCCCGCGGCGGGCTGCGCCCCCGCCCGGTGTCGGCGCCGACCGGGAAGTCGGTCGCCGTGGTCGGCTCCGGACCCGCCGGGCTCGCCGCCGCGCAGCAGCTCGCCCGCGCCGGGCACGCCGTCACCGTGTACGAGCGGGACGACGCGCTCGGCGGCCTGCTCCGGTACGGCATCCCCGACTTCAAGCTGGAGAAGCAGCACATCGACCGGCGGCTGGCCCAGCTCGCCGCCGAGGGGGTGCGCTTCCGTACCGGGGTGAACGTCGGAGTCGACGTGACCGCCGAGCAGTTGCGCGCCGAGCACGACGCGGTGCTGCTCGCCTGCGGCGCGCTGCAGGGCCGGGACGTCCCCGAGACGCCGGGCCGGCAACTGCGCGGCGTACACCAGGCGATGGCGCACCTGGTGGCGGCCAATCGGGTCGTCGCGGCGGCCGGGGAGGGCAAGCCCGCCCTGGCCACGCTGCCGGACGGGACCCCGATCGACGCGGCCGGCAAGCACGTGGTGATCATCGGCGGTGGCGACACCGCCGCGGACTGCCTCGGCGTGGCGCATCGGCAGGGCGCGGCCGGCGTCCACCAGCTCGACCTCTACCCGGAGCCGCCGGCCGGCCGGGACGCCGCCCGGGACCCGTGGCCCACCTGGCCGTGGATCCTGCGCGACTACCCGGCCCACGAGGAGGGCGGCGAGCGGGTCTTCGCCGTGGCGGTGCAGGAGTTCGTCGACGACGGCACCGGCCAGGTCAGGGCGGTCCGGATCGCCGAGGTGAGCGTGGAGAAGCGGGACGGCCGGCGGATCGTCACCGCGCTGCCCGGCTCCGAGCGGGAACTGCCCGCCGACCTGGTGCTGCTGGCCATCGGCTTCGAGGGGACCGAGGAACAGCCGTTGCTGGCCCAGCTCGGGGTGACCCGCAACGCCCGGGGCGCGGTCGACGCCCGCTCCGACTGGCAGACCGACGCCGATGGGATCTTCGTCGCCGGGGACATGCACCGGGGCGCCTCGCTGATCGTCTGGGCGATCGCCGAGGGGCGGGCCGCGGCCGCGGCCGTCCACGCGTACCTCGGTGGGGTGGGCGAGCTGCCCGCGCCGGTGGATCCGGCCCGGCAGCCGCTCGCCGCGCGCTGAGCCGGCGCGGTCGCCGACCCCCGCGGTCCGGGCCGAGCCGGCCCGGACCGGGGTGCTCACGTTGGTCGTCCGGTTCCTGCCCGGCCCGTGAAACGCCTCACGAACAGCGGCAATGAGGTTTGCGGGCGGTCAGACTTGGCGGCTGGCCGGACCTGCGGGGTCCGGCTTTCGTCGTGTCACCCACTGGACGGGGAAATCCTCATGGCCCTCGGCGCCACGTTCGCCGCGCTGCGCCACCGCAACTACCGGATCTGGGCCGGCGCCGGGTTCGTGTCGGTCATCGGGACCTGGATGCAGGTTCTCGGCGTCAACTGGTACGTGCTGGCGGAGACCGGGTCCGCCACCTCGATGGGGTTCACCGTCCTGCTGCAGGCGCTGCCCAGCCTGGTGCTCAGCGTCTGGGGCGGCGCGCTGGCCGACCGGCTGCCCGCCAAGCCGCTGCTGATCGGCGCCCAGGCCGCCCACGCGCTGCTCGCCGCCGGGCTGGCCATGGTCGCCGTCACCGGCACCGGCGGCCTGCCGGCCATCTACGCGATCTCCCTGGTCACCGGCGCGGTGTCGGCGATCGAGGGCCCGGTGATGGGCCGTTGGTGCTCGACCCTGGTGGACCGGGAGAGCCTCGGCAACGCGCTCGCCCTCGGTTCGCTCACCAACTCGGCCGGCCGCATCCTGGGCATGAGCGTCGGCGCCGTCGTGGTGGCCGCCGTCGGCCCCGCGCTGCTTTTCGCGATCAACTCCGCCAGCTTCGTCGCGGTGGTGGCGGCCCTGTTCGCCGTACGCGAGGGGGAGCGGCACGGTACGCCCGACGACGGCTCCAGGTCGCGGCGCGGCGCAAGACGGGCCGAGCTGGAGTTGTCGGAGGCCGAGGCGGCGCCGGCGGACCGCAGCATCCGGGCCGGCTTCCGGTACCTGCTGCGGCAGCCGGTGGTGCTGGTGGCCCTGGCGCTGTCCTTCATGCTCGGCAGCCTGGGCCGCAACTACCAGGTGACCATGGCCGCGATGAGCGACGGTCCGCTGGGCGGCGGCGCGTCCGGGTACGGCTTCCTCTCCACCGTCTTCGCGGTCGGTACGGTGCTCGGCGCGCTGGTCGCGGCCCGCCGCCGGGAGCTCGGCTACCGGGTGCTGGTGGGGGCCGGCCTGCTGGCCAGCGCCCTGCAGATCGTCGCCGGGCTGGCCCCCGGCACGCTGAGCTTCGCCGCAGTGATGCTGCCGGTGGCGGCGGCGGCCGTGGTCATCGACACCACGGTCGGCGCCCGCGCCCAGCTCGACACCGACTACGCCATGCGGGGTCGGGTGCTGGCCGCCCTGGCGGTCACCGGCTCGGTCTCCGCGGCCGTCGGCGCGCCCCTGCTCGGCTGGCTCGCCGAGCACGCCGGACCCCGGCAGACCCTGGTGCTGGCCGGCACGCTCACCACCGTCGCCACCGTGGCGGCCGGGGTGGCCCTCGACCGGCTCAGGGAGCGGCGGCTGCGGCGCCGGCTCAGCCTGGTGCTCGCCGCGCCCGCCGTGCGCCGCCGGGTCGCCGCCACCGCCCGCGTCGTCCGGCCGGCGAGCGGCCCGGCCGTCGCCCGCCCGGTGGTCGCGGCCGGCCCCGTCGCCCCGATGGCCGAGGGCCCGCGCCCGGTCCCGGCGTCCCACCCGGCGGGGCTGCGCCTGCCCGGCACGCGGTTCGCCGGGCTGCGCCCCCGGGCCGGGCGGTTCGCGGCCGGCCCGTCCGCCCGCCCGGACCACGAGTGCGCCGCCTGCGCGTCACACCGGTCGCGCCGCCGGTCCCGGGCCACGACGTTGGTTCACGCGGCCGACTGCGCCCTCGCCGGCTGACCCGGCCCGTCTCCTGGTGCAGGACCCGACGCCGACCGGCGTGGGTGGCGCGATCCGGCCGGCGCGGCAGATGGGTCCGGACCCGCTACGAACCTGATGGCGTCAATGATTCACCGGCGCATCAAGATCCCGCTCGATCCAGGAAGTAGTGGCCTCCCGGGGCGCGGTAGGCCACTACTTCCTCGATCGAGCGCGACCACGGCCACGGCGGCGGCTGGCGGCGCGCGATGGACGTGAGCGAGGTCATGCGCGTACGACGGGTGCGAAGGGTCCGGCAGCACGAAGATCGTCACTACGCTGCCGGTATGGACGTCGAGGAACGCCTGCGGCGGATCCGCCGGTGGCTGTGGGTCGTGGTGGTGGGGCTGTTTCTCAGCGGGGTGACCGCATTCCCGCTGGAGTTCGAGGTGCGGTGGCTGCTCCGGGTGCTGGACCCGCTCGCCGGCCAGTTCCCGGCGCTGGTGGCCTGGATCGAGCGGGTCCACACCGGCCTCGTCGAGACCGGTGACCGCTACCCGTTCATGCTGTACGGCACCGACTGGCTCGCCTTCGCCCACCTGGTGCTCGCGGTGGCGTTCTGGGGGCCGCTGCGGGACCCGGTCCGCAACGTCTGGGTGGTCCAGCTCGGCATGATCGCCTGCGTCGGGATCGTGCCGCTGGCGCTGATCTGCGGTCCGGTGCGGGACATCCCGTGGTTCTGGACGCTGGTCGACCTCTCCTTCGCGGTCGGCGCGTTCCCGCCGCTCTGGTTCGCGTACCGGCACATCCGGGCGGTCGAGGCCGCCACCGACCCGGTGGCTGCGCCGCGAATCTCCACCGCCGGAACGCGCTGACCACGGGTCGGTGGCCGGCGCGCGGCTGAGTCGGTGCTGTCAGCTCCGGAGTCGGATCAGCGTCCTGCCGTCGCGAGTTCGCCGGCCAGCTCCGGCCCGGCGGTCCCCGGCGACAGCGCCGCGCGCCGTTCACGCATCGCCGGCCGGCCGGACGGAACGATCAGCGCGGCCATCGCGGCGGCCAGCGCGATCCCGGTGAGCACCAGGAACCCCAGGGTGAACCCGGCCTCGCGCGGCAGCCCGCTCGCCTGCGGGTGGGCGGTGATCACGCCGCTCACCACCGCGGCACCGATCGCGCCGCCGATGGTGCGGATGTTGGCGTTCATGCCGGTGGCCACCCCGGTCTGCCCGGGCGGCACGCTGGCCACGATCAGGTTGGCCATCGAGGCGAACGCCAGCCCGATGCCCAGGCCGACCAGTCCCCCGGCCACACCGATCTCCCAGCGGGTGTCGTGGGCGACGGTCAGCATCGCCGAGGCGAGCACGTTGCACACGGCGCCGGTCGCCAACTGCGCCTTGGCGCTGAACCGGGCCTGCAGCCGGCCGGCGGCGAGGCCGGCGACGAACATGGCGACCAGCATCGGCAGCATCAGCAGCCCGGCCTGGGTGACGCTGGCGCCGAAGCCGTATCCGGCGCTGGTCGGGATCTGCACGAACTGCGGCAGGAAGGCGTAGACGGCGAACATCGAAGCGCCGTAGAGCAGGGCGACCAGGTTGGTCGTCCAGACCCCGGGCAGGCGCATCATCCGCAGGTCGATCAGCGGGTTCGCCGAGCGGGCCTCGGCCACCAGCCAGGCGACCAGGAGCAGGCCGGCGAGCATCAGCAGGCCGGTCACCCGACCGGAGGTCCAGCCCCAGGCGGCGCCCTTGCTGATCGGCAGCAGCAGCGCCACCAGCCAGCCGGAGAGCAGCAGGGTGGCCGCCCAGTTGATCCGGCCGGGCGTGCGGACCGGCGATTCCGGCACGAACCGGTGCGCGGCGAGCGCGGTGAGCCCGACGACGACCAGCGGGATCCAGAACAGCCAGCGGTAGCCCAGGGTGGCGACGATCGGACCGGCCAGGACGACGCCGAGGCCGCCACCGGCGGCGACGATCGCCGAGATCGCCGCGACGGCGGAGCCGACCCGCGCGGCGGGGAACTCGTCGCGGATGATGCCGAACGACAGCGGGAAGACCGCGCCTCCGACGCCCTGGACCACCCGGGCGACGATGAGCACGCCGATGCTGGGCGCGACGGCCGCCAGCAGGCAGCCGAGGGCGAGCGCGGCGAGGGAGACGACCAGCATTCGCTCCTTGCCGACCATGTCGCCGACCCGGCCGAGGATCGGGGTGAAGATCGACGCGGAGAGCAGGTAGGCGGTCAGCACCCAGGTCACGGTGTTCTGGGAGGTGTGCAGGTCGTGCTGGATGGTGGGCAGCACCGGGGTGATCAGCGACTGGAGCATCGCGAAGAAGCCGGTGCCGGCCGCGAGGACGAGGAAGGTCAACCGACGCGAGCCGCGTCGGATGGTTTCGGTCACGGAGGGAACTCCCGTTCGCGTACGAAAGAAAGGTCTGCCGGGGGCGACGGTCGCCTCGCCCGGGGTGTGCGGTCGACGTGACCGCGGGCCGCTCGCGCGGATCGGGGGACGGCTCGCGCACGGGCGCGGCCGGGTTGATCTGCCGCGGTGGCGGCCGGGACTGCCGGTGCTCAGCCGAATGCGGGCATGGTGGGACCTCCTGGGTCCGGTGTCTGGATGGCCGATCGCGCCAGGTGGGATCGGCCCGAAAGCCGGAGTAAGCTATCCGGAGGCATGGCTCCGGTCAGTTCCGGAGGGGTGCCTCCACTAACCTAGCGGAGGGCTGCCTCCGGTTGCAAGGCAGGAGAGGTGACGCCCGTCATGGCCAGCGGCGACCAGCTGGGAGAGGTCCTTGCGCGGCGCCCGAAACGAGCGGATGCCCGGCGCAACTACGACGCGTTGATCGCCGCCGCGCGGGAGGTCTTCGGGGAGTGCGGTGCGGGCGCCTCGCTGGAGGAGATCGCCCGGCGGGCCGGGGTCGGAATCGGGACGCTCTACCGGAACTTCCCCAACCGGCGTGACCTGTTCGAGGCGGTCTACGTCGAGGAGGTGGGGGCGCTCAGCCGGTCCGCCGCCGACCTGGCGGATCTCCCGCCGTGGGATGCCCTGGTCGCCTGGCTCAACCGGTTCGTCGCCTACGTCGGCACCAAGCGGGCTCTCGCCGAGGAACTGGTGCACGACTCCGAGGTGTTCCGCAGCTGCCGCACCGAGATCTACGCCGCGGGCGAGCCGTTGCTGCGCCGCGCCCAGGAGGCCGGGGTGGCCCGGCCGGACGCCAGCTTCGACGACGTGGTGCGGCTGATCAGCGGAATCACGGCGTACCAGTTCCCCGAGCCGGCCCAGCGCGACCGGGTGCTGGCCATCGCCCTGGACGGCCTGCGCCACCCGGCTGCGCGCCCTTGACGCCCGGGTAGGTCCGCGCGCCGGGTCCGGTCGCGTCGAGCGCAGCCGGTGGGCCGGGTCGACGGTGCCAGGTCGGCAGCCGCCGAGGCCAGCACCGGACGACTGGGGTGGTCCTGCCAAGCCGGCGGCCGGCGGCCCCTCGGGAACCGCCGGCCGCCGCAGGTGCTCAGGAGTGGTCAGCCGCCAGGTCGGCGTTGCTCGGCCGGCCCCACGGGCCGGTGATCGCGAAGACGTAGCCGGGGGACTGGATGTTGGCGAACAGGATCTTCCCGTCCGCGCTGAACGTCGGCCCGGTGAACTCGCTGTCGTTGAGCTCGTTGCGGGCCAGCGGGTACGCCTTGCCCTGCTCGGTCACCCCGACCAGGTGCGACAGGCCCTCGCCGTCCTCGGCCAGGATCACCCCGCCGTACGGCGACACGGTGATGTTGTCCGGGCCGTCGTAGTTGCCGGCCTCCTCGTCCGGGTTCTGGTTCACCCCGAAGATGGTCTTCAGCGTGACGGTCTCGGTCCGCGGGTCGTAGAACCACACCTGGCCGTCGTGCTCGTTGACGCTGCCGTCGGAGTGCCGGGCGAAGCTGGCCACGAAGTAGGCGCCACCGTCGGCCCACCAGGCGCCCTCCAGCTTGCGGCTGCGGGTCACCTGCTCGTCGGTGAACTGCTTGCGCACCGAGACGGTCTTCGCGTCCCGGTCCGGCACGTCCACCCACTCCACCTTGTACCGGGTGCCCGGCGTGGTCGCCTCGGACAGGTCGGCGACGTGCTGGCTGCCCCGGAAGCACTGCATCGCCTGGAGGCTGCCGGCGGTGTCCCCGTCGGGACGCTGCGCCAGCGCGCGCAGCGCGCCCTTGCCGCCCCGGAAGCCGGCCGGCGGCGTCCAGCGGAAGTAAAGCCCGTTCGGCCCGCCGGCGTCCTCGGTCAGGTAGATCGCGTGAGTGTACGGGTCGACCGCCACCGCCTCGTGCGCGTACCGGCCGAGGAACTTCAGCGGCACCGGGTCCAGGTTGGCGGACCGGTCGTGCGGGTCGACCTCGAAGGTGTACCCGTGGTCCTTCAGGTACCGCCCGCCGGCCTTCTGCTCGGTCTCCTCGCAGGTCAGCCAGGTGCCCCACGGGGTGATGCCGCCGGCGCAGTTGTTGTGCGTCCCGGCCACGCTGACGTACTCGCGCAGCCGCCGGCCCTGGGCGTCCACCTCGATGGTGGTGGTGCCGCCGCGGGCACCGGGGTCGTAGGTGAGGCCGGCCAGCGCGGGCACCGGGAAGGGCTCGCTGCCGCCGATCTCGTGGTTGTTGACCAGCACCGAGCCCTCACGGCCGAGGAAGCAGCCGGTGCCGTCGGCGTCGCTCGGGGTCGGCTGCCCGGACTCCAGCAGGGTCACGCCGGCCTGCGCCACGATGGTGTACGAGAAGCCGGGCGGCAGGGCCAGCAGGCCGGCCGGGTCCGGAACGAGTTCGCCGTAGCCGACCGCCGGGCGGGCCGCGGCGCGCGCCGCCGCCGGTCCCGCGATGACGTCCAGGTTACCGGCCACCACGATGCCCAGGGCGCCAGCGGCACCGCCGCGCAGCATGGACCGGCGGGAAATGGGGGAGGAGCTCACGTCGTCGCCTTCCTGTTCACGATGCTTCCGTCAGCAGGCAAACGGTGGCCGGGGAACGCCGCCGACGCGGCCGGGATCCGCGAGGTGAACAGTAGACAAATCCTGAAAACGCGTCACGTACTGTGCCGGCTCGGCGCGCTTCCGTTAGGGTTCCCTCGATCGGGACCGCGACGGCGTCGGAGGGACGGGACGGTGGGCAGGCTCGCGACGGCGTACGGGCAGGCGGTTGCCTTCCACCGGCGGGCCGTACGGCGCTGGGAGGCCGCGCGACAGGCGCTCGCCGCCGCCGGGCCGGTCGCCCCCGGCAGCCCCGAGCTGGTCGCCCGGCTGGCCCGGCTCGGCGCCGAGCTGGCCGCCGCCGCACCGGGCACCGCCCGCCCGGTCACGACCCCGGTGCCGGTCCGCATCGGCGAGGCGACCACCCTGGACGGTCGCTTCCCGGTGCTGGTGCCGCTGGCCGGCGGCACGCACCTCGCGGTCGACACCGACGCCCGCGATCCCCGGGTCGGTGAGCTGCTGCGGGCCGCGGTGGTGCGGCTGCTCGCGGCCGCGCCGGCCGGCACGGTCCGGGTCGCCGGCATCGACCCCGCCGCGTTCGGCGCCGCGTTCCTGCCGCTGCGCCCGCTGCTGGACGCCGGGGTGCTCGGCCCCGCCGCGACCACCGCCGCCGAGGTGGCCGCCCTGCTCGACGAGGCCGAACGGCACGCCCGCAGCGCCCAGCAGGCGGCCCGGGACGACCAGGAGCTGCTGCTGGTGGTCGCCGCGTCCGCCCCGCCACCCCGCGAGCTGGCCCGGCTCGCCGCGCTCACCCACGCCGGTCCGGCCGGGGCGGTCTGCGTGCTGCTCGCCGGCTACCCCGCCGCCGGTCCCGGCGACCCGCCACCGCCGCTCGGCGCCACCACCCAGCTACGGCTCAACGACCGGTACGCGCTGGTCGGCGACCCGCCGGGGGAGCCGTTCAGCGCCGACGGCAGCGGCCTGACCGCCCCGGTGGTGCTCGACGGCGACCCGGCGCACGCCACCGTCACCGGGCTGGCCCGGCAGCTCGCCGCGGCCACCCGCCGGGCCGAGGCGGTGACCTTCGCCGACCTGCTCCCGGCCCGGCGCTGGGCCGAGTCGTCCGCCACCGGGCTGCGTACCGTGCTCGGCCGGTCGGTTCGACAACTCCCGCTCGGCCCGGCTGACGCCGCGCCGCTACGGCTTCAGTTCGGCCCGGCTGACGCCGCGTCACGACCTGCAGCCGTCGGCCAGCCGGTCACGGTCGCCTTCGACGACGCCACCCCGCACTGGCTGGTCGGCGGGCGGACCGGCGCGGGCAAGACGGTGTTCCTGCTCGACGTGCTCTACGGCCTGGCCGCCCGGTACGCCCCGACCGAGCTCCAGCTCCTCCTGCTCGACTTCAAGGAGGGCGTCAGCTTCACCGAGTTCGTCCCCACCGAGCGCGACCCGTCCTGGCTGCCGCACGCCCGCGCGGTCGGCATCGAGTCCGACCGCGAGTACGGCGTCGCCGTGCTGCGCGAGCTGCGCGAGGAGTTGACCCGCCGGGCGGACCTGCTCAAGCGCCACGGCGTCACCAAGCTCGCCGACCTGCCGGCCGAGCACCGGCCACCCCGGATCGTCACCGTGGTCGACGAGTTCCACGTGCTGTTCGCCGGCAACGACGCCCTCGCCCGGCAGGCCGTCGACCTGCTGGAGGAGTTGGCCCGCAAGGGTCGCTCGTACGGCCTGCACCTGGTGCTGGCCAGCCAGAGCACCACCGGCATCGAGGCCCTGTACGGCCGGGCCGAGGCCATCTTCGGCCAGTTCCCGCTGCGGGTGGCGCTCCCCGGCGGGAGCGGAGTGCTCGACCCGCTCAACGACGCCGCGCAGACGCTGCGGGTGGGGACGGCCGTGGTCAACACCGCCGGGGGCGCGGCCGGCGCGAACACCGAGGTCCGCTTCCCCGACGCGCACGCCGCCGGGGCCGACCTGGCCACCCTCCGGCACGAGCTGTTCCAGGCCCGGCCGGCGGGCGCGCGCCCGCCCACCGTCTTCCGCGGGTACGAGACGCCGCGACTGGCCGCCGACCCCACCTGGGCCGCGCTGCGGCCGGGCACCGAGCCGCCGCTCGCGCTGGTCGGCCGGACGGTGGACGTGGCCGGCAGCACGGCAGCCTTCCGCCTGGACGCCAGCCCCGGCCGGCACCTCGCCGTGGTCGGCACCGCCTCGGCCGGGGTGGACGTGCTCCGCTCGGCCACCCTCAGCCTGGCCCGGCAGCAGGCCCCCGGCACGGCCCGCTTCCTGCTCGCCCCCCTGGCGCCCGGCACCACCGATGCCGCCGACGACCTGGCGATGACCCTGGCCGCCGCCGGGCATCCGGTCCGCCGCCTCGACGCGGCGGCACTGCGCGCCCAACTCGCCGAGCCGGCCGCCGGACCCGGAGGTGAGCGACCGGGCGGCCCGTCCGGCGCCCCGGCTGGCTCGGGGGATGGTACGGCCGGGCGCACCTACCTCGTGCTGTTCGGGGTGGACGCCGCCTCCGGCGTGCTCGCCGCCACCGACCCGGCCACCTTCCGCTCCGGGCACGACGACCTGCGGGCCGTGCTCCGCCAGGGGCCGGCGCACGGGGTGCACCTGCTCGGCTGGTGGCGCGGGCTGCGCCGGCTCGGCGAGGACCTCGGCGGTACGCAGAACCGCGACGACCTGGCCTGCCTGGTCGCGCTGAACGTGCCCGGCGCTGACCTCGGCCTGCATCTGGGCTGGCACGACCTCGGCTATGTCCCGCGTGACGGGCGGGCCCTGCTGGTGGACCGGCACGACCAGCGGACCACCCTGATCGTGCCCTTCGTCGGTGACGGAGGCGACACGTGAGCGAGCGAACCATTTGGCTCGGTAGCGTGGCGCCTCGCGCCGCCGCGGTGCGGAGCGGGGCGGCGGTGTGAGAGAGCGAAGCGAGCGAACCATTTGGCTCAGTAGCGTGGCGCCTCGCGCCGCCGCGGAGCGGAGCGAGGCGGCGGCGTGAGCGGATTCGAGGAGTACGCGGCCCTGGCCCGGGAGCTGTCCGCGCGGCAGCGCGGCGAGGAGCAGGCCGTCGCCGCCGAGGCGGAACGCCGCCGGTCCCTGCACACCGCCGTCGACCAACTCGGCCAGCGGCTCGCCGCCCAGGGGCAGCGCCTCGACCAGCTCGGCCGGGCCGCCGGACTGCCGGCGTCGCCGCCGGCGGACCCGGCGGACCGGGTCCCGTCACAGGGCGGACCGGCGATCCCGGCTGGGCCGGCACCGGCCTGGTCGACGTCGACCGGTGTGTCGAGTCTGGCCGGACCCGGGTCCGGCACGGGGCCGGGGGCCGTACCGCCGCCGGCGGGTGCACCGCGCCTGGCGGGGGCACCCGGACCTGCGCCCGGAACCGGGGCGGTGGCGACCGGCGGCGCAGCCGCCGCGCCGGGGCGGCCGGGCGTCGGGGCGTACCCGGAAAATGCGGTGCCCGCCCCCTCGGCGGAGGCGGATCCGGCGGCGGAGCTGGCCGCGGCCCGGCAACTGGCCGACGAGGCCGACCGGTACGGGCAGCAGGCCGAGGCGATCGCGCACCGGCCCGCGCTGCTGCCGGCCTGGTCGTCGCCGGCCCGGGCCGTCGCGGTCTACGCGGCGTGCGCGCTGGCCGGCTCGGTGCTGATGCTGGTCGCGCTGGTGGGCTCGCAGATCCCGGCCACCGGGCTCGATCTGGTGGCCGCCGCCTCGTGCGCGGGCGTGCCGCTGCTGTCGTTCCTCGCCGGGCAACTGGTGCTTGCCCGCTGGGGTCGGCCGCCGGTCAGCTCCGGCCCCCCACCGTCGCGGTACGTCCCGCTCGGCTTCGTGATCTGTGCGCTGTTCTCGCCGTCGCTGTTCTGCGTCTACCTCCTGGTGTTCCGCCTGATGCGCTGACCATGCGGGATCCCGGCCGGCCGAGTATCCGTGATCGGATGGTCGCGGGGCGTGCCGTGATCTCGTAGGCTCCTCAGTGGCCGGTGCCGGTGTAGGTGCCGTGGTGCGGTCGGGGCGACGCGGCGGGACGGGGAGGGCGCGTGAGCGAGCGGAGCGAGCGAACCATTCAGTTCAGCAGCGAGGCGGTGGCGTGAGCGCAGCGCAGATCATCGCCAGGCTGGCGGCGGCGGCGCAGAAGCTGGACGAGGCGAAGGCCAAGACGGCGGCTGCGGCCCAGGACGCGGCCGAGGCGCGCGCGCTGGTGGCCGGCGCGCTGGAGGGCGTGGCGGCGGGACCGTTGCTCGGCGTGGTCGACGCCTATCGGCAGGCCCTGGCCCAGGCCGCCCAGGGCGGCGAGCCCGCCCGGCAGCATGTCCAGGAGACCATCGCCAAGGTCCAGGCGCTGGGAAGCTGAGCCCGGGATGAGCGATCGGGACGGGTCCGTCGCCCGCGACGGCGGTGAGCTGGACGGCTTCCACGTCGGTCACGTGCCGGCCGGCGTCGGCACCGAGGTGTCGGACTTCGCCAGCGAGTGGGACGAGGTCAGCTTCGCCACGCGGGTCTGGGAGCGCCAGGTCGCGGAGGGCTTCCGGGTCGACCTGCGGGTGCACGTGCTCCGGGGAGAGCGGCTCATCGACCTCACCGCGTTGCACGATTTCCTCGCCGACTACCACGAGCGCGATCCCGGCGGCGGGGAGTGGGCCGAGTTCGCGCACCCCGACGGCCCCGGCCTGATCGGCGTGGGGGAGGCGTTCTGGCTGGTCGAGCCGGGCGTCGCGGTCGACGTGCTGGCCGACCCGGAGCGGTGCGACCGGGCCGGGCTGGCGGCGACCGCTCGCGCGATCACCCGCGCGGCCGCCTCGGCGTGAGCGCTGCCGTCGGTTCGGCGGCCCGGGACCGGTGCGGGCGGTCCGGCGCGTCCCGCCACTCCATAGAGGACAGTTGCCCGGTACGCCGGTTTGTGCGTCTCGCGGAACAACGGGTTACCGGCGCGTAACTTTCCATTGACGTATGTGAAATCTGCCACGCATCATCGTTCCCACGATCGATCGGATTCCCTCATCCGTCCCTCCCGGTTCCCCGGGTGCCTCCCACCGGAGGTGCAGCCATGCTGCTCCGAAAGATCCTGGTCGCCATCACCACCGTCGCGGCCCTGCTGCTGCCCGCCACCGCCGCCCAGGCGGCCGCGGCGGGTTCCGGCACCCCCGCCGGCGCCACCGAGACCGTCGGCCGCACCGCCGCGGCCACCGGCAACCCGGTCATCGTCGTCGGGGGCCTGATCGGGGTCTCCATCGCGTACGAGCCGATCGCCGCCCGGCTGCGCGCCGACGGCTACCGGGTCTCCATCTACCAGCTTCCCGACCTCGGCTTCGGCGACATCCGGGAATCCGCCCGCGCGCTCTCGTCCTACGTGGACCAGGTCCGCGCCGCCACCGGGGCGGCCAAGGTGGACCTGGTCACCCACTCCGAGGGCGGCCTGGTCTCCCGCTGGTACGTGAAGTTCCTCGGCGGCGTCGACAAGGTCGGCCGCTACGTCAGCCTGGGCACCCCCCAGCAGGGCACCTACGTCGCGAACATCGTGAAGTTCCTCGGCCTGGGCAGCTGCGCCGGCATCGTCGCCTGCCAGCAGATGTCGGTCGGCTCGGGTCTGCTCGCCGACCTCAACGGCGGTGACGACACCCCGGGCGCGGTCCGCTGGACCACGATCCGGACCTGGCAGGACGAGCTGGTGATCCCGGTCGACAACGCCACCCTCGCCGACGGCGCGACCAACGTGCTGATCCAGTCGTCGTGCCCGCTGCGAGTGGTCGGCCACCTCGGTCTCGTCCTCGACGGCACGGCCTACAGCATCGTCCGGCAGGCGCTCGCCGGCGCCGCCATCCACCCGAACTGCTTCGCCATCTGATCCGAGCACCCGGCGGGCGGCCGAATGCGCCCGCCGGTCCGGCCGTGGAGCACGCCAGCGGCCGTCGCCCGGTCCCGCCGGCGGCGGGGCGTCGACCGGGTACGGCGTGCCGTCGAGGCCGGCCAGGAACTCGTTGTCGCCGGGACGAACGGCGCGGCGGGTCGGGAACCCGGCGGCGCCCCGGGCAGTTGGGTCGAGCGACCACGGCGGCCGTCCGAGCCGTGCGACGCTGGGCCGAGGCGTACGTCTGGAGGTGCGACATGACCGGAACGCCGCAGGTCGACTTCGCGCTCGACACGTACGAGTGCATCGTGCTCTACCCGGGGCCGTCCGGCCGGGCCCTGCCCGAGGAGACGGTGCAGCGGTTGCAGGCCGAGCACCAGGAGCACATGCAGGCGCTGCTCCGGCGGGGCATCATCCTGATCGACGGCTCGGTGGACGGTCCGGCCCGCGAGCCGGACCCGCCGATCGGCTTCGGCCTGGCGCGCACCGGCTCGGTGGACGACGTGCGTACCGTCATGGAGGCCGACCCGGCGGTGCAGGCCGGGCTCTACCGGGTGGATGTGCTGACCTTCCTCTGCCCGGCCGGCTCGCTGGAGTTCCCGCTGGCCGAGGCGCAGCGCTGAGCGCGGTGGGGCAACGGTCGACGCCGCCTCGACCGGCGCTCGCGGGTGGGCCGGGAGCGCCCCGACGGGAACTGGTGGCGGGGGGTACGATTTCCGCCGCGCGGTCGCCGATGCCCGCCACCCACGACGTTCCGGCCGCGGTTCCGCTCCGCCCGCCGCGCGGGGATGGCCCGTCGTTGGACAATTCCGCACTCTGAAAGGGGTCGGCCGGCAGGTCGACCCGGAGGAGAGACTAGCCTGATGGGCGTGACACGCCGCGCGAAGATCGTCTGCACCCTCGGCCCCGCCACCTCGTCCCCGGAGCGCATTCGGGGCCTGGTCGAGGCGGGCATGAACGTGGCGAGGCTCAACTTCAGCCACGGCAGTCACGCGGACCACGAGGCGGTCTGCCGGCTGGTCCGCGAGGCGGCCGAGGCTTCGGGGCGCCCGGTGGCGGTCCTCGCGGACCTGCAGGGCCCGAAGATCCGGCTCGGCCGGTTCGCCGACGGCCCGCACGAGTGGCGCACCGGCGACTCGGTGGTGATCACCGGTGACGACATCCTCGGCACCAAGGACCGGGTCTCCTGCACCTACCGCAAGCTGCCCCAGGAGGTGAAGCCGGGCGACCGGCTGCTGATCGACGACGGCCGCGTCGCGGTCGAGGTCAGCGACGTCACCGGCAACGACATCCGCTGCCTGGTCACCGAGGGCGGCGCGGTCTCCAACAACAAGGGTGTCTCGCTGCCGAACGTGGCGGTCAGCGTCCCGGCCCTGTCGGAGAAGGACGCCGAGGACCTGCGGTTCGCCCTCGGCCTGGGCGTCGACCTGATCGCGCTCTCCTTCGTGCGCTCGCCGGAGGACATCAAGCTGGTGCACGCGATCATGGCCGAGGAGGGCGTGCAGCGCCCGGTCCTGGCCAAGGTCGAGAAGCCCGAGGCGGTCGACCACCTGGAGGCGATCGTGCTCGCCTTCGACGGGGTCATGGTCGCCCGCGGCGACCTCGGCGTCGAGCTGCCGCTGGACCAGGTGCCGCTGGTGCAGAAGCGCGCCGTGCAGCTCTGCCGGGAGAACGCCAAGCCGGTCATCGTGGCCACCCAGATGCTCGACTCCATGATCGAGAATTCGCGGCCGACCCGCGCCGAGGCCTCCGACGTGGCCAACGCGGTGCTCGACGGCGCGGACGCCGTGATGCTCTCCGGCGAGACCAGCGTCGGCAAGTACCCGGTGCTCACGGTCAGCACCATGGCCAAGATCATCTCCACCACCGAGTCCGGCTCGATCGGCGTGCCGCGGCTGCAGCACGACCCGCGTACCCACGGCGGCGCCCTCACCGTCGGCGCGTCCTCCATCGCCCGGGCCATCGGCGCCAAGGCGCTGGTCGCCTTCTCGCAGACCGGCGACACCGTCCGGCGGCTCAGCCGGCTGCACTGCGACCTGCCGCTGCTCGCCTTCACCCCGGTGCCCGAGGTGCGCAACCAGCTCGCCCTCTCCTGGGGCGTGGAGACCTTCCTGATGCCGTTCGTCGCGCACACCGACGACATGTTCCGCCAGGTCGACCAGGCGCTGCTCGGCCTCAACCGGGCCAACCCCGGCGATCACGTGGTGATCGTGGCGGGTAGCCCGCCCGGCACCCCCGGCTCCACCAACACCCTGCGGGTGCACCAGCTCGGCTCGCTGGTCGACGCCGCCTCGGCCCGAGCGCTGCAGTGAGCGAGCGGGGCGCCCGAGCTATCCGGCTCGCAGGCGAGGTGACCCCGTGAGCGCGAGGAGTGAGCCGGTCTTGCGAGCCCCGCAGTCGCGAACGAAGAGCGGCACGGTGAGCGCGAGGAGTGAGCCGGTTTTGCGAGCCCCGCAGTCGCGAACGAAGAGCGGCACCGTGAGCGCGAGGAGTGAGCCGGTTTTGCGAGCCCCGCAGTCGCGAACTGAGGTGGCCCCGTGAGCGCGCAGCCGGTGGCGACCGGCCAGGCCGCGGTCGACCAGCTCCTCGAGGTCCTCGACCTGGACAAGATCGGCGAGATGACCTTCCGGGGGATCAGCCCGCCGGTCGGCCCGCAGCGGGTGTACGGCGGCCAGGTCGCCGGCCAGGCCCTGGTGGCCGCCGGACGCACCGTCGACCCGGAGCGCTTCGTGCACTCCCTGCACGGCTACTTCGTCCGTCCCGGTGACCCGGCCGAGCCGATCGAATACCGGGTCGAGGACATCCGGGACGGCCGGTCCTTCTCGGTCCGGCGCTCGGTCGCGCTGCAGCACGACAAGCCGATCTTCTTCATGTCGGCCTCGTTCCAGCGGCAGGAGGAGGGGCTGGACCACCACGCGCCGGCCCCGCCGGACGTGCCCGGGCCGGACGAGATCCCGACCATGACCGACCGGCTCGCCCGCTACCCGGAGCGGCTCGGCATCTGGGGTCAGATCCCGCGCCCGATCGACGTCCGCTACGTCGGCGAGCCCGGCTGGGTACGCCCCGGCGACCGCCCCGCCGAGCCGCACCAGCGGGTGTGGATGCGCATCGACGGCAAGCTGCCCGACGACCCGCTGCTGCACGCCTGCGCCCTCACATACGCCTCCGACCTGACCCTGCTCGACTCGGTGCTGTCCGTGCACGGCGAGGTGTGGGGGCCCGGGGGAGTGGTGGGCGCGAGCCTCGACCACGCGCTCTGGTTCCACCGGCGGTTCCGCGCCGACGAGTGGTTCCTCTACGACTGCTGGAGCCCGTCCGCCTCGGGTGCCCGCGGGCTGGCCACCGGCCGGATGTTCACCACCGACGGCCGGCACATCGCCAGCGCGGTGCAGGAGGGCTTGCTGCGCCGCGAGGGCGCCTGACCGGGCCACCGTGCCCGCTCGGGCGAGGGCCGGCAATCCGGCTGGCTGACCAGCCGACTAATCTTGCCGGCATGCGTCTCTCCGCCCGGGTCGACTACGCCCTCCGCGCGGCCGCCGAGCTGGCCTCGGTCGCCGACGGGACGGCCACCGGACGGAGCCGCCCGGTGACCGCCGAGCAGATCGCCCGCGCCCAGGACATCCCGCCGAAGTTCCTGGAGAGCATCCTGCTCCAGCTGCGCCGGGGCGGGATCGTGCACGCCCAGCGGGGGCCCGAGGGCGGCTACTGGCTGGCCCGGCCGGCGGCGGAGATCTCCCTCGCCGAGGTGATCCGGGTGATCGACGGTCCGCTCGCCCACATCCGCGGTCAGCGACCCGAGGATCTCGGCTACCAGGGAGCGGCCCGGGCGTTGCAGGACGTCTGGATCGCCTTGCGGGCCAGTGAGCGGCAGATCCTGGAGCAGGTCTCCCTCGCCGACGTGGCCAGTGGTGCACTGCCCGGCCGGGTCAACGAGCTCGCCGCCGACCCGAGCGCCTGGAGCTGACCGACCCGGCCGTCCGCCGGCCCGCCCCTCAGCCCGTGACCGGGCTGCCCGCGCTCCGCCCGCCGGTCCCGCCCGGCCGGCTGACCCGCGCCCATTCCGCGCCGTCCGGCGCGTCCCACTAACTGGATGGGGGACTTGACCGGAGCGGTCGCGTACCGCATTGTCGACCAAGTCGATAGGAGATGCCGAAAAGTCGGAGGACCTCATGCGCAAGCTGCTGATCCTCGCCCTGGTCGGGCTCGCCGCGCAGCTGGTCGACGGCGCGCTCGGCATGGCGTACGGGCTGACCTCCTCCACCCTGCTGCTGTTCGCCGGGGTGGCGCCGGCCGCCGCGTCCGCCTCGGTGCACCTGGCGGAGATCGGCACCACGGTCGCCGCCGGCGTGGCGCACTGGCGGTTCGGCAACGTCGACTGGCGGGTGGTCGCCCGGATCGCGGTACCCGGCGCGATCGGCGCGTTCGTCGGCGCCACCTTCCTCAGCTCGATCTCCACCGAGGCCGCCGCCCCGTGGATGGCCGCGATCCTGTTCACCCTGGGCGCGTACCTGCTGGTGCGCTTCTCCCGACCGCTGCGCGCCAACCGGACCGCCGGCCGGCTGCGGGGGCGGTTCCTGAGCCCGCTCGGCCTGGTCGCCGGCTTCATCGACGCCACCGGCGGCGGGGGCTGGGGCCCGGTCGCCACGCCCGCGCTGCTCGTCTCCGGCCGGATGGAGCCGCGCAAGGTCATCGGTTCGGTCGACACCGCCGAGTTCATGGTCGCCGGCGCGGCCAGTGTCGGGTTCCTGATCGGCCTCGGCTCCGAGGGCTTCCTGCTGCCCACCGTGGCCGCCCTGCTGATCGGTGGCCTGGTCGCGGCGCCGATCGCCGCCTGGCTGGTCCGCATCGTTCCCGCCCAGCTGCTGGGCGCGACGATCGGCGGCGTGATCGTGCTGACCAACGCCCGGGCGCTCCTGCGCGCCGGTGAGCTGGCCGGCCCGATCCCGTTCCTGGTCTACGCGGTGCTCGGCGCCGGCTGGCTGGTCGCGCTGGCGCTGGCCGTGCGGGCGCTGCGTCGCACCCGCCGCGCCCAGGCGGTCGCCGAGGCCGCCGTCGCCGTGCCGGTCGCCGGCGCCCCGGTGGGCCAGGCCGACGCCGCGCCGCCCGAGGAGCCCCGGCGGCTCGCCGCCGCCGTCGAGGGCTGATCCGGGGTACGCCGCCAGCTGCGGTTGCTCGGTGGGCGCCGGGCTGGGGTGATCGGCGCGGCTGTTCGGTGGTTGCTGCTGTGGGCTGGTTGCTCTTGTGAGGTGGTTGCTGTTGGGGGCTGGGGGGGGGGGGGGGGGGGGCGCGGGGGGGGGCGGGGGGGGGGGCGCCCCCCCCCGCGGCCCCCCCCCCCCCCCC
>NZ_JBIAFE010000023.1:0-141915 GCF_042869115.1 Micromonospora sp. NPDC007230 | reverse complement strand
TGGGGGGCTTGGGGGGGGGCCGCGCCCCGGCGTGCGGGTTTCCCCCCCCCCCCCCCCAACTTTTTTTTTTTTTTTTTTTTTTTTTGGGGGGGGGGGGGGGGCCCCGGCGCGGGGCCCCCCCGCCACCGGTACCGATCGAGCCCGTCGCTCAGCCCTTGTCGGCGCCCTCGTTGGCGCCCCGCACGAAGTAGCGTTGGAAGATCACGAACAGCACCGCCACCGGGATGGTGGCCAGCAGCGCCGCGCCCAGCTTGAGCGGATACTGCGTGCCCTTGCCCAGCGACCCGCTGACCAGGTCGGCCAGGCCGCGGGGCAGGGTGAACAGGTGCGGGTCCTGGACCGAGACCAGGCTGTGCGGGAACTCGTTCCAGGAGCCCTGGAACGACAGGATGGTCAGCGTGATCAGCGCGGGCCGCGCCATCGGCAGCACCACCGACCAGAAGGTGCGGAACACCCCGGCGCCGTCGATCCGGGCCGCCTCCTCCACGCTCACCGGGATCGACTCGAAGAACTGCTTCATGATGAACACCCCGGCCGCGTCCGCCAGCAGCGGCACCACCAGGCCCGCGTAGCTGTCGTAGAGGCCGAGCTGCTTGAGCACCAGGAACTTCGGGATCAGCAGCACCACGCCGGGCACCGCCATCACGGCGATGACCGCGGCGAAGAGCCCGGCCCGGCCCCGGAAGCGCAGCCGGGCCAGGGCGTATCCGGCCAGCGAGTCGAAGAAGACCCGGCCGAGGGTGACCAGCACGGTGACCAGCAGCGAGTTGCCCAGCCAGAGCGGGAAGTTGGTGCCTGCGAAGATCCGCTCGAACCCGGCCAGGGTCACCGGGTCGGGCACCGGGGAGAGCGGGTTCGCCGCCGCGTCCGGCTCGGTCTTGAACGAGTTGCCGAGCTGGATCACGAACGGGTAGATGAAGACCAGCCCGAAGAAGATCAGGACCGCGTACCCGAGGATGCGGTTGACCCGGGCGCGTGGCCCACGGGCGGCGCGCGGCGCGACGGGCGCCGCCGGCCGGTCGGTCAGCACGGCCATGTCAGGACCCTTCCGGTACGCGTCGCCGCCACCACCGGCCGCGCCGGGATCGGTCCCGGTCGGCCATCACCCGGCGCTGGAGCAGGGTGAAGACGATGATGATCAGGAACAGCACGAACGAGATCGCCGCCCCCGAGCCGTAGTCGAAGTCCCGGAACGCGGTGCGGTACGACAGGTACGCCGGGGTGAGGGTGGTCTTGGCCGGGTCGCCCTGGCTCATCACGTACACCTGGTCGAAGACCTGCCAGGAGCCGATCAGGCCGAGGGTGAGCACCAGGAACGTGGTCGGCTTGATCAGCGGCAGGGTGACGTGGCGGAACCGCTGCCAGCGGGTCGCCCCGTCGAGGGTGCTGGCCTCGTCCAGCGCCACCGGCACGTTCTGCAACGCGGCGAGGAACATCAGCATGAACGTGCCCGAGGTGGTCCAGATCACCAGGCAGATGATCGAGACCATGGCCACGCTCGGCCCGGAGAGCCAGTCCCACCAGCTCAGCCCCAACGGGCCGCCGGAGGTGAGCGCGCCGGGCGGAGAGTCCACCCCGACGATGCCGAGCAGCAGGTGCAGTACGCCGCGGGAGTCGGCGAACCACTCCGGCCCGTCGATGCCGAGGAAGCTGAGCAGGTTGTTGACCGCGCCGGAGTTGGCGAACAGGAACAGGAACACCACGCTGATCGCCACCGAGCTGGTGACCGAGGGGAAGTAGAAGGCGCTGCGGAAGAAGCCCTTTCCCTTGAGCATCCGGTTGTTCACGATCAGCGCGAGACCGAGAGCGAGCACGGTCTGCGCCGGCACCACGATCCCGACGTAGTACATGGTGTTGCGGATGCTGGTCATGAAGTCCCGGCGGTCGAGCCCGTCCTCGGTGAACAGCCGGGTGTAGTTCTTCCCGCCGACGAACGGCACGTCCGCGGTGAACGGGCTGCCCTGGCCGTTCCAGTCGGTGAGGCTCACCCAGAGCGCCATCAGGATCGGCAGCAGCAGGAAGAACCCGAGGATCACGATCACCGGCGCGACGAAGAGCCAGCCGGCGATGTTCTCGTTGCCGCGGATGCCGCCGCGGCGGCGGCGCGACGGACCGGCCGGCGTGGTGGCCGGGGCGGTGAGCGCCTCCGTAGCCATCTCCCCTCCCTCCTTCGAGTGGGAGCCGACGCGGAGGGGCCCGCGACGCGGGCCCCTCCGGTCACGCTCAGCCGCCGAGCGCCGCCTTGGCGTTCTTGTCGAAGTTCGCCAGGATGCTCTTCGGGTCACCGTTGGCCAGGCCCTGCAGGCCGGCCTCGAGGTCGCGCAGCACGCTGTCCATCTTCGGCGCGTTCACCGGGCCCTGGGCGTACGCGGCGCCGTCGATGAACGGCTTGTCCGCCGGGAAGGCGCTGGTGTACTGGTCGCGGACGGACTGCCGGGACGGCATCACGCCGAACGCGTTGGCGAAGGCGATCTGCTGGTCGCCGGCGGTCATCGCCTCGACGAACTTGATCGCCTGGTCCTTGAACTTCGACTTCGCGGCGATGCCCCAGCACTGGGTGAAGGAGAGGGTGCCCTGGCCCTTCGGGCCGGCCGGCAGCGGGACGACCTTGTACTTCACGTTCGGGAAGTCGTTCTTCAGGGCACCCTTGATCCAGTTGCCCTCGATGGTCATCACGGCCTTGCCCTTGCCGAACGCCTCACCGGACCAGCCGGCGTCGAGCTGCTTCGGGAACTTCGCGTAGCCGTTCGTGAGCAGGCCCTTGACGTACTCGAGGGCCTGGACGTTCTCCGGGGTGTCGGCGGTCGGCTGCTTGCCGTCCTTGCTCATCAGCCAGCCGCCGTTCTGCACCATGAACGCGCCGATCCGGTCCCGGGTGTCGCCGAGGGCGAGCGCCACCATGCCCTTCGCCTTGATCTTCTGGCTGGCGGCGGTGAGTTGGTCCCAGGTGGTCGGCACGTCGGCGTCGGTCAGGCCGGCCTTGGCCCACAGGTCGGTGTTGATCTCGAGCGCCAGGGTGGAGAAGTCCTTCGGCGCGCAGTAGAGCTTGCCGTCGTAGGTGAAGGTGTTCCGCAGGCTCTCGTAGAAGTCGTCCTTGTTGCTGACCTTGTCGCCGTACGGCTCCAGCGCGCCGACGCTGGCGTAGTCGGCGAACCGGGACGCGTCGACGTAGAAGACGTCCGGCGGGGTGCCGCCGGCGAGGGCCTGGCCGAGCTGCTGGGTGAGGTCCTGGGCCGGGGTCACCGTGGCGGTGTTGCCGGAGGAGGAGGCCCACTTCGCGGCGGCGTCCTGCACCGCCTTGGTCTCGGCGTCGCCGGAGGAGCCGATCATGATCTGCAGGTTGGCCGGACCGCTGGACTGCTTGGTGTCCTTCGCGGAGTCGTCGAACCCGCTGCCGCAGGCGGCGGTGCCGAACAGCGCGGCGGCCGTGAGGCCGGCCAGCGCCGCCCGGGTGAGGGTGCGAGGTGTCATCTCATTCTCCTGGTGGGGATGGGGGATCACGCGGTGTGCCGGAGCACGAGCGTGGGGCTGAGTAGCACGTGTGGGTCGGTGGGCTGACCGTCGAGCAGGCCGGTGAGCAGCTCGAAGCAGCGGGCGGCGGCAGCCGCGAGCGGCTGGCTGACGCTGGTCAGCCCGACCACGGCGGCCACCGGGGTGTCGTCGAAGCCGACGACGGCGACGGAGGCGGCCACCGCGTGTACCGCCTGGAGGGCGCCGAGGGCGAGCGAGTCGCTGACGCAGACCACCGCGGTGGGCGGTTCGTCGGCGGCGAGCAGCGCCCGCATCTCCCGCTCGCCGTGGGCGATGCCGTCCTCGGTCTCGCGGTGGGGTGCGCCGCCGGCCAGGCCGGCGGCGGCCATGACGGTACGCCAGCCGGCACGCCGGTCGTCGCCGACGCCGGAACCCGCCGGCCAGCCGATGAAGCCGATCCGGCGGTGGCCGGTGTCGAGCAGCCGCTGGGTGGCCTGCGCGGTGCCGGCCGCGCCGTCGACGTCGACCCAGGGATGGGCCTCGGCGGCGTCCCAGGGCCGGCCGAACGTCACGAACGGCACGTTCCGCTCGGCCAGCCAGGCGGTCCGCGGGTCACCGTGGTCGGTGCCGGTGAGCACGAAACCGTCCAGGTCGTACGCGCCGAGCAGGTCGTCGTAGGTGTCGATCTCGTGTCCGTCGTCACGGGCGGTGTAGAGCAGGACCCGGTAGCCGGCGGCGTCGGCGGTCTCGGTGAGGCCGTGCAGGAACCGGTCGAGCACCGAGCCGTTGATCCCGTCCCGGGTGGGCTCGATGCGGACCGCGACGAGCCGGGAGCGACCGGTCCGCATCTGCCGGGCGGCCTGGTTGGCCCGGTAGCCCAGCGCGGCGATCGCCTCCTCCACCCGGCGCCGGGTCTCGTCCCGGACGATGTGCGGCGCGTTGAGGACGTTGGAGACCGTCTGCCGGCTCACCTGGGCATGCCGGGCCACCGTCGAGATGGTCACCTTTTCAGCCATTGAGTCCCTCTCGCCGCCTTGAACGTTCCAACGTGGATACGGCAGTATTAGATCGTTCAAAGTTTCTGGAATGTTTCGCACTCTGCACCGGGCCGGAGCCAGTTGTCAAGACGCGCTCCGGCCACCCGATCAGCACCAGGAGTTCCCCGTGTCCGAACGCCACCTGCAACCCCTGCTGCACGAGCTGGTCGGGGCGGTCCACGCCCCCACCAGCGCGCTGGGCGACGCGGCGGGTCAGATCCGGCCGAGCGGCGTCCAGGGCGTGTTCCACGCCGACGCCCGCGTACTCTCCCGCGCCGAGCTGCGCGTCGACGACCGGGAACCGGAGGCGGTGGCCCACGGGGCGGCCGGGCCCCACGGGGTCCGCTTCGTCACCCTGGCCCGCTGGCTCGGCGACCCCGGCCCCGACCCGACCGTCCGGATCGACCGCATCCGGGAGGCCGGCCCGCACGGCGTCACCGAGGAGATCCGGATCACCTCCACCGCCGCGGCCCCCGTCCGCGCCACGGTCAGCGTCGACCTGGGCTGCGACCTCGCCCCGATCGAGCTGGTCAAGTCCGGCGGGAGCGGGTCGCCGCTGGAGGCGAAGTCCGGCGAGCCCGGCCAGGTCCAGTGGGCCGCCGAGGGCGTCACCGTCACGGTGACCGGCGAGGCGGCGACCGTCGACGCCACCGGCGACCGGGCCCTCGCGCCCCGGCTCAGCTGGCCGGTGGACCTCGCCCCCGGCGACGCCGTGACGCTGCGCTGGCGGCTCGCCGTCACCGATCCGAAGGCCGTGGTGGTCGCCCCGCCGGCCGGCCCCGAGTGGTCCGTCCCGCAGGTCCGCGCCGACGACCGCCGCCTGGTCCGGCTGCTCGACCGCTCCCTGGCCGACCTGCGCGGGCTGCGGCTGGCCGACCCGGCCCACCCCGGGGACGTCTTCCTCGGCGCGGGCGTGCCCTGGTTCCTCACCCTCTTCGGCCGGGACAGCCTCTGGGCCGCCCGGATGATGCTGCCGCTCGGCACCGAACTGGCCGCCGGCACGCTGCGCGTCCTCGCCCGCCGGCAGGGCAGCAGGGTCGACCCGGCCACCGGCGAGGCGCCCGGCAAGATCCTGCACGAGCTGCGCCGGCACGAGTTCAGCCTGCCCGCCCATGAGCTGCGGCTGCCGCCCGCGTACTACGGCACCGTCGACGCCACCATGCTCTGGGTCGGCCTGCTGCACGACGCCTGGCGCTGGGGTCTCGCCGCCGACCAGGTCGAGCCGCTGCTCCCGCACCTGGAGGCGGCGCTCGGCTGGCTCGGCGAGCACGCCGACGCCGACGGCGACGGCTTCGTCGAATACGTCGACACCAGCGGCAGCGGCCTGGCCAACCAGGGCTGGAAGGACTCGGGCGACTCGATCCGCTTCCGCGACGGCCGGCAGGCGCAGTCACCCATCGTGCTGTCCGAGGTGCAGGGATACGCCTACCAGGCGGCGGTGCACGGCGCCGACCTGCTCGACGCCTTCGGCCGCCCGGGCGGCGACCGCTGGCGGGAGTACGCCGACCGGCTGGCCCGGCGGTTCCGCGACGCGTTCTGGGTCGACGGCCGGTACGGCCCGCAGCCCGCGCTGGCGCTGGACCGGGACAAGCGCCCGGTCGACTCGCTGACCAGCAACATCGGCCACCTGCTCGGCACCGGCCTGCTCTCCGACGCCGAGTCGGCACAGGTGGCGGCGCTGCTGTCGACCGAGGCGCTGGCCGGCGGCTTCGGGCTGCGCACCATGTCCACCGACGACGCCGGGTTCAGCCCGCTGTCGTACCACTGCGGTTCGATCTGGGCGCACGACACGGCGATCGTGGTCGGCGGGTTGGCCCGGGCCGGCTTCGCCGACGGCGCGCTCCGGCTCGCCGACGGGCTGCTCGCCGCCGCCGAGGCGTTCGACTACCGCCTCCCCGAGCTGTACGCCGGGGACGACCGGGCGACGCTCAGCCGTCCGGTGCCGTACCCGGCGGCGTGCCGCCCGCAGGCGTGGGCGGCGGCGGCCGCCGTGCTGCTGCTCCAGGCCGGCGTGGGCATCTACCCCGACGTGCCGGGCGGCCAGGTGCGGCTGAGCCCGCTGGCCGGCCCGGAGTTGGGCGCGCTCGCCGTCGACGGCCTCCGCGTCGCCGGCGCCCCGGTCGCCGTCCAGGTCGACGCCTCGGGCCGGCCCACCGTCACCGGCCTCCCCGCCGGCCTGACGGTGACCACCACCCCCCACATCCCCACCCAGCGCCCCGCTACGGAAACCCCCGCCCCCCGCTGACGCCGTTGATCATGAGGTTGGCGGCGAAGTCGATCTCGGACGGCGCCGTCAACCTCATGATCGACGCGGTCAGGCGGGGGTGAGTTCGGCGACCAGTTCGTCGTCCTCCGTGGCGCCAGTGGGGTGGAAGCCGAGGGAACGGTAGAGGGCGGCGGCCTGGGTGTTGTCGGGGTGGTAGCTGAGGCGGATCGGGTGGCCCTGGATGGCGAGCCAGTCGGCGAGGGTACGCACCGCGGCCCGACCGACGCCCCGCTCCTGCTCGGCGGCGTCGATCACCATGCCGCCGATCCACCGGGAACCGTCGTCGTCCACGCCCCACATGACGTGCCCGACCACCGTCTCGTCCGCGTACACGGCCAGCGAGGTCCAGACGTCCGAGCGCATGGTCAGCAGCAGGTAGCGGGCGGCCAGGGCGGGCACCCAGGCGCGCTGGTCGTCGCGGGGCGCCACGTCCGCCACCGCCCGCCAGTTGTCGTCGTCCACGGGACGCAGGGTCACGTGCCGGCCGGCGCGGTCCCGGAGCGCAGAATCGATCATGCCCGCGACCCTAGGCGCGGCCCGGCCGCGTGACGACCGGATTCCGGCGGGACGGGGGCCGCTCAGTCGAGCAGGGCGTCCAGGCCGACCGTGAGGCCCGGCCGGTGGCGTACCTCCCGCACAGCGAGCAGCACGCCCGGCATGAACGAGGCCCGGTCGTACGAGTCGTGCCGGATGGTCAGCGTCTCGCCGGTGGTGCCGAAGAGCACCTCCTGGTGTGCGACCAGCCCGGTGGCGCGGACGGCGTGCACGCGTACCCCGTCGATCTCGGCGCCGCGCGCGCCCGGCACCTCGTCGCGGGTGGCGTCCGGCGCGGCGCCGAGGCCGGCCTCGGCACGGGCCTGGGCGATCAGTCGGGCGGTGTGCGTGGCGGTGCCGCTGGGCGCGTCGAGCTTGCGCGGGTGGTGCTGCTCGATGATCTCCACCGACTCGAAGTGCCGGGCGGCGCGGGCGGCGAACTGCATCATCAGCACCGCACCGATGCCGAAGTTGGGGGCGATCACCACGCCCACGCCCGGCTTGCGCGCGAGCCAGCCGCGGACCCGGTCCAGGCGCTGCTCGGTGAAGCCCGTGGTGCCGACCACGACGTTGATGCCCTGGTCGACGCACCAGTGCAGGTTGTCCATGACGACGTCCGGAGTGGTGAAGTCGACGACCACCTCGGCACCGGCGTCGGAGGCGGCGAACAGCCCGTCGCCCTGGTCGACCATCGCCACCAGGTCCATGTCGGGGGCCGCGTCGACCGCCTTGCAGACCTCCATGCCCATCCGGCCGCGGGCGCCCAGCACGCCGACCCGGATCGGCTCGGCCAGGTTCTTCTCCTGCTCGTCAGTCACGGGGCACAACCTATCCCAATCGGGACGCCCACCCCGCTGGAGCGCCCGGCCGTCCCACCCCACGAGCATGATCGACTCGGGTTGCGGCAACCCGGGCCCGCCCCGGCGGCGGACACCCCGACCTGCGGCATCCCTCGTCGGCGGGCGCGGCGGGAAGGGTCAGGCGGAGAAGGCGGACTCGTCGAACGGGCCCACCACCGCCAGGGACATCGGCCGGCCGAGCAGGTCGGCGGCCAGGGCGTTCACGTCGTCCAGGGTCACCGCGTCGACCCGAGCGAGCAGCTCGTCCACCGGCATCAGGTCGCCGTAGAGCAGCTCGCCCTTGGCCAGCCGGCTCATCCGGGAGCCGGTGTCCTCCAGGCCGAGGACGAAGGAACCCTTGCTCATCCCCTTGCCCCGGGCCAGCTCGGCCTCGGTGATCCCCGCGGCGGCCACCTTGGCCAGCTCGGCGCGGGTCAGCTCCAGCACCTCGTCCACCTTGCCCGGGGCGCAGCCGGCGTAGACGGCGAACAGGCCGCTGTCGGCGTACTGGCTGGCGTACGAGTAGACCGAGTAGGCCAGCCCGCGCTGCTCCCGGATCTCCTGGAACAGCCGGCTGGACATGCCGCCGCCGAGGACGTTGTTGAGCACCCCGAGGGCGAAGCGCCGCTCGTCGGTGCGGTCGATGCCCGGGCAGCCGAGGATCACGTGCGCCTGCTCGGTCTCCTTCGGCTCGACCACCGTGGTGGCCGGCTTCGTGCGTACCGCCGGGGCGGCCGGGCGGTGCGGCGCCGGCACCGCCGGGTCGGTGTCCAGCGGGGTGCCGCGCAGGGCCTGGCGGACCAGCTTGACCACGGCGGCGTGGTCGAGGTTGCCGGCGGCGGCGATGACGATCTGCGGCGCGGTGTACCGGCGGCGGTAGAAGGTCTGGATCTGCCGGCGGGTCATCGGGGTGACCGTCTCCTCGGTGCCGGAGATCAGCCGGCCGAGGGGGTGGTCGCCGTAGACGGCGCGGGCGAACAGGTCGTGCACCTCGTCGCCGGGCTCGTCGTCGTGCATGGCGATCTCTTCGAGGATGACGCCGCGCTCGGTCTCCACGTCGGCGTCGTTGAGCACCGAGTCGGCGACCAGGTCGCACATGACGTCGATGGCCAGGGGCAGGTCCTCGTCCAGCACCCGGGCGTAGTAGCAGGTGTATTCCTTGGTGGTAAAGGCGTTCGTCTCGCCGCCGACCGCCTCGATCTGCGAGGAGATCTCCAGCGCGCTGCGCTTGCGGGTGCCCTTGAAGAGCAGGTGCTCCAGGAAGTGCGCGGCCCCGCCCTGCGGCCCGGTCTCGTCCCGGGAGCCGACGGCGACCCAGATGCCGAACGAGACGCTGCGCATCGCCGGGATCGCCTCGGTGAGCACGCGCAACCCGCTGGGCAGCACGGTACGGCGTACGGTGCCGCCCAGCGGGTCGTCGCTGAGCGTGCGGGTGACCGCCCGGGTCGACCCGCCGGCGGACCGGGTTGCCTCGGCCACCTGCCGGACGGCGCCCGGCGGCGCCACCGCCCGTCGATCCGCAGGAAAAGACGAACGAGGGGTCCGACTCACGAAAAACCTGCTTCCAGTTCGCCGAGGGGTGGATGGCGACGGCTCCAGGTCGGGTGCGGTCAGACGCGCCGAACTGGAGTTGCCGAACGACGGCTCCAGGTCGCAGCACGCGGCAGACGCGCCGAGTTGGAGCCGTCGCAGGATCGGCCGGGTGACGCCGTCGGCGTCACCCGGCCGATCGAGGATCAGCTGTGCCGGGTCCGGCGACGCGGGCGCTCGCCGCCGCCCTCGCCGCCGCCCTCGCCACGCTCCGGGCCCCGGCTGCCGCGCTCGCGGTCCCGGTCGCCACGGTCGCGCGGGCCGCGGTCGCCCCGGTCCCGGCCACCCGGACGCTCGCCACCGGCGGCCTCCTCGGCGGCCGGCGCCTCGGCGCCCTCCGGGCGGACCTTGTCCAGGTAGATCTTGCCGCGCTGGTCGATGTCGGCGATCTCCACCTCGACCTTGTCGCCGACGTTGAGGTAGTCCTCGACCTTCTCGACCCGCTTGCCGTCGCCCACCTTGGAGATGTGCAGCAGGCCGTCGCGGCCGGGCAGGAGCGAGATGAAGGCGCCGAACGGGGCGGTCTTCACCACGGTGCCGAGGAACCGGTCGCCGACCTTCGGCAGGGTCGGGTTGGCGATCGCGTTGATCCGCTCGACCGCGGCCTGGGCCGACGGGCCGTTGGTCGCGCCGACGTAGATCGTGCCGTCGTCCTCGATGGAGATCTCGGCGCCGGTCTCGTCCTGGATGGCGTTGATGGTCTGGCCCTTCGGGCCGATCACCATGCCGATCTTGTCGACCGGGATCTTGACGGTGGTGACCCGGGGCGCGTAGTCGCTCATCGCGGCCGGGGCCTCGATCGCGGACTGCATCACGTCGAGGATGGTCTGCCGGGCCTCGTGCGCCTGCTGGAGCGCGGCGGCCAGCACGTCCGACGGGATGCCGTTGAGCTTGGTGTCGAGCTGGAGCGCGGTGACGAAGTCACGGGTGCCGGCGACCTTGAAGTCCATGTCGCCGAACGCGTCCTCGGCGCCGAGGATGTCGGTCAGCGTCACGTACTGGGTCTTGCCCTCGACCTCGTCGGAGATGAGGCCCATGGCGATGCCGGCGACCGGCGCCTTCAACGGCACACCGGCCGAGAGCAGGCCCAGGGTGGAGGCGCAGACCGAACCCATCGAGGTGGAGCCGTTGGAGCCGAGCGCCTCGGAGACCTGCCGGATGGCGTACGGGAACTCCTCGCGCGACGGCAGCACCGGGATCAGCGCCCGCTCGGCCAGCGCGCCGTGGCCGATCTCGCGCCGCTTCGGCGAGCCGACCCGGCCGGTCTCACCGGTGGAGTACGGCGGGAAGTTGTAGTTGTGCATGTAGCGCTTGGACTTCTCCGGGGAGAGGGTGTCCAGCGCCTGCTCCATGCGCAGCATGTTCAGCGTGGTGACGCCCAGGATCTGGGTCTCGCCGCGCTCGAAGAGCGCCGAGCCGTGCACCCGGGGCAGCACGCCGACCTCGGCGGTCAGCGGGCGGATGTCGCGCGGGCCGCGGCCGTCGATGCGGACCTGCTCGCGCAGCACCCGGCTGCGGACCTCGGACTTGGTCAGCGAGCGGAAGGCGGCGGAGAGCTCCTTCTCGCGGCCCTCGAAGCGCGGCCCCAGCTCCTCGGCGACCCGGGCCTTGATCCGGTCCAGGGCCTCCTCGCGGTCGTGCTTGCCGGCGATCTTCAGGGCCTCGGCGACGTCGGCACGGGCCAGGTCGGCCACCGCCTCGTACGCGTCGTCCTGGTAGTCGAGGAAGACCGGGAACTCGGCGACCGGCTTGGCGGCCACCTCGGCCAGCTCGCTCTGCGCCCGGCACAGCTCGCGGATGGCCGGCTTGGCGGCCTCCAGGCCGCTGGCGACGACCTCCTCGGTCGGGGCGGGGGCACCGCCGGCCACCAGCGCCACGGTGTGCTCGGTGGCCTCGGCCTCGACCATCATGATCGCGACGTCGCCGTCGGCCAGGGCACGGCCGGCCACCACCATGTCGAAGGTGGCCCGGGCCAGCTCCTCGTGGGTCGGGAAGGCGACCCACTGGCCGTCGATGTGCGCCATCCGGGTGGCCCCGATCGGGCCGGAGAACGGCAGGCCGGAGAGCTTGGTCGACATCGAGGCGGCGTTGATCGCCACGACGTCGTACGGGTGCTGCGGGTCGAGCGCGAGGACGGTCTCGACCACCTGGACCTCGTTGCGCAGGCCCTTGACGAAGGACGGGCGCAGCGGCCGGTCGATCAGCCGGCAGGTGAGGATGGCGTCCTCGCTGGGCCGGCCCTCGCGACGGAAGAACGAGCCGGGGATCCGGCCCGCGGCGTACATCCGCTCCTCGACGTCCACCGTCAGCGGGAAGAAGTCGAACTGCTCCCGCGGCTGCTTGCCGGCGGTGGTGGCGGAGAGGACGACCGTCTCGCCGAGCTGGGCGATGACGGAGCCGGCGGCCTGACGGGCCAGCCGGCCGGTGGAGAAGGTGATCTCACGGGTACCGAAGGACCCGTTGTCGATCACGGCGGTGCGGGATTCGGTGCCGAGGTTGGTCTCGGTCATGGTGCTGTCGTGCTCCTTCGCGTCGGGGGTCCACGACACGGGAGCTACTCAGACGGCCGGTCTTCGATCGAAGCGCCCGGGTGGCCGGCACGATGCCGGGGTGCCCGGGGGCCACTACCGGAGACCGGTACGCTGACCGGCTCCCTCTCGGGTGGTCGCGTGACCCGGTTCTTTCTGTGGTACCGGAACGGGGGAGCGGCCGCAGGCCGCTCCCCCGTCACGTCACCGGCGCAGGCCGAGCCGCTCGATGAGCGACCGGTAGCGGTTGATGTCCTTCTTCTGGACGTAGTTGAGCAGCCGACGGCGACGGCCGACCAGCAGCAGCAGCCCACGGCGGCTGTGGTGGTCGTGCTTGTGCACCTTCAGGTGCTCGGTGAGCTCGGCGATCCGCTTGGTGAGGACCGCGACCTGGACCTCCGGCGAACCGGTGTCGCCCTCGGCGGTCGCGTACTCCGCACGGATCTTGGCCTTGGCTTCCTGGTCGAGCGCCATGTTCTCCCTGTTTCGTGGGTCGTTCGATGAGGTCCGTCGGAGCGGTCGCAGCGACCGGGGGGACGGACCGGTTCCTCGCACCCGCGGCGTCGTGCAGGCAGGCGAGGCCCCGCGTCGGTCAGCCGACGTCCCTGCCAGACTACCAGCCCGGTCGGGAACCACCCGGTGAAGGGCCACGTGCCGGTTTCGGCCGGGTCAGCCGAGCGCGCGGCGGGTCCGCTCGACGTCCTCGCCGATCTGGGCGATCAACGGCTCGATCGCGTCGTACGTCCGTTGTTCGCGCAGGTGCGCCACGAAGTCCAGGGCCAGCCGCTCGCCGTACAGGTCGCCGGTGAAGTCCAGCGCGTACGCCTCCACCCGGCGTTCCCGCCCGGAGAAGGTCGGGTTGGTGCCGATCGAGACCGCCGCGGCCAGGGGCTCCCCGCCGCGGCGCACCAGCCGGGCGGCGTACACCCCGTCGGCGGGGATCGCCGCATACCGGTGGGTCAGCAGGTTGGCGGTGGGAAAGCCCAGCTCACGCCCGCGCTGATCGCCGCGGACCACCACGCCCTCGACCCGGTGCGGGCGGCCGAGCGCGGCGGCCGCCGCGGCCACGTCGCCCGCGTCGACGCAGGAGCGGATGTACGTGGAGGAGAAGACCGTCCCCGCCTCGGCGACCAGCGGGCCGCTCTCCACCCCGAAGCCGAAGGTGCGGCCCAGCCGTTCCAGCAGGGCCACGTCGCCGGCCGCCCGGTGCCCGAAGCGGAAGTTGCCGCCGACCATCACCAGCGCGGCGTGCAGGTGCTCGACCAGGATGTCGTGCACGAACTCCTCGGCCGGCAGCCGGGAGAACTCGGGGGTGAACGGCACCACGCAGAGCACGTCGGCCCCGAGCGACTCGATCAGCTCCGCCTTGCGGGCCGGCTCGGTGAGCACCGCCGGGTGCGACCCGGGACGGACCACCTCCGCCGGATGCGGGTCGAAGGTCAGCACCACCGACCGGACGCCCAGTTCGCGGGCGCGGGCCACGGCGTGGCCGATGATGGTCTGGTGCCCCTTGTGCACGCCGTCGAACACGCCGATGGTGACCACCGAGCGCCCCCAGCCCCCGGGCACCGCCTCGTACCCCCGCCACCGCTGCATACCGTTCCTCCGCTCCTCCCCTGGTCCCGCACCGGCCGAGGCTCGCCGGCCCGGGGGCCGGTGGGGCGCCGTCACGCCGGGGCCAGCACGATCTCCGCGCGGGCCCGCCCGGCCCGCTCGCTGACGATAGCGATCAGCCCGCCGTCGGGGCCGAAGACCGCGTACGGTCCGGCGATGCCGGCCGCGCTGAGCGGGCCGCCGTGGGCGAGCGTGCGCGCCTCGTCCGGGGTGGCGTCCCGACGCGGGAAGAACCGGTCGGCGGCCGCGTCCACCGGCAGGTTGACCACGTCGGGCGCGCGCTGCTCCAGCGCGTCGAGGGTCGCCGCCTCGGCCAGGGTGAAGCCGCCGACCGCGGTCCGGCGCAGCGCGGTCAGGTGACCGCCGACCCCGAGCGCGGCGCCCGCGTCCCGGGCGATGGCCCGGATGTACGTCCCGGACGAGCAGGTCACGTCGACGTCCACGTCCACCACGTCCGGGACGTCCCGGCGGACCGCCAGGACGTCCAGCCGGGAGATGGTGACCCGCCGGGCGGGCAGTTCCACGATCTCCCCCTCGCGGACCCGCTTGTACGCCCGCTGGCCGTTGATCTTGATGGCGCTGACCGCGCTGGGCACCTGGTCGATCTCGCCGGTCTGGGCGGCGAGCGCGGCCCGGATCGCGTCGTCGGCGACGGCGCCGGCCGGGGTGTTCGCCACCACCTCACCCTCGGCGTCGTCGGTGATGGTCGCCTGGCCGAGCCGGATCGTCGCCGTGTAGCTCTTGGCGGCGCCGATCACGTAGGTGAGCAGCCGGGTGGCCCGCCCCACCCCGATCACCAGCACCCCGGTCGCCATCGGGTCGAGCGTGCCGCCGTGCCCCACCCGCCGGGTCCGCGCCAGCCGCCGGATCCGCGCCACCACGTCGTGGGAGGTCATCCCGCTTGGCTTGTCGACCACGATCAGACCGTCTGTGCTCACGACGGCCAAGCCTGCCAGACCACGGTGATCGCACGCGCGGGGGATACCGCCCTGCTCGGCCGCAGGGCCAAGATCATGCGGCAGGGCAGGTACGGGGTCGCGCGGTCGACTCCGGTGCGGCAGACTTCGCGCGCCCCCTCGCACCCTCAGGAGTCCTCTTGACCAACCCGCCGCCGTCGCACCAGCACCGCCCCCGGGTCGACCTGCCCGACTGGATGCGCAACCCGGAGCCGCCGCGCCGCACCCTCGGCCGCCGGGTCTCCGGATTCGTCGACGGCTTGCCGGCGCTGCGGGCGGCCCGGCACCGGCTGTGGGCGTGGCGGGACCGGAGCCGGTTCAGCGAGCGGCACCCGGTGGTCTCCGCGATCGTGTCGTTCGTCGTCGTCGCGGTGGTGGCGACGTGCCTGGTGGTCGGCACGCTGTACCTCTTCTACAAGATCGCCCACGACGGGGCCTGAGCCGGCCGGAAAGTGGGCGGCCCGGCTGCGAAGATCACCCCCGCCGCCCCACGGCGCCTACCGCCCCGCCGCACCCCCTGGGACGCCTGATGACCACCGAGGAACCGACCGCCCCGCCCGCCGACGTCGACCGGCCCGCCCTCGCGACCCGCGACGACTCCGTCCGGCTACCCAGTTGGATGAGTGGGCAGGACGCGGCCGAGCCGCTCACCCGCGGGGAGCGCGCCCGGCTGGTCTGGGCCCGGCACCGCGGGAAGCTCCTGGTCGGCTTCGTCATCCTGCTGCTGCTGGCGCTCGTTGGCGGCACGGCGGTCCTCGGGCACCTCACGGTCGAGCGGATCCGCGTCGGCACGCAGCCCTCGGCGTCCCCGCTGTCCTCGGCGTCCCCGCTGCCGAGCAGCCAGATCGACGAACCCCGGGACCTCTACGCCGGGAGCCCCGCCGCCAACTTCGCGGTCGGCGAGGCCGCGATCGTCCTGCCCCCGGTCGCCGCCCGGGCACCCTTCTCCGCCGCGGAGGTGCGCGCCGCGCTGACCCAGGTGCGGAAGTCCTGGTCTCACCGGACCGCGCCGACCACCGCCCAACCGCCGGAGCGCAGCCGTAGCAGCAGCGCGACCAGCCGGAGCACCACGAACAGCATCAGCCCGGCCCAGATCCCGCCCAGCCCGAGGTCGAGCCCGTAGGCCAGCCAGATCGCCGGCAGGAAGCCGCCCAGCGCCGCCACGATGGTGAGGTTGCGCAGGTAGCGGACGTCGCCCGCGCCGATCAGCACGCCGTCGAGGGCGAAGACGACCCCGCCGATCGGCTGCAGCGCGACGAACCACGGCCAGGCGAGCATCGCCTGCTCGCGTACCTGCGGGTCGGAGCTGAACCACGACGGCACCAGGCCGGCGCCGGCGGCGATCAGCACCGCGAACGCCACGCCGCAGGCACCGCCGAGCAGGGCGATCCGGCGGGCGAGGGCGCGGGCGCCGGCCGCGTCGCCGGCGCCGAGCGCCGCGCCGATCAACGCCTGCGCGGCGATCGCCAGGGCGTCGAGCACCAGGGCGGTGAAGAACCACAGCTGTACGGCGATCTGGTGGGCGCCGACCGCGGCGGCGCCGAACCGGGCCGCGACGGCGGTGGCGGACAGGAAGCTCGCCTGGAACGCGACGCCCCGGATCAGCAGGTCCCGACTGAGCACGAGCTGCTGGCGGATCAACCGGGGTCGGGGGCGCAGGGAGATCCGCTCGCGGACCAGCGCGGCCGCGAACAGGCCGCCGGAGAGGGTCTGCGCGATGGCGTTCGCCACCGCCGAGCCGACCAGCCCGAGCCCGACCGGATAGACCAGCAGCGGGCAGAGCAGCGCGGAGAGCAGGTTGGGGGCGAGCACGAAGATCAGCGGGCGCCGGGTGTCCTGGATGCCGCGCAGCCAGCCGTTTCCTGCTGCGGCCACCAGCAGGCCGGGCGCGCCGAGCGCGGCGACCCGCAGCCAGCCGGCGGCGGCGTCGGCCACCTCGCCCGGGCCGCCGACCAGGGTAGGCGCCAGCCACCCGCCGCCGACCTGCATGGCGAGTGCCACCAGCACGCCGACGCTCAGGGCGAGCCAGGACGCCTGCACGCCCTCGGCCACCGCCGCGGCCCGGTCCCCCGCGCCGAACCGCCGGGCCGACCGCCCGGTGGTCCCGTATGCGACGACGGTGCCGAGCCAGGCGGTCAGCGTCAGCACCGTGCCGCCGACGGCGAGCGCGGCGAGCGGGACGCGGCCCAGGTGCCCGACCACCGCGGTGTCGACCAGGACGTAGAGCGGCTCGGCGGCCAGCACCACGAGTGCCGGCAGGGCGAGCGCGGCGATCCGGCGGGGCGAGGCGGCGGGCGACCCGGTGGCGGGGGCGGCGGTCTGACTCATCGCCGCCGATCCTGACACGCCCTCAGTAAGGAACGCAACCAACCCCATCACTTACCAACCCGCCGCCCGGCCGCAGGTTGATCATGAGGTTGGCGGCGCTGTCGATCTCCGCAGCCGCCGCCAACCTCATGATCACCGCAACGGGGTGGGGAGGGTGGCGAGCCAGCGGCGGGTGTCGGCGCGGGTGCGGAGGCGGATCACCGGCACCTCGGGGGCATGGGCGGCGACGGCCGCGTAGACCAGGGGTCGGGATCGGCGGGGGTACTGCCACACGTACCGGAGGAACTGGAGGTCGACCTGCTCGGGGCAGCCGTCCGGCAGGTCAGGCCGGGGCTTGGCCCGGTACGCCCAGCGGCGACGCAACACCCGGACGAGGCAGAGCAGCCAGGGCGGGTCGCAGAGCACCAGCAGGTCGGCGTGCGGCAGGCGAAGATCGAACGTGCTGCGATAGTTGCCGTCCATCACCCAGGCGGGGCGCGCGGCCAGCGCGGCGACCTCCGCCCGGAAGTCGGCGTCGGTGGTGGCGACCCAGCCGGGCCGCCAGTAGTGGCGGTCGAGGTGGATCAGCGGGAGGCCGAGCCGGCGGGCGACCGCACGGGCGAGTGTGCTCTTGCCCGCGCCCGAACTGCCGACGATCAGGATGCGGCGCACCGGGCGACGGTAGCCCCCGCCCGGGCGTACGCGGAACCGGGCGACCGGAACGACGGCGGTGGCGCGGCGGCTACCGCGCCACCGCCGAGCGGCCCGCCGTCACTGACGGGTGTCCATCGACGTCTGCAGCGCACGGCGCAGCTGCTCGCGCGCCTCGTCGTTGGTGGTCTCGGTCTTCGGCTTGCGCTTGGTGGCCATGGGAGCTTCCTTCCAGGGTGCGGACCACCGACGGCCGGTGGACGCGTCTGACGCCGCGCCGTGACCTGAAGCCGTCGGTCCTGCTGAACGCCGGGGCAGCGGTCCGGGATCACCGGAGCGGCTCGCCTGGCAGCGTGAGCCCGGGTCGGTCTGACCCTGGAGGGAGGCGGCACCGGATGTGGCCCCACCGCCCGCGACCAGCGCCGAAGCGCCGGCCCTTCCCTAAATTAACGTTCACTTTCCAGCTGCTGCCCACTGTTCCCGGGATACGGACACGATGGGGTGGACCGGGCCGATCAGCGGGCCAGGAAGTGCCAGCCGAGCCACCACCAGAAGCCGAGGAACCCGATCCGCCCCACCGGCACCGGCCCGACCTCGTAGCGCATCACGAACGCGCAGACGTCGGCCAGCGACGGGATCCGCGAGCCCTCCCGCCGGGCGGCCCACTCGACGGCCGCGAACAGCACCAGCGCGGTCAGGAAACCGCCGATCGCCAGGGCTCGCATCATCGGCGTACCAGCCCCCAGAACGCGGCGAGCCAGGCGAACCAGGCCGCCGAGCGGACCAGGTGGTCCTCCAGGAACGGGTCGGCCAGCAGGGAGAAGGTGGGAAAGTCGTCCCCCATCGACAGCACGAAGGTGGTTCCCTCGAACACCCCGAAAACGGTGACCGGCACCAACCACCAGGCCGCCGCCGGTGGCAGCCGGTGTGGCGCGGGTCGGCGGGGCACCCGGTTGCTCAGGCCGATCCAGATCAGCGCGCCGCCGGTGCCCAGGGTGTAGAGGTTGGCCTGGGCGGAGAAGGACGGCAACTGCCCGCCGACCAGGGAGAGGCAGATCAGCACCGGTACGGAGACGACGGGACGGTCCCAGGCTCGGGGCGCCTCGGCGGTGAGCTCTCGAGGGTGATCCATCACCCGATTGTCCCCACCGTCACGGAACGCCGGAAGGGCAGCACGCCCCGGAGTCGTCCCTGATATCAGGCCGTCAGCAACGCCCCGTCCAGCTCGGCACGGATCCGGTCCACCACCTCGTCGACCGTGCCCCGCCCGGTGAAACCGGCGGCGAACCGGTGCCCGCCACCGCCCAGCGCCACCGCCACCCGGCTCACGTCCACCGCGCCCTTGCTGCGCAGCGAGACGGCCCACTCGGCGGCGGCCACCTGCTTGACCACGCAGCTCACGTCCGCCTCCGCGGTGCACCGGACCGAATCGATCAGCGCCTCCAGCACGTACGCCGGCTGGCCGTACCGGGCCAGGTCGTCCCGGGTGGCGTAGGTCCAGACCAGCCCGCGCCCGGCGGCGGCCGCCGGTTCCAGCCGGGCCCGGCCCAGCACCTCGCCGAAGAGCCGGACGGCGCCGAACGGGCGGGTGTCGAAGATCCGCCGGGAGATGTCCCCGGGACGGATGCCGGTGGTCAGCAGCCGGGCCGCCATCCGGTGCACGTCCGGCGTGGTGGCCTCGAAGCGGAACGAGCCGGTGTCCGTGCTCAGCGCCACGTAGAGGCAGGTGGCGATCTCGGCGTCCAGCGGCACCCCGAGCCGGTCGAGCAGCCCCTCGGCGACCACCGAGGTGGCCGCCGCGTGCGGGTCCACCAGGTGGATGCGGCCGAACCTCGTGTTCGACGCGTGGTGGTCCAGCACCAGCGCCGTCCCCGCCTTGTCCAGCCGGTCGACCAGGTCACCCAGCCGGGACTCGCTCGCCACGTCGAAGCAGATCACGAGGTCCGGGTCCAGGTACGCGTCGTCCTGCGGCACCAGCAGATCGAGCCCCGGCAGCCAGCGGAACGGCTCCGGCACCTCCGGCGGACCGGGAAAGGTCGCCTGGAGGTGCCGTACGCCCCACCGGCGCAGGCCCAGCCCGAAGCCGAGCATGCTGCCCAGCGCGTCGCCGTCGGGGTTGACGTGACAGATCAGCAGCACCCGCGCGTCGGCGGGAAGCCCGCGTACCGCCGCGAGGGCGGCCGCCCAGTCGGTGTCGGTCGGGCCGGCACCGGCCGGCGTACCGCCCTCGGCGGGAGAGGTCACGGGCGGTCGCCGCCGCGCGGCTCGTCGTTCTCGGTCTCCTCGTCCTCGACGTCCGAGTCCTCCTCCAGCCGGTACGGCTGCGCCTCGCCCGCGTACCGGGCGCCGGCCGCCAGCCGCTGCACCTCGGCGTCGGCGGTGCGGGCCGCCGCGAGCAGGTCGTCGATGTGCTTGACCTGGTCCTGCACGTCGTCGAGGACGAAGGTCAGGGTCGGCGAGTGGCGCAGCCCGAGGGCCTTGCCGACCGTGCTGCGCAGCATGCCCTTGGCGCTCTCCAGCGCGGCGGCGGTGCTGGCCTGCGCCGCCGCGTCGCCGAGCACCGTGTAGAAGACGGTGGCGTCGCGCAGGTCGGCGGTGATCCGGGCGTCGGTGATGGTGATCATCCCGAGCCGGGGGTCCTTGATCTGGCTCCGCACCACCGACGCGACCAGTTCACGGATGCGCTCCGCGTGCCGGCGAACCTTGGCCGGATCCGTCATGTCCCCCACCTCCAGGGCTTCCCGCTCCCGGCCGGAGACGACGGCGCGGGCGCCGCCGGGACCGACCGCCCAACAACTCGAACACTACCCGCGCGATCGCGGCCCTCGCGCGGGGCCGCCGGTGCAAGGAAGGGCCCCGGGCAACGCCTGCGCAGGGCACTGACCCGGGTGGCCGCCCGCCGTCCGTGGCGGTCAGTCCTCCGCCCCGTAGAGGCGCCGGCGGACCGACAGCAGCTCGGCCTCCGGACGGGCCGCCACCAGGCGCTCGCACGATTCGAGCACCTCGCGGACGTGCGACGCCTCGGCGGCCACCACGGCCACCCCGATCTCGGCGCGGCCGTGCAGGTCGAGCGACCCGACCTCGGCGGCCGAGACCTCGAACCGGCGTAGCGCGGCGACGATCGGCCGGACGTACGACCGCTTGGTCTTCAGGGACCGGGAGTCCCCCGGCAGCAACAGGTCGAAATGCGCGGTTCCCGTATACACGGCGAGCAACGGTACGGCAGCGCCGGCGGCCCGGTCACCCGTTTTCCGCCGACGCGACCGCCACCAGCACGTCCCGGTCGATCGCCTGGTCGACCCGGTGCGCCAGGTCCCCCCAGCCGGGCCCGTCGACCACCCGCAGGCCGGCCCTGGCCAGCACCGCCTCGGCCGCCGCCCGCGGTGCCACCTGGGTGTTCCAGGACAGCCCGAGCGCCCCACCGGGACGCAGCAGCTCCCGCCAGACCGGTACGGCGGCGGTCAGCAGGTCCAGCGGGCTGCGGGACAGGCCCTGCTCGGTCCGGCTGCCGTGGGCCACCCCGTACGGCGCGTCGGTCACGATCACGTCGGCGCAGCGCGGGCGCAACACCTCCCGGGCGCGGGTGGTGTCGGTGTGCAGCACGGTGACCCGCTGGGTCGCCCCGGCCCGGTGGTCGTCGCGGGACGGGGCGAGCACCGCCTCGAAGCGCCGGGCGATCAGCTTGCGGTCCCGGCGTACGGGCACCGTCTCGGCGGTGTGCTTGAGCCGCTTGCGGCGCAGCCAGGTACGCAGGAACGCCCCGTACGCGTCCACGTCCTTGCCGTCGTGCTCGACGCCGATCCCGTCGTAGCCGTACATCAGCGCCTGGTTGAGGGTGGTGCCCCGGCCGCACAGCGGGTCGAGCACCACCAGCTGCCGGTCCAGCATGCCGCCGGCCGAGGCGGAGGCGAGCAGGGTGACGTTGAGCAGCAGCCGGGTGAACTGCTCGTTGGTCTTGCCGGCGTACTTGGGGATGGTGATGAGGTCCGAGTCGTACCGGGCCAGCGGGTGCAACGGCACCGGGCGGAGCAGGTCGTCACCCACCCGCTCGAACAGCGCGTACGCCGCCGACAGGTTGGCCAGGTACGCCAGGTCCCGCCCGCCCAGCCCCGGCGCGGCGAAGGTCAGGTACTCCACCCCGCCGATCCGCTCCACCGCGGCGTCGACCGGCGCCGCGTCGAGCACCCCCGAGCCGGCGAAGACCTCCAGTTCGGCGCGGGCCAGCCGGCCGGCCGCGTCGGCGTAGACGCGGTTGGCGGAGGGGGCGAGGAGCAGCGCGTACCTGAACACGCCGGAGATTGTCGCAGCCGGCGCAGACGGCGATGGCCGGGGCCCACCGGGCCCCGGCCATCGGTCGTTCACGCCGCTCAGGCGCGCGGCTTCTCCCGCATCTCGAAGGTCTCGATGATGTCGCCGACCTGGACGTTGTTGAAACCGCCCAGCGTCAGACCACACTCGAAGCCCTCGCGGACCTCCGTCGCGTCGTCCTTGAACCGCTTGAGGGAACTGATCGTGAGGTTGTCCGCCACGACCGCCCCGTCCCGCAGCAGCCGCGCCTTGGCGTTGCGGCGGATGAGGCCGGACCGGACGATGCAACCGGAGATGTTGCCGATCTTGGACGAGCGGAAGACGTCGCGGATCTCCGCGGTGCCCAGCTCGACCTCCTCGTACTCCGGCTTGAGCAGCCCCTTGAGCGCGGCGTCGATCTCCTCGATGGCCTGGTAGATGACCGTGTAGTACCGGATCTCCACGCCCTCGCGGTCGGCGATCTCGCGGACCTTGTTGGCGGCCCGCACGTTGAAGCCGATGATCGTGACCGCCTCGGACGAGGCGCTCGCGAGCATGACGTCGCTCTCGGTGATCGCACCCACGCCCCGGTGGATGATCCGCAGCTGGACCTCCTCGGGGATGTCGAGGTTGAACAGCGCGTCCTCGAGGGCCTCCACGGAACCGGAGCCGTCGCCCTTGAGCACCAGGTTGAGCGAGGTCTTCTCGCCCTCCTTGAGCTGCTCCATGAGCGTCTCGAGAGTGGCCCGGCCACGGGAGTTGGCGAATGCCGCCGCCCGCCGTCGCGCCTGCCGCTGCTCGGCGATCTGCCGCACGGTCCGGTCGTCCTCGGCGGCCAGGAAGGTGTCACCCGCACCTGGCACCGTGGTCAGACCCAGCACCATGACCGGACGCGCCGGACCGGCCTCGTCGACCGGCTTGCCGTTCTCGTCCAGCATGGCCCGGACCCGGCCGTGCGCCCCACCGGCGACGATCGAGTCGCCGGCCCGGAGGGTGCCCTTCTGCACCAGCACGGTCGCCACCGCACCACGGCCCTTGTCCAGGTGCGCCTCGATGGCGACACCCTGCGCCGGCCCGTCGATCGGAGCGGTCAGCTCCAGCGACGCGTCGGCGGTCAGCAGCACGGCCTCGAGGAGCTCCTCGATGCCGATACCGGGCTTGGCCGCCACGTTGACGAACATCGTGTCGCCGCCGTACTCCTCGGCGACCAGGCCGTACTCGGTCAGCTGCTGGCGGACCTTGTCAGGGTTCGCCTCCGGCTTGTCGACCTTGTTGACCGCGACCACGATCGGCACGTCCGCCGCCTTGGCGTGGTTGAGCGCCTCGATGGTCTGCGGCATCACGCCGTCGTCGGCCGCGACCACCAGGATCACGATGTCCGTCACCTGGGCACCACGGGCACGCATGGCGGTGAACGCCTCGTGACCCGGGGTGTCGATGAAGGTCACCGCGCGTTCCTCGCCCTCGTGCGGGACGTGGACCTGGTACGCGCCGATGTGCTGGGTGATGCCACCCGCCTCGCCGGCCACCACGTTCGCCTTGCGGATCGCGTCGAGCAGCTTGGTCTTACCGTGGTCGACGTGACCCATGACGGTCACCACCGGCGCACGGCTGACCAGGCGGTCCTCCGACACCACCGCGTCGAGGTCGATGTTGAACTGCGCGAGCAGCTCGCGGTCCTCGTCCTCCGGGCTGACGATCTGCACGTCGAAGCCGAGGTGCTCACCCAGCAGCAGCAGGGTGTCGTCGGAGCACGACTGGGTCGCGGTCACCATCTCGCCCAGGTTGAACATCTCCTGGACCAGCGAACCCGGGTTGGCGTTGATCTTGTCGGCGAAGTCCGACAGCGAGGCGCCACGGGACAACCGGACGACCTGACCCTGACCCCGGGGAGCACCCGAGGACATGGTCGGGGCCGACAGGTTGTCGAACTCCTGTCTGCGCTGCTTCTTCGACTTGCGGCCACGGGTCGGCCGGCCACCCGGACGCCCGAAGGCACCCGCGGCGCCGCCGCCACGGCCACGACCGCCACCACCCGGACGACCGGCGCCACCGGCCGGGGCACCCGGACGGAAGCCGCCACCGGCACCGCCACCGCCGCCACCACCGGGACCGCCGCGGTAGCCACCGCCACCGCCGCCACCACCGGGACCGCCGCGGTAGCCACCGCCACCGCCGCCACCACCACCGGGACCGCCGCGGAAGCCACCGCCACCACCGGGACGACCGGCACCGCCACCACCGGGACGACCCGCGCCGGGGCCGCCGGGGCGACCCGGGCGCTGGCTCGGCATGGAGGCCGGGCTGGGCCGCGGGGGCATCGAGGCCGGGCTGGGCCGCGGCGGCATCGAGGCCGGGCTGGGCCGGGGACCGCCCGCACCGGCGGCCGGGGGCCGCTGCTGCTGACCGCCCTGGATGCCGAACGGGTTGTTGCCGGCACCGCGCGCCGGCGGACGACCGCCGGGCCGCGCGCCCGGACCCGGGGTCGGCGCACCGGGACGACCGGCGGCCGGGGAACCCGGACGGGGCGGCACGGCGCCCGGACCCGGACGCGGGCCGGGACGGGGGCCACCCTCGGTCGGGGGCTCCCGGCGAACGTTCTCACGCTGCTGCTGGCGGGCGGCCTGGGCGGCCTTGACCGCGGCCTCCTGCTCAGCCTTCAGCGCGGCGGCGCGCGCCTCGGCGGCGGCCACCTCGATGTCGTGTGCGCTCGCCGGCTTGGCCACCGGCTGCGGCGGACCCGGAAGCGGACCCTTGGGCTTCGGCCCAGGGGTCGGGGTCGGCCGCCGCGGCGGCATGGGCTTGGCCGACACCCGGGGAGCACCCGGGGTCGGGGACGGGGTCGGGGTGGGCGCCGGGGTGGGCGCGGCCGCCGGGGCGGCCGGCGCCGGCGAACCGGCGGACGCCACGAACGCGCTACGCAGCCGTCGGGCGACGGGCGCCTCGACGGTGCTGGACGCGGACTTCACGAACTCGCCCATCTCCTTGAGCTTGGCGAGAACGGTCTTGCTTTCGACCCCGAGCTCCTTGGCGAGCTCGTGTACGCGGGCCTTTCCTGCCACTGCACTCCTCACTCCGAGGTCGTGCGGGCAGCACCCGCAGCGACCTCACTCGTGCACTTGAAGCCTGGTCATTTCTGCGACTTCATCGTGTGCTCATGTCGGTCGTCCTACCTTGCTAGCGACCCGCGACCGGTCGGGTTGACCGGTCGTCGGGGATGGCGCGTCAACGTGCTCCGCCAGCGCACCGTGATCGAGGACCCCGGTGATGCGCAGTGCCCGCCCGAAGGCGCGGCGCCGCACCGCTTGCGCGAAGCAGGCCGGATCCGGGTGCATGTTTGCTCCCCGACCCGGCAGTCTGCGGGCCGGATCGGGCCGGAGGCTGCAATGACCAGCCTCGTCACCGACCGCGACGATCCGCAGCAACTCGCTGGCCGGCGCTCGCTTCCGGCAGCCCACACAGGTGCGCTCCGGCAGCGCGCGTCGTGCCACTGGAGGAAGTCTACCCCTAGCTGCTCGAGATCGCTCCGCCCGGCTCGGGTACGTGATCAGCTCCGCTCCGGCCGGGGGCGGCGGTCTGCTCCGCGTCGGAACGGATGTCGATCCGCCAACCGGTCAACCGGGCCGCAAGCCGGGCATTCTGCCCTTCCCGGCCGATCGCCAGGGAGAGCTGGAAGTCCGGCACGGTGACCCGCGCGGTCCGGGTGAGCGGGTCGACAACCTCCACCCGCAGCGCCTTGGCCGGGGAGAGCGCGTTCCCAACGAAGGTGGCCGGGTCCTCCGACCAGTCGATGATGTCGATCTTCTCACCGTGCAGCTCGCTCATCACCGCGCGGACCCGCTGACCCATCGGGCCGATGCAGGCACCCTTGGCGTTGACGCCGGGCGCGGTCGAGCGCACCGCGATCTTCGTACGGTGACCTGCCTCACGGGCGATCGCGCTGATCTCCACGGTCCCGTCGGCGATCTCCGGCACCTCCAGGGCGAAGAGCTTCTTCACCAGCGCGGGGTGCGAACGGGACAACGTGATCTGCGGGCCACGCATTCCCTTGGCCACGTGCACCACGACGCAGCGGATCCGCTCGCCGTGCGCGTACCGCTCGCCGGGGACCTGCTCGGACTGCGGCAGGACGCCCTCCAGCTTGCCCAGGTCGACGGTGACGATGCCCTTCTCGGCCCGCGCCTCGTGCGCCTGCACCACGCCGGTGACCAGGTCACCCTCGCGGCCGACGTACTCGCCGAGGTGCACCTCGTCGGTGGCCTCCCGCAGCCGCTGGAGGATCACCTGCTTCGCCGTCATGGCCGCGATCCGACCGAAGTCGTGCGGGGTGTCGTCCCACTCCCGTACCACGCTGCCGTCGGCGTCCACCTCCTGGGCGTACACCGAGGCGGCCCCGGTCTTGCGGTCGATCTCCACCCGGGCGTGCGGCTCGGCGCCGTCGGTGTGCCGGTAGGCGGTCAGCAACGCGGTCTCGATCGCCGCAAGGATCGTGTCGAACGGGATCTCCCGCTCGCGCTCCAGTGCGCGCAGCGCCGCGAGGTCGATGTTCACCTCTCCTCGTCCTCCACATCATCTTCGTCGTCGATGTCGGTTTCATCGTCTTCGTCAGCCTCGCCGGCCGCGTCGAGCTCGTCCGCCTCGTCGATCTCGTCGAGGCGGCTGAACTCCACCTGGACCCGGCCGGGCCCGAGCTCGGCGTAGCGGTGCGCCACCCGCCCGGCGTCGGTCTCCAGCACCACGCGCTCGTCGTCGGCCTCGACCACCCGGCCGGTGACCTGCCGGTCCCCGGCGGTCCGCTGCTCGGGCACCCCCGCCGCGCCGCGCACGGTCACCTTGACCAGCCGGCCGACGTTGCGCCGCCAGTGCCGGGGCAGGGTCAGCGGCCGGTCCACCCCGGGCGAGCTGACCTCGAGCTGGTACTCGCCGGCCACGATGTCGCCGCCGGCCTCCTCCGCGGCGTCCAGCGCGGCGGAGACCGCCCGGGAGACGTCCGCGACGGCGTCCAGGTTGATCCCGCCGTCGGCGTCCACGATCACGCGGACGACGTGCCGCCGGCCGGCGCGGGAGACGGAGAGGTCCTCCAGGTCGTACCCGGCGGCGGTGACCACCGGCTCGATCACCTCGCGGAGCCGGTCCCGGCGGGCGCTCAGATCGCCGCGGGGCGCGCCGCCCCGACCCCCGGCACGGGGGCCGTCGGCCCGGCGGGGTCGCCCGGCGGGCCCCGTCGGCCTGGTGGCACGGCCACGCTGCGTCATCTGGCGCACCTCTCTGCTGGTCCAACGGGCCGCCCGGCCCGTCATTTCTGCTGTCCGGCGGGGCATTCGTCCCGCCATGCCGGCACGCCACCGGGGCATTCGCGTCCGGTGGCTGCGCAGAGCGTAACGCGCGGGCGGCGCACCGGACCGGGCGGCGCACCGACGGTCGTGGCCCACGACACCGCCGAGATGGTGTTGACTTGTCCGGTGGCGACGGGCAGAACAACACAGCGCGACGGAGCACCGGGACATTCCCGGCGCACCCTGCTGCGCGCCGGGGCGCTGGTGGCGCTCGGCGGCGCCGCCGTACCGCTGACCGGTTGTGATCTTTTCGACCGCGGCGACGACAAGCCGCCGCCCCCGGACTCCCTGGAGCCCCTCGCGGCGGAGTCGGCCGCCCTGGAGGGCCGGTACCGGGCCGCCATCGCCGCCGCCCCGGCGCTGGCCGACCGGCTCGGCGCGATCGCGGACACCCACCGGGCGCACGCCGAGGAGCTGCGCAAGGTGATCGGCCGCCCGGCCCCGAGCGGCTCGCCCGCCGCCACCCCGACCGCGGCGGCCGGCGACGACGACGGGCTGCTGGCCGAGCTGCGCGAGGCGGAGCAGCAGGGGCGGGAGAACGCGGCGAAGGCGTGCGCCGCCGCGCCCGCCGAGCGGGCCGCGCTGCTCGGCTCGATCGCCGCCGCCCGCGCGACCCACCTGGAGGCGCTGAAGTGATCCCACGGACCGCACCGGCCGGCCCGGCCCAGGCCCTCGCCGACGCGCTCGCCGCCGAGTACGCGGCCATCTGGGCGTACGGGGTGATCGGCGTGCACCTCGCCGACGCCGCCCGGAGCGCGGCCCGGGCCGCCGAGGCGGCCCACCGGAGCCGCCGGGACGCCCTCATCCTGCAGTTGAGCGAGAGCGGCGGCCAGGTCCCCGCCGACCGGGCCGGGTACGCCCTGCCGTACCCGGTGACCGACAGGGCGAGCGCGCTCAAGCTGGCGGTGGAGATCGAGGAGCGGACGGCCGGCCACTGGCGCGCGACCCTGCCGCACACCACCGGGACCGACCGCAACCGAGCCCTGGCGGCGCTGACCGACTGCGCGGTACGCGCCACCCGCTGGCGGCGCACCGCCGGCGTGACCCCGATCACGGTTCCGTTCCCCGGCCGCCCGGCCTGAGCGGGACGACGGTCACGCCCCGGATCGCTCCGGTTGCGGGTCGCATACCAGGTATGCATACTCCTCGCCATGTCCATCCGTCACGGCCTGCTCGCGCTGCTGGAGCGCGGCGAGATGTACGGCTACCAACTGCGGGCCGCGTTCGAGGAGTCGACCGGGTCGACCTGGCCGCTGAACATCGGGCAGGTCTACACCACGCTGGCCCGGCTGGAACGCGACGGCCTGGTCCGCTCGCTGCCGGAGAGCGAGAGCGGGCAGCGGCCGTACGAGATCACCGACGCCGGACGGGCGGACCTGGCGCTCTGGTTCGCCACCCCGATCAGCCCCGCCGACCGGCCCCGGGACGAGCTGTCGATCAAGCTGGCCCTGGCCCTCACCACCCCCGGCGTGGACGTCCGCGCGGTGGTGCAGACCCAGCGCAGCGCCACCATGCGGGCGTTGCAGGAGTTGACCCGGTTGAAGTACGCCAGCGACAAACCGGAGGACCTGGCCTGGCGGCTGGTGCTGGACGCAATGATCTTCCAGGCCGAGGCGGAGATCCGCTGGCTCGACCACTGCGAGACCAGCCTGGTCCGCCATCGCCCCGCCCCGAGCCGGCCGACCGGCCGACCCGAGGCGGTGGACCGGACCGGCGAGGAGGCCCGCCGGTGAGCCGCGGGCCGGCCCGGCCCGGCGGGTCGGCGGTGAGCGCGAGGACGCGCATTCCGGGGCGGCTCGCGTGGGACGCGGCCGAGCCGGAATGCGCGCATGAGCTGGTTTTGCGAGCGCCGCAGTCGCGAACGGAGGTGGCACCGTGAGCGAGGTGCTGGAGCTGCGGGACGTGCACCGGACCCACGGCGCCGGTCCGGCCGCCGTGCACGCGCTGCGCGGGGTCAGCCTGACCGTCGGGGCCGGCGAACTGGTGGCGGTGATGGGCCCCTCGGGCTCCGGCAAGTCGACCCTGCTGGCGCTGGCCGGTGGGCTGGACCGGCCGACCGGCGGCGAGGTGCTGGTCGAGGGGGAACCGCTCGGCGGGCTGGCCGCCCGCGAGCTGGCCCGGCTGCGCCGCCGCCGGATCGGGTACGTCTTCCAGGACCTGAACCTGCTCGGCAGCCTCACCGCGGTGGAGAACGTGGCGCTCCCCCTGGAACTCGACGGCGCCGGCGTCCGGCGGGCCCGCCGGCTCGCCCTGGCCGCGCTGGCCGAGGTGGAGGTGGCGGGGCTGGCCGACCGGTTCCCGGACCAGATGTCCGGCGGCCAGCAGCAGCGGGTGGCGATCGCCCGGGCGCTGGTCGGCGAGCGCCGGCTGGTCCTCGCCGACGAGCCCACCGGGGCGCTCGACTCGCAGGCCGGGGAGGCCGTGCTGCACCTGCTGCGTCGCCGGGTGGATGCCGGCGCGGCCGGGGTGCTGGTCACCCACGAGGCGCGGCACGCCGGCTGGGCCGACCGGGTGGTGTTCCTCCGGGACGGGGTGCTGGTCGACTCGACGGCCCCGCTGGCCGGTGTCGAGCAGCTGCTCACCGGCAGCGGACGGTGAACCGGGACCGGACCGCCGCCACGCTCGGGTCGTGGCGGACCGCGCTGCGCATCGCCCGGCGCGAGGCCCGCCGGACCCGCGGTCGTACGGCGCTGGTGCTCGCCATGATCGCGCTGCCCGTGCTGGCGCTGAGCTTCGCCGCCGCCAGCTACGACATGGGGGAGCTGAGCCGCGCCGAGGAGCTGGACCGCCAGCTCGGCGCGGCCGACGTCGAGCTGCGCTGGACGGCGGTGAACCCGCTGAAACAGGACGCCTGGGGCCAGAACTCCTGGCCGGTCGAGGGTGACCTGGCGCCGCGCACCCGCCCGGTGACGGCCGAGGAGATCCACGCCCTGCTGCCCGCCGGCAGCCGGGTCACCCGGCTGCGCCGCTGGGTCCCCTTCGAGGTACGCGTCGACGGCCGCCCCAAGGCGTTCGACGCCCGGGCCGTCGACCTCACCGACCCGCTAACCCGCCCGCTGGCCACGCTGCGCGCCGGCCGGCCACCGGCCACCCCGGACGAGCTCGCGGTCAGCCCGGCAGCGCTGCGCGCGCTGGACGTACGGCTCGGCGATCCGGTGCGCACCGCCGACGGAACGACGTACACCGTGGTCGGGGTGGTGGAGTTCCCGGACAACCTGCGGGAGGTGGTCGCGCTACGGCCGGAGACGCCACCCGGACCGGTCAGCCCGCCGGACGAGAGCTGGCTGGTGGACCTGCCCGGGCCGGTGGACCGGACATTGGTCGACCGGCTCAACGAGCGCGGGATCCAGGTGACCGCCCGGACCCCGCTGCCCGGCCGGGAGGAGGCGTTCACCGGCCCGGGGCTGCCCGACCCGGAGCAGGCGGGAAACGCGGTACTGGTCAGCGGACTCGGCCTGCTGGAGGTGGTGCTGCTGGTCGGCCCGGCCTTCGCGGTCGGCGTACGCCGGCGACGCCGGGACCTCGCCCTGGTGGCGGTGGCCGGCGGGGACGCCGCGCACCTACGCCGGATCGTGCTGGCCGACGGGGTGGTGCTCGGCGCCGGCGGGGCGGCGCTGGGGCTGCTGCTCGGCGTGGGCGCCGCGCTCGCCGGCCGGCCGCTGGTCGAGCAGTACGTCGTGGGCGCCCGCTTCGGCGGGTACCGGGTCTTCCCGGCGGCCCTGGCCGCGATCGCCACGGTGGCGGTGCTCGCCGGGCTGCTGGCCGCGCTGGCCCCGGCGTGGACCGCGGCCCGGCAGGACGTGGTGGCCGGCCTCAACGGGCGGCGCAACCCGCCCCGGCACCGGCGCCGCTGGCTGGTGCTCGGGCTGCTGCTCACCGTGGCCGGCGCCGCCCTCGCCGCGTTGGGCGCCAACCGGAGCAGCCCGTCCGTGGTGCTGACCGGGCTGATCCTCGGCGAGCTGGGGCTGGTCTTCGGCACCCCGACACTGATCGGGCTGCTCGCCCGGGCGGGACGGTTGCTGCCGCTGGTGCCCCGGCTCGCGCTGCGCGACGCCAGCCGCAACCGGTCCTCAGCCGCGCCGGCCATCTCCGCGGTGATGGCGGCGGTCGCCGGCAGCGTCGCCCTCGGCGCCTACCTGGCCAGCGACGAGGCCCGCAGCCGGGCGGAGTGGCAGCCCGGCATCCCGCCGGGTCAGGTGCTGCTGCTGCGCTCAGGCGGGGCGACAGCAGCCACCCTGCCGCCGGTCGCGGAGGTCGCCGAGCCGGTCCGGGCCGCGCTGCCGGCCGCCACGGTCGTCCCGATCGCCACCCCGGCCTGCGCGAGACCCGCCAGCGCCGAGGACTACTGCGTCGCGACGGCGGTGCTGCCCCCCGAGCGGCGCTGCCCCTACGAACTGGGGAACGCCATCGTCACCGCCGACCGCGCCCTGGCCGACCCGCGCTGCGTCCGGACGGTCCGCGAGTCGACCGGCATCTACCTCCCCGTCCTCATCGACGACGGCCGCGCACTGCCCGCCCTCACCGGTGCCCCGGCGGAGGAGGTCGCCGCCGCCACCCGGACGCTCGCCGCCGGCGGCGTGGTGGTCACCGACCCCGCGCAGGTGGTGGACGGCCGGGTGACGGTCGCCGTCACCCACGGCGCCGGCGACGTCACGGCGACGGCCAGCACAACCCTGCCCGGCCATCTGCTGCGCGGCGGCCTGCCGGTGGACCGGCTCGTCCTCTCCCCGTCGGCGGCCGCCGCGGTCGGCCTGGTGGCGGAGCCGTTCGGCTACGCGATCGACACGGCCGAACCACCCACCGCCGGGCAGCGGGAGCGGCTCTCCGCCGAACTGTCCCGGCTCACCGCGCTGTCGGTGCTGACGGATGATCAGCCCGGGTCGGACCAGCGGTCCCTGCTGCTCCTGCTGGCGATCGGCTCCGGCGTGATCACCCTGGGCGCGGCCGGGGTGGCCACCGGCCTCGCCGCCGCCGAGGCCCGCCGGGACCTGTCCACCCTCGCCGCGGTCGGGGCCGACCCCCGGGTACGCCGGGTGCTGTCGCTCTGCCAGGCCGGGGTGATCGCGGTCCTCGGCTCGGCGCTCGGCATCCTCGCCGGCCTCGGCTCGGCGGCCATCATCCTGCTCTCCCTTAACCAGCGGTACGCGCAGGCCTGGCCGGCACCGCCGCCGTACCCGCTGGTGGTGCCCGGGCTGACCCTCGGCGTGCTGGTGGTGGTGCCGCTGGTGGCCATGCTGGGGGCGGCCCTGTTCACCCGGTCCCGGCTGCCCGTGGAGCGCCGGCTGGACTGAACCGGGTCCGGCGTGGACAGCCCCAGGCGTGGCTCCCGGGTGGTTCCGGCTCGCCTGGCTAGGGTGGTGGACGGTCGACGTGTGCGGGACCGCCGACGGGCAGCCCGCCCGCGGAACGGAGGTGGCCGTGGACGCCAGCGGGGGCGAGCTGGAGACCGACCGATACCTGGACGATCCCCGGTGGCGGGTCGCCGAGCGGGTGAGCGACGCGGCGCTGCGACGGTTCGCGGCCGACATCCTCGCCGTCGCGGTGCACGGCCCCCTCGCGCATGGCGACGAGGACGGCGGCGGGGACGGCGAGGTGGGGCTGCTGCTGGCCACGTACCGGCCGGGCAGCGGGCCGTCGCCGGCCACCCGGCGGGTGGACGGGGTGCTGGTCGACCTCACCGTCGCCGGGGCGGACGACTACCTGGGACAGGCCCGGACGATCGGTCCGCTCTGGCCGCTCACCGCCGACCGCTACGTCACCACCCGCGCACTGCACGATCCGACCGGCTGGCTGCGTACGCTGCGCGACGAGCACCTGGCCCGGCTGGCCCGGGCCCGCCCGGCCGAGTTCAGCGCCGCCGCCCGCCGCGCCTGGTACCGGGGCAGCGCGGCGCACGCCCGGGCGCTCCGGCTCGCCGAGTGGTACGAGACCGACCAGGCGTTGCTCATGCTCGGCGAGGCGCGGCTGGCCGCGGCCACGGTGCACGGGCTGCTCAGCCGCACCTACTTCCGGGACCCGGGCGACGCGGTACGGCGTACCGGCCTGGCCGGCGCGGACATGACCGAGGTCGGCGCGGTGCTGGGCCGCCAGGCCGAGGAACTGGCCGCCCGGGGCCGCCCGGTCGACGGCACCGTCGACGACCTCCTCACCGGCTGACCCGCCCGGGTCAGCCGAGGCCGCCCTGGACGCCGATCAGGGCACCGACCAGATAGGTGGCGCCGGCCGCCAGCGCGCCCAGCAGCAGCTGCCGCAGGCCACTGGACCACCAGGGACGGTGGGTGAACCGGGCGACGATCGCGCCGGCCACGAAGAGCCCCACCCCGCCGACGCCGAGCGCCAGCCACAGGCTGGTGAAGCCGAGCAGGTAGGTCAGCAGCGGCACCAGCGCGCCGACCGAGAAGCAGAGGAACGACGAGATCGCCGCCGCCCAGGGGCTCGGCTGCTCGTCGGGGTCGACGCCCAGCTCCTCCCGGACGTGCATCCGCAGCGCCTCCTCCGGGTTGCGCCCGACCGCGTCGGCGACCTGCATGGCCAGATCCCGGGGCAGTCCCCGGGCGACCCACGCGTCGGCCAGCTCGCGGGCCTCCGCCTCCGGGTGCCGTTCCAGCTCGCGCCGTTCCTTGGCCACCTCGGCGGCCACCTGCTCGTTGGCCGACCGGACGCTGGTGTACTCCCCCAGCCCCATCGAGATGGCGCCGGCGACCAGGCCGGCGGCGCCGGTGAGGACGATGCTGCGCGGGGAGACCCCGCCCCCGCCGACACCGGCGATCAGGGCGATGTTGGTGACCAGTCCGTCCATCGCGCCGAACACGGCCGGGCGCAGCCAGCCGCCGGACACGTCCGCGTGGTGCGCCTCGCGCAGCGCCGCCGGGGTGTCGGTCACGGCAGGGTGAGGATCTCGTAGCCGTCGTCGGTCACGACGATGGTGTGCTCGAACTGAGCCGTCCACTTGCGGTCCTTGGTGACCACCGTCCAGCCGTCGTCCCACATGTCGTACTGGTAGGTGCCGAGGGTGATCATCGGCTCGATGGTGAACGTCATGCCGGGCTCCATCACGTCGGTGGGCCGCGGGCTGTCGTAGTGCGGCACGTAGAGGCCGCTGTGGAAGGATTCGCCGATGCCGTGGCCGGTGAAGTCGCGGACCACGCCGTAGCCGAACCGCTTGGCGTACGACTCGATGACCCGGCCGATCACGTTGATCTGGCGGCCCGGGGCGACCGCCTTGATGCCGCGCATCATCGCCGCGTGGGTCCGCTCGACCAGCAGGCGGGCTTCCTCGCTCACCTCGCCCACGCAGAACGTCGCGTCGGTGTCGCCGTGCACGCCGCCGATGAACGCGGTGACGTCGACGTTGATGATGTCGCCGTCCTGCAGCACCGTCGAGTCCGGGATGCCGTGGCAGATAACCTCGTTGAGGCTGGTGCAGCAGGACTTCGGGAAGCCCTTGTAGCCCAGCGTCGACGGGTAGGCGCCGTGGTCGCAGAGGAACTCGTGGACCACCTTGTCGATCTCGTCGGTGGTCACCCCCGGCTTGCAGTGCTCGCCGGCGAGCTGGGTCGCCTGGGCGGCGAGCCGGCCGGCGATCCGCATCTTCTCGATGGTCTCCGGCGTCTGCACGTGCGAACCGCGCCACTCCTGGGGACGCTTCTTACCCACGTACTCGGGGCGCGGGATGTGGGCGGGCACCGCTCGCCACGGGGAGAGCGTGCCTGGGGTCAGCGGCGCACGGACGGTCATGACCACACCCTATCGCCGGCACCGCGGTGAGCCCCGCCACAGGCGGCCGGCCCGGGGTTGTTGCCGGGCCCGGCCCGCTGTGCCATTGTGGCTGCGTGGATCAAGGGAGCGCACCTCCCGTCTTCTCCGCGACCGCGGAGGCCGACGGTGACCGCCTCCGGGTCGTGGTGACCGGCGAGGTCGACATGGCGACCGCCGACACCATGTACCAGACCGCCCTGCGGGCGCCCGCCGCCCACCTCACGCTCGACCTGCGCGGCGTCACCTTCTTCGACTCGGCCGCGATCCAGGCGCTGGTCCGGCTGGCCCAGCGGTTCGCCGGCACGCTGACCGTGTTGCCGTCCCGCCAGGTACGCCGGGTGCTGGAGATCTCCGGCCTCGGCGACCAGGGCTGGCTGGCGCCCGCCTAGCCACGCCCGGCCCACCTCGGACTGCCGTCAGTCCGCCAACCGGCGGCGCAGCGTCACCTCGGTGCCCGCCGCGGACCGGGTCACGGTCAGCTCACCGAGCGCCTGGATCAGCGCCAGCCCCCGGCCGCGGAAACTCGACCCGGTGGACTCCCGCCACCGCCCGCTGTCCCGGACGGTGGCCGTCACCGTACGGTCCTCGATCGTCACCTCGACGCCGATCACCGGCTCGGTCGGCGACACCGGGTGCTCGATGGCGTTCGCGGCGGCCTCGGAGATCGCCACGGTGAGGTCGAACAGGTCGGTCTCGCCGACGTGGTGGGCGACCAGGAAGTCCTCCAGCCGCTTGCGCAGCACGCTGAGCCGGGTCGGTTCGGCGGGCAGCCGCAGCACGAACCGGTTCAGCTCGGTCGCCTCCAACGCGAGCACGGCCACGTCGTCGTGCCGGGTACGCTCGGCGACCCGCTGGACCACCGCGTCGACCAGATCGGCCACGTGCTCGCCCCGGGTGGTGGCGTCCAGCCGGAGCCGCCCGAGCCCGGCGTCGATGCCGAGCTTCCGGTCCTCGATCAGCCCGTCGGTGTAGAGCAGCAGCCGGCCGCCGGGGGCCAACTCGCCCTCGACGGTCCGGTACTCGGCCTGCGGGATCGCCCCGACCGGCGGCCCGAGGGCCCGGTCGTGCAGGTACGACACGTCGTCCCCGCGGATCACCAGGGGTGCCGGATGACCCGCGCTGGCGTACCGCAGCCGGCCGGTGCGCGGGGAGAACCAGAGGCAGACCACGGTGGCGAAGGAGCCGCCCTCGGTGGAACCGACCAGGCGGTTCAGCTGGGTCAGCGCCTGCCCCGGGTCGTAGCCCTCCAGCACGTACGCCCGCAGCGCGTTGCGGAGCTGGCCCATCGCGGCGGCGGCCCGGACGCCCTTGCCCATCACGTCGCCGATCACCAGCACCAGCTCGTCGTCGGGCGTGCCGATCACGTCGTACCAGTCGCCGCCGACCTCGACCTCGGCGCTGCCGGGCAGGTAGCGGCTGGCCACCACCGCGCCCGGCAACTGCGGCAGGGTACGCGGCAGCAGGCTGTGCTGGAGGGTGGTGGCGATCCGGTGCTCGGCCTCGTAGAGCTGGGCGTTCTCCAGCCGTACGCCGATCAGCCGAGCCAGCTCGGTGAGCGCGGCCTGTTCGGTGCCGCCGCCCTCCCGGCGCCACACCCGCAGCTCGCCGAGCTGCACACCGCTGGTGCCGGTCAGCGGCAGGACGGCTGAGGGTTCGGCACTCGTCTCGCCACCGCCGTCGGCCTCGTACCGGGCGCCGGTGGCGGTGACCGCCGCCCGGGCGGCCTCGGCGAGGCTGAGCGCGTGCCGGGCGGCGACCTGCACCACCTCGGCGGTGGAGCGGGCGGTGTTGACCGCCACGGCCGCGTCGGCGAGGGCCCGCAGCCGGCGGATGATCTGCCCGCGCAGCTGGCCGAGCTCGACGTTGGCCCGGACCCGGGCGATCAGCTCCTGGCTGGAGAAGGGCTTGGTCAGGTAGTCGTCGGCACCGACCGAGAGCCCGGCGACCTCCTCGGCCGAGCCGGCCCGGGCGGAGAGCAGCACGATCGGCACGTGCCGGGTGACCGGGTTGGCCCGCAACGCGCTGACCAGCCCGTAACCGTCCAGCCGGGGCATCATCACGTCGGCCAGCACCAGGTCGAACGGGGACTCGACGGCCAGTCGCAGCGCCGCCGCGCCGTCCGGGACGGCGACCACCTCGTACGAGGCGGAGAGCAGCCGGCTGACGTGCTCACGCAGGTCGGCGTTGTCGTCGGCGAGCAGGATCCGGCCCGCCCCGGCGGGCACCTCGGCCGGCTCCGGCGGGCCGGCGGGCACGGTCATCTCGTCGGTCCAGAGTGCGGTCTCGGCGACATGCAGCCGGGCCTGTTCGGGCTCGCCCAGCGGTGCGGCGGCGCGGGCGGCCACCCGGTCGGCGGGCAGGTGGGCGTACCCGAACGGGACGGTCACGGTGAACGTGGTGCCCTGGTCCACGACGCTGTGCGCCTGCACCGTCCCGCCGTGCATCTCCACCAGCTCGCGGACCAGGGCGAGGCCGATACCGGTGCCCTCGTGGGTGCGGGTGCGCACGCCGGGCACCCGGTGGAACCGCTCGAAGACCTGCGGCAGCTCCTCCGGCGCGATGCCGACGCCGGTGTCGGCCACGGTCAGCACGGCGACGCCGTCGCCGGGGCGGACCCGGACCCGGATCTCACCCTCGAAGGTGAACTTGACCGCGTTGGAGACCAGGTTGAGGACGATCTTCTCCCACATGTCCCGGTCGAGGTGGACCGGCGCGGGCAGCGGCGGGCAGTCCACCACCAGCCGCAGTCCGGCCCGTTCGGTGGCCGAGCGGAAGGTGCTGGCCAGCCGGGAGGTGTAGTCGGCCAGGTCGGTGGGCTGGTAGTGGGCGGTCAGCCGGCCGGACTCCAGCCGCGAGAAGTCGAGCACGGTGTTGACCAGTTTGAGCAGCCGCAGCGCGTTGCGGTGCGTCATGCTCAGCCGCTCGGCGTAGGCCGCGGGCAGCTCCGGGTCGGCGAGCAGGTCCTCCAGCGGGCCGAGGACCAGGGTGAGCGGGGTGCGGAACTCGTGACTGACGTTGGCGAAGAAGCTGGTCTTGGCGCGGTCCAGCGCGGCCAGCTCGGCGCCTCGGGCCCGCTCCTGCTCGTACGCCCGCTGGTTGCCGAGCGCGCGGGAGATCTGAGCGGCGACCAGGTCGACGAAGTCGCGGTAGTCGTCGCTGAACGGCAGCCGGCGGGCCAGCCCGAGCAGCAGCACGCCGGCCGGCTCGTTGGCGGCGGTGAGCGGCAGCACCAGGGCGTGGTCGGCGGCGTCGGGCGGCACCTCGCCGAGCAGGTCCGCGACGGACACCGCGCGGGCGGCGCCGTCGGCGGCGGGCTCCGGCGGCCCGCCGGCGAGGCGGCCCGGGTCGACTCCGGTGTAGCCGGCCAGCGCCGGCGTGCCGTCCCCGTCGGTCAGCCAGATCGCGCCGAACGGCACGTCCGGCCGGTACGCGCCGAGCACCCGGGCGGCGGACCGGCCCAGTTCCGCCGTGCTCTGCACGTCGGCGAGCCGGCTGCCCAGCTCGGCCAGGGCACGCAGCCGGCGCTCGCCGAGCACCCGGCCGGTGGTCTCGTTGACGAAGCAGAAAACGCCGCTGACGGTGCCGTCGGCGTCCCGGATCGGATCGTACGAGACGTCGAAGTAGACGTCCTCCAGGAAGCCGTGCCGGTCCAGCACGAAGGGATGGTTCTCACCGCGGTACGGCTCGCCGGTGCGGCGTACCCCCTCCAGCAGCGGTCCGAGGACGTCCCAGGTCTCCACCCAGTGCTCGCGGGCGGGCTGCCCGATCGCCGCCGGATGCTTGTCGCCGATGGTCGGCCGGTAGGCGTCGTTGTAGAAGGCGCGGTGGTCCTCGCCCCAGAACATCGCGATCTGGGCCCGGGACGAGAGCATCATGCTGACGGCGTGCCGGAGCGCCGGAGGCCAGTTGTCCGGGGTGCCGAGCGGGCTGCCGGACCACTGGAAGGCACCCAGCCGCGCGCCCATCTCACCGCCCGCGGCGAACGCCGCGGCCAGCAGCGGTGGGAACTGCGCCGCGACTGTCCCCGAGGACGCGTGATCCCGGTCCTCGCCCCCCTGGGCCGAGCCCATGCAGCCTCCCGCTCCGGCCATGTCCACGACGGCCGGCGCAAACTCCGCCGGCCGTCCCCGCCTCCTACCCAGGCGGAGGAGCACGGTAAACGCAGGCCCGACCCGGACGCTGGTTACCTACGCCTCATCCTGGCGTAACCCGCGGCCGGCGGCGAGTCGGGCCGAACACGGATCGCCGAGGGACGGCCGGCGGGATCGGTGATCTGGGTCACGTGGACACCGGTTCGCCGGTGGCGGCGCGGACCAGGGCGGCCACCGGCCGGGGATCCGGGTCGTTCTCCGGATGCCACTGCACCCCGAGCAGGAAGCGCCGCCCCGGGTCCTCGACGGCCTCCACGACCCCGTCGTCGGCCCAGCCGGTGGCGGTCAGGCTGCCCGGGTCGGCCACCCCCTGGTGGTGGTACGAGTTGACCCGGTCCACCCCGTCCATCACCGCCGCGGCCAGGCTGCCCGGGGCGAACCGGACCGGATGGACGCCGTACACCCCGGGCGCCGGCCGGTGCCCGTCGTGGCCGACCACGTCCGGCAGGTGCTGGTGCAAGGCGCCGCCGTGGGCGATCGCGAGCAGCTGCATGCCCCGGCACACGCCGAGCACCGGCAGGTCGGCGGCGAGCGCGGCGGTCAGCAGGGCCAGCTCGCCGGCGTCCCGGTCCGGCCGGCTCTCGGTGCGCGGGTCGGGCGGCTGGCCGTACCGCTCCGGGCCGACGTCGGCGCCGCCGGCCAGCAGCAGCCCGTCGAGGACCCGCAGCACGTCCGCGTCCGCGTCGTCCGGGGGCAGCACCACGGCGCGGCCGCCGCCGGCGGTCACCGCCCGGACGTACGCCTGCGGCACCAGCGCCGCCGGGACGTCCCGCCACACCGCCCAGCCGGTCGGCTCGACGTACGCGGTGATCCCGATGATCGGCCGGCTCACCGGGCCGCCTTTCGTTCGCGACTGCGGGGCTCGCAAACCCGGCTCACTCCTCGCGCTCACACTGGTGTCACGTAGGCGCCGGTGATCCCGCCGTCCACCACGAACTGCGCGGCGGTCATGAACGAGGCGTCGTCGCTGGCCAGGAAGGCCACCGCGGCGGCGATCTCCGTCGGGTCGCCGAACCGGCCCATCGGCACGTGCACCAGCCGGCGGGCCGCCCGCTCCGGATCCTTGGCGAACAGCTCCAGCAGCAGCGGCGTGGCGATCGGGCCGGGGCAGAGCGCGTTGACCCGGATCCCCTCCCGGGCGAACTGCACGCCCAGCTCCCGGGTCATCGCGAGCACCCCGCCCTTGCTCGCGGTGTACGCGATCTGCGAGGTCGCCGCGCCCATCAGCGCCACGAACGAGGCGGTGTTGATGATCGAGCCCTTGCCCTGGCGGCGCATGTGCGGGATGACGTACTTGCAGCACAGGTAGACGCTCGTGGTGTTGACCCGCAGCACCCGCTCCCAGGCGTCCAGCCCGGTGTCCAGGATGGAGTCGTCGTCCGGCGGGGAGATGCCGGCGTTGTTGAACGCGATGTCGACCCGGCCGTGCCGCTCGGCCACCCCGTCGAAGAGGTCCCGGACCGACGCCTCGTCGGCCACGTCGCAGGCGACGAACTCGCCGCCCACCTCGTCGGCGGCCCGCTTGCCCGCCTCGGGGTCGATGTCGACGCAGACCACCCGCGCCCCCTCGGCGGCGAACCGCCGCGCGGTGGCCAACCCGATCCCGCTGCCTGCCCCGGTCACCACCGCGACCCGGTCCTGAAGCCGTCCCTGCACTGCGGTCACTCCTCTGTCGAGATGAACACGTTCTTGACGTCGGTGAAGGCGTGCAGCGCGTCCGGGCCCAGTTCCCGGCCGAGTCCGGAGCGCTTCATGCCGCCGAACGGGGTCCAGTAGCGGACCGAGGAGTGCGAGTTCACGCTGAGGTTGCCGGACTCCACCGCCCGGGCCACCCGGACCGCCCGGCCCACGTCCCGGGTCCAGATCGACCCGGACAGGCCGTACTCGGTGTCGTTGGCGAGCCGGATCGCGTCCGCCTCGTCGTCGAAGGGAAGCACCGAGACCACCGGGCCGAACACCTCCTCGCGCCAGTGCCGGTCGGCGGGGGAGTCGGCGAGCAGCACAGTCGGGGCGTACCACCAGCCGGGGCCGGCGGGGCGGGAGCCGGTGAAGGCCACCTTCGCCCCGTCGACGTAGCCGGCGACCCGGTCCCGGTGCCCGGCGGAGATCAGCGGCCCCATCTCGGCGGTCTCGGCGGCCGGATCCTCGACCCGGAACCCGCGCACGGCCGGTTCGAGCAGCTCCAGGAAGCGGTCGTACACCGGGCGCTGGACCAGGATCCGCGAGCGGGCGCAGCAGTCCTGGCCGGCGTTGTCGAAGACCGCGTACGGCGCGGTGGCCGCCGCCTTCTCGATGTCGGCGTCGGCGAAGACCAGGTTGGCGGACTTCCCGCCCAGCTCCAGCGTCACCCGCTTCACCTGGGCAGCACAGCCGGCCATGATCCGGGTACCGACCTCGGTGGAGCCGGTGAAGCAGACCTTGCGCACCGCCGGGTGGGTGACGAACCGCTCCCCCACCACACTCCCCTGCCCGGGCAGGACGGTGAACACCCCCTCCGGGAGCCCGGCCTCCAGCGCGAGGTCGGCCAGGCGCAACGCGGTGAGCGGGGTCAGCTCGGCCGGCTTGAGCACGACCGTGTTGCCGGCGGCGAGAGCCGGCGCGAAGCCCCAGCCGGCGATCGGCATCGGGAAGTTCCACGGCACGATCACGCCGACCACGCCGAGCGGCTCGTGGAAGGTGACGTCCAGCCCGCCGGGCACCGGGATCTGCCGGCCGGTGAGCCGCTCCGGGGCGCCGGCGTAGTAGTCGAGGACGTCCCGGACGTTACCCGCCTCCCAGCGGGCGTTGCCGATGGTGTGGCCCGCGTTGCGGACCTCCAGCAGGGCCAGCTCCTCAAGGTGCGTGTCCACCACCGCGGCGAACCGCCGCAGCAGCCGCGCCCGGTCGCCGGGCGCCACCGCCCGCCACGACTCGTACGCCCGGGCCGCCCGGGCGATCGCCGCGTCGGTCTCGGCCGGCGAGGTGGCCGCCACCTCGCGCAGCACCGCCCCGGTCGCCGGGTTCCGTACCTCGGTCACGTGCCCTCCTCCTGGACGTCCGGCCGGTCAGAGCCGTTCGAAGCCACGGACCAGTTCCCAGTCGGTCACGGCGGCGTCGAAGGCGGTCAGCTCGACCCGGGCCTGGTTGGCGTAGTGGGCGACCACCTCGGTGCCGAAGGCGTCCCGGGCCACCGCGGAGGACTCCCAGAGGGCGAGCGCGTCGCGCAGCGTCCCCGGCACCCGCGCCGCGGTCCCGTCGTCGTACGCGTTGCCGGTGCACTCCTCGCCCAGCTCCAGCTCGCGCTCGATGCCGTAGACCGCGCCGGCCACCAGCGCGGCGATCGCCAGGTACGGATTGACGTCCGCGCCGGGCACCCGGTTCTCCACCCGCATGCCCTGGCCGTGCCCGACCAGCCGCAGCGCGCAGGTGCGGTTGTCGGTGCCCCAGCGCAGCGCGGTCGGGGCGAAGGAGCCCGGCTGGTAGCGCTTGTAGGAGTTGACGTTCGGGGCGAAGAAGAGGCTGAACTCACGCATCGTGGCGAGCAGGCCGGCCAGCACCCGCCGCCCGGTCACGCTGAGGTGCGCCGGCCCGTCCCCGAGCAGGGCCGAGCGGCCAGCTGCGTCGCGCAGCGAGAAGTGGATGTGGCAGGAGTTACCCTCCCGCGCGTTCGGCTTCGCCATGAAGGTGATCGACATGCCCTCCTGGGCGGCGATCTCCTTCGCCCCGTTCTTGTAGATGACGTGGTGGTCGGCGCAGGCCAGCGCCTCGTCATAGCGGAAGGCGATCTCGTGCTGGCCGAGGTTGCACTCGCCCTTGGCGCTCTCCGGGGTCAGTCCCGCCCCGGCCATCTCGGTGCGGATCCGGCGCAGCAGCGGCTCCACCCGGGCGGTACCGAGCAGCGAGTAGTCGACGTTGTACTGGTTGGCCGGGGTCAGGCCGCGGTAGCCACGCCGCCACGCCGCCTCGTACGAGTCGCGGAACAGCACGAACTCCAGCTCGGTCCCGGCGTACGCGGTCAGCCCGTGCCCGGCCAGCCGGTCGAGCTGCCGGCGCAGGATCTGCCGGGGCGAGGCGACCACCGGGCCGGTGCCGTCCAGCCACTCCAGGTCGGCCAGGAGCAGGGCGCTGCCCGGCTGCCACGGCATCCGGCGCAGGGTGTCCAGGTCGGGCTTCAGCGCGAAGTCGCCGTAGCCGCGTTCCCAGCTGGACATCGCGTACCCGTCGACGGTGTTCATGTCGACGTCGACGGCGAGCAGGTAGTTGCAGCCCTCGCTGCCGTGCGCGACCACCTGGTCGAGGAAGTACGGGGCGTGGAACCGTTTGCCCTGCAGCCGGCCCTGCATGTCGGCCAGGGCCAGCACCACCGTGTCGAGCTCGCCATCGGCGACCGCGACGCGCAGCTGTTCCAACGTGAGCGGGGCTTTCCTCATCGGCGCGCCTCCATGAGAAAGGTCTACTGGCCGAACCGGATCACCGTCAATGCTCTCTCCGGACGCGATCGACCGGCCCTGCCGCTTCGAGATGTCGCACCGTCAATCGCGACGCCAACCGCTGTTCGGCAACCGTCCTCGACGGCGAAGGCAAGCCCGGGCGGCGTCACGTCATCGTCACGTCGACCGGAGCCACCGAATCGGGGCGTCTCCCTGATCCTGATGGCGGCGGAGCAGGCCGCTCAGGTCCGTTCGATGCACGACGGCGACCCGGCCACCTGGATGGTGACCGGGCCGTCGTCGTACAGGAGGCGCGCTACGGGACGCGCGCTACGGCGCGCCCCGTGTACGCGCTACCGGAGCGGGTTGAGCGAGAAGTTCGCCCTAACCGTCTGGCCCGCCTTGAGCGTGACCTTCGCGGTTGCAGGCGCGTAGCCCTCGGCCGCGACGATCAGCGTGAGCGGGCTCACCCTCGCGTCGATCCAGTACGCGTACGTACCGTCGTTCTCGGTGACCAGCGTCTTGCGGTATCCGTTGCCGCCGTTCACCTGGACGATGGCGCCACCGAGCGGCTGGCCGTCGGCCGCGGTGACGGTGCCGGTGACCTTGCCCCACGACTTCGGGGCGGTGACGTTCATCGACACCGGCACCTCACCCACGTTGTACGGCGTGTTGGTGCTGGCACCGATCGCGGCGGAGTACGCGCCCGGCTGGTCGACGGCGGCCGACATGGTCGCCTTCACCGTGCGCGACTCGCCCGGGTTGAGCGTGAAGGACGGGTTGTCGAAGGACACCCAGTCCGCCGGAGCGCCGCCCGTGCTACCCGCCACGTTCATCACGATGTGCATGCCGGGGAAGCCGATCGACGACGTGTCGGCCGGCTCGGAGATGCCGCAGTCCACCGAGGCGATGTACGACGGCGCCGTCTGCCCGGCGTTGTTCGAGCCGATGAAGAAGTAGCCATCGGCAGGGACCTTCACCTCGACCACCAGGGTGCCGCCGGACGGGACCGCGCCCTCGACCGGGACCGTCACCAGCTTGCCGTTACCGGCCGGAACCGTGGCGTTGGCCGAGCCGATGAGCGTCATGTTGGCGTACCGCAGGTCGCCATTGAGCGTGTAGAGGTTGACCGTGAGCGGCTGGCTCCCCTGGTTCACCTCCACCCCGAACGACACGCTCGACACGTCCAGGCCGTTGAGCCCGAAGTCGGCCAGCGTGAACGTCCGCAGGTACGAGTTGTTCCGGGTGGTGGCGCCGTTGTTGCACGACGCCGAGTTGCCGGCCATGATCGCCTGCGACGCGGAGTGCGTGATGGTGATCTCGTCGGCCGGGATCTGCGCCGCCTGAGGCGTCACCGTCTCGCCCTTGACGTTCGAACCCGACATCGACGAGCCGGCCGCCGACAGATTCCCCTTCGGGGCCACCGACGCCGGGACGGTCGCCTTACCCTTCACCGCCGTGAGAGCGCGCGTGGCGAGCGGCGTGAACTCGCCGCTGCGGGCTTCCAGATCGACCGCCGCCGGGGCGGTGCCCTCGTTGGTGATCGTGAGCTGCTCGGTGTGGGAGCCGCCCATCGGCAGATTGACATGGGTGTCGCCATCAGAAACGATGGTCACCTTGCCCGCGGCCAGCGCGGCGTCGAACCTCACGGTGTCGTCCTCGGTGACCATGACCGAGCCGGTGGCATCCCGATACTTCGGCGCCGTGATCTTGACCAAGTAGCCACCGGTGACGAGCGACATCGAGTACGTGCCGTCCGCTCCAGTGGTCACGGTCTTGCTCTGGGCGTCGGAGGAGATGGCCACGGTCGCGCCGGAGATCGGCGCACCCGTGTTCCGGTCGGTCACCGTGCCGGCCACCGTGCCCCGCGGCGCGGAGTCGTAATGGATCGACATTCCGGCGTTGATCGCCGGGGTGTTGTAGGAGAACTGGTGGGCGATGGTGCCGTTCTCGTTCTCGATTCCCACCGTGGCCGAGCTGCCGGCCGCCGCTCCGCCCGAGTTCGCCCCGTAGCCGAGCTCGATCTCACCGTTCGCCAGGAGGGTCACGGAGAAGTTCGTCCGCAGGTTGCGGTTGCCGTAGGTCGTGACATTACGCCACTCGAGCACGAACGCGTCGACCCCATCGACCTGGGTGGTCGCGGTGTACAGACCCGCCGAGGCGTCGAAGTACAGGTCGTCCCACAGCGGGTAGATCGCCGCGTTGGGCACGGCACTGCTCGGGATCGCGACGTTGCTGTATGCCGTCGAGAGCCCGGCGAAGTTCACGTGGCCGTTGGTGGTCACGTACGCCGTCGTGAAGTCACCGTCGTAGTACGGGAACGAGAACGGCAGCGGGACCGTGGTCGCCGCGTCGTCACCGGTCAGGTTCACCCGGGTGTCACCCGTGGCGAGCCCGTCGCTGCCGACCGTGCAGAAGTACCCGAAGCCGTCGTACCTCCGGGCGATTCGGGCGGTGACCGTCTCGTCGCCGTCGACGACGACCTCCTCCGAGAACTCGCTCGTGCAGGAGCCGCCCTCGACCGAGATCGTGTAGGTGCCCTCGGGCACGTCGGTGAACGCGAACGCGCCGTTGGCGTCGGTGGTGACCGGGTCGATCGGTGCGGAGATGCTCACCGTGGTGCCGACGAACGGGTTGCCCGTGGCGATGTCCGTGACGGTGCCGGACACGGTGTGGCGTGGCGCGGCATCGAGGTCGATGTTCACCGTCGTGGTCGCGTCGACGGTGACCGTGGCGCCGGTCGGGGCAGACGGCAGGTAGCCGAACGCCGAGGCCGAGACCTGGTAGTCGCCCACGGCGACGCGGACGGAGTACGTGCCGTCCGTGCCGGTGGTGACCGTACGGTCGTGCTCGCCGTCGACCGTCACGCGCGCCCCGCTGATCGGGTCGCCGTCAGCCTCGGTGACGGTGCCGGCAACGGTGCCCATGTCACCGATCGGCGCAGCGTCGATCAGCGCGGCCAGGTCGAGCGTGCCCTCGCCGTAGACGTTGTTGTTCTCGGCGGTGCCGCCGCACGAGGTGTCGTCGACGTTGTGGGCGGTCCGGTTCAGCAGTTCCCAGGTGCCCGGGATGTCGCCGATCAGTGCCGGTGCGGCGCTCCACAGTACGGCGACGGCGCCCGCGAGGTGCGGGGCGGCCATCGAGGTGCCGTTGTAGTTCGCGTACCCACCACCGGGGACCGAGGAGCGGACGTTCACGCCTGGGGCCGAGATGTTCGGCTTGATCCCGCCGCCCTCACCGGGACCGCGCGAGGAGAAGGACGCGATGCGGCCCGAGGAGTCGACCGCGCCCGCCGAGTAGTTGGTAGTGTTCGCGCCCGGCGAGGAGGTCGTCTGGCAACCGGGACCGCTGTTGCCCGCCGACCAGGCGCCGAAGATGCCGGCGGCAGCCCACGCGTCGGTGATGTCCTGGTACCAGTCGTCGATGGCCCCGGCGGCGACCGCGCCCCACGAGTTGTTGACGACGTGCGGCCGCATCGCCGGGTTGGGAGCGGTGCCGTCCCTGCGGGTCGGCGCGGTGATCCACTGACCGGACTCGAGCAGGTCGACGTCCGAGCAGGTGTCGCAGCCGTTGGCCTCGATCCACTGCGCGTCGGGCGCGACACCGATCTGGTTGCCCTGACCGTCGTCGCCCATCATGGTGCCCATGGTGTGGGTGCCGTGCCCGTTCACGTCGCACGGATTGCCGGACGAGCCGCACCGCCCGGAGGAGTCGAAGAAGTTGTAGTCGTTGACGATCGTCCCGTCGGGCTGCCGACCGCGGTAACCGTCGGCGAGCGCCGGGTGGTCGAACTGGACGCCGGTGTCGACGCTCGACACGACGATGCCCTCGCCCGTGAAGCCCTGGGCCCAGACCTCAGGGGCGTTGATGAAGTCGAGGCCCCACTCGACCGTGGCCGGGGCGTTCGCCGGTGCCTTCTCGCGCTTGACCGGGTCGACGAGGTCGAACTTCGTGATCTCGGCGATCTGGCTGACCTCGGGCTGGGCGGCGAGCTCCTTGGCGAGCTCCAGCGTGCCGTCCTCGACGAGGATGCGGTTGCTGATCCAGAAGCTCTCGTAGTCGGCGCCGTTCGCCTCGAGCTGCTGGATCACGTCGGCCTGGGACGTCTTGGCCGTGCTGGTGAGCCTGTCGTAGACGTACTGGCCGCGCTTGCCCCAGTCGGCGATGTCCGGCGCCGCGTCCAGGTTGGCCTTCGCCGACAGCTTCACCCAGAAGTCCGCCGAGTCGTGCGTGGTGAGCGTCTTTTCGACGGCCGAGGTGAGCTTGTCGGCCGGGTTGGCTGACGGTGCTGTGGTCGATGGCGCGGCGAACGCGGCGGGTCCTGCGCTCGCCATCGCTGTCGCGAGAACCGCGAGAGCCGCCGTCACGACTGACGCGCGTCTCGCATGCCTGGTTCGTGTGTGCACGGAACCTCCATGGACTAGCGCGCCCCCAGAGACAGAACGCGCATGACACCCCACGGTCGTGGGCTATAGAACAACATGAATCACTCGGCATAGCTGGGGCTACCCGGCGGCATGGGCAACTCGGCAGCAATCCGGTCAACTTGCGGCCAACTGATAGTCAGCGCGTCGTCACCGTGCGGCGTCGCCGGGTCCTCGTCCCAAGTACCTCGCAGCAGCGGACAACCGCGCCGACTGCGCTGGGCGTAGTGCCCATGGGACTCACCATCGTGCCGGGGACCAGCACCGCGAGTGCCAGCCCGCAGCCGACCGAGACCTACGTGGTGCAGATGGCACTCGGCCCGTCCCCGGGGATCTGGGTCACTCAGCCGACCAGCGGGGTGCCTGTTGCAGCGCGGCACGCACACCGGCCTGGAACCGGCTGTGTGCGCCGAGATTGGCCATCAGGGCGGCGACCCGTCGCTGCACCGTGCGGTGCGACAGGCCGAGTTGACGCGCGATCGCCTCGTCGGTGAGCCCCGACAGGAGCAAGGTGATGAGCCGGTCCCCATCGTCCCCGAGGCGCCCTGTGTCATCGGGCTCGGCTTGGCCGGGCGCGGGCCGGTGCAGCGGCAGCGCGCGCTGCCACAGCCCTTCGAACAGCGAGACCAGGGCGTCCAGGAGCGCCGAGGGGTGGACCACGATGATTGCGTCCTGAGCCGCCGTATGGCGTTGCAGGGGCAAGAACGCGACCTTCGCGTCGGCCAGCCAGAGGCTGATCGGCAGGTCGGGCAGCACCCGGGCGAGCTGTCCGGCCTGGATCGAGCGCTCCACGGCGGCCAGTGAACCGGGATGCTTGATGGCCGAGCGGTCGTAGATGGTGCGCCAGGTCAGGTCGCGGCGCACCGCATCGCGGTCGGGTTCGCGAGGGTTGGTGCTGTCGAGCACCCCGACCGCCAGCCCGCCCGCCGTCGACAGGTAGGGCGGCTTGGCCAGGCAGCTGATGGATTGGCGGGCTCTTCGCTCGATCTGCAGCCATCGCTGGCGAACTGCGCGCGGTCCGGTGATCACCTCGACCATGCTTGCGCTGTCCGATACCGCGGGCTGGGCCTGATAGGCGGCGTCGAGCACGGCGACGTGCCGGCGGGCCCGCTCGAGCTGCTCTTCGTAGTCAGCGAACAGCGCGCCGAAGGCCGCTGCGGGAGAGGCCGCCTGGAACCGGACCGGGGGGCCGGCCTCGCGGCTGATCAGGGACCGTTCTTCGAGGCCGGCCAGCACCTCGGCCAGCGGCTCGGGCCGGGACCACGCCGCGTCGAGGTCGGCGAGTGTGGCCGACGGCCGTTCGATCAGCAGCTCGTAGGCGGTCTGCTCGGCTGGGGCGAGCCCGATCACCGAACAGTTGTCCTGGTCACCGAAGTCTGGCGGCATCGGCTGGGGCCGTGGTGGTCGGGACGGCATCGGGGGAGTCCTGGCTGCCGGTCGTCAGCCAGCCACGTACCACCGCCTGGTAGCCGGCTTGGAACCGCGTGGTTGCATCCAGCCGGGCCATCATGGCACGTACCCGGGCGCGGACCGTGCGGTCGCTAACGCCGAGCTGGGCGGCGATCTCCTGGTCGGTTTGACCGGCGACCAGCAGCACGAGCAGGTGCCGGTCCATGGGTGAGGGCGTCGTTCCGCTCCCGTCCAGCTCGGCCCGGCCTCCGCTGACGTGCAGCGGCAGCGCGTGTTGCCAATGGATCTCGAACAAGGCGGACAGCGCGTCCAGCAGTACCGGGTGGTGGACCACCAGTCGCGACTCCACATCCGGTGGCTGAGACAGCGGCAGGACCGCCGCCGTGTCGTCGAACAGCATCATCTTCAGCGGGATGTCCGCCACCCTGGCCTGCTCACCCGCGGCGATACCGGCCTCCAGGTCGGCCAGCCGGCCAGGGATGTCCAGTGCTCGGCGGTCGTAGATGACCCGGACCTGGAGCCCGGCTTGGAGTTGGTCGACCTCCGTGGTGTTGAGCTGGACCGCGTCGTTGGCCGGATATGGCGGCCCGTCGCACGCGCGCACTTGGTGGCGCGCGCGGCGCTGCAGCTCCGAGAACCGCCGGATGTGCTTCTCGCGCCCGCGGATCACCTCGACCATGGCCGCGTGGTCGTGATTGATCTCGGTCCGAACGAACCGCCTGACCAGGTCGGCGACCCGCCCGCGCGCCTCGGCCAGCGCGCGGTCACGGGCGGTGAGCAGCATCTGCAGGGCGGTGTTCGGCGGAGTGGCCGACCAGCGCTCGGGATCGCTGGGCACGGCCGCGACCAGTCCGAGCTGGACGAGTCGCGACAGGACGCGGCCGGCCTGACCGGTACAGCCGCATTCGTCGGCAAGCTCGTCGAGCTGACCGACTGTCATCGGCGGGCAACCGATCAGTCGCTCGTAGAAGTCCTGTTCGGTCTGATTAAGGCCGAGTACGCCGAGCACGGCTGGATGATGCATGTCCACCGTCTCCTTTTCCCGCCATTGTCGTCAATAGGAAAGTTTGACGCCTTCCGGAATACGTCACCCCCGTGCCAAGGTCGATCAAGCCATCGTTCTCCGTCCATGTCAGCCGCACCGGCATCGTAGCCGCCCTTGCGGGCCTTTCTCGGCCACCCCCGCGCCATCGAGGAGGAGCAGATGAATCGACGGTCACAAATGTGCGCACCCAGCCCCAGGACGGCTGTCGCCGCGGTAGCGGCCGTGACCGTCGCCACGATGCTCGCGGCCGCCGCCCCGGCCGCCACGCAACCGGAAGTCCCACCGGCCGCGCCGCCAGCGGCCGCCGTACTCGCCAAGAACACCGTCACGCTGGTGACCGGTGACGTGGTCGACCTGACCACTCTGTCCAATGGAGACGCGACCGCCACCGTACGGCCGGCATCAGACCGGCACAACGTCAGCTACGCCACCAGAAAGGTCGGCGAGGCGCTCTACGCCATACCGAGCGACGCGATGTCGCTGCTCGCCGCCGGCAAACTCGACGAGGAGCTGTTCAACGTCCGGGCCCTGGTCGACAGCGGCTACGACGACGGCGGCACCTGGACGAAGGTCGACCTGGTCAGTCTCAACAACGGCACGGTGCGCGCCATCGTGCACCACCCGGCCGTGGCGAACACATCCGGCGCGGTGTCGCTGCGGGTCAAGGCCACCGACGTGGCCGGCAACAGCATCGACCAGACGCTGATCCGGGCGTACGGGCTCACGTCGGTCGACTGACCGTTCGCGGCGGTGGGTGGACACGCCGGCGCCCACCCACCGCCATTCATCCCCGCTGCCACTTCCCCTTATCCCCGTCGATAAGTCCCGTCAGGGGTGTTGGTAAAACCTGCGTCACCAGGGGCCAATGGTTGATCTTCATGCGCGGCCCTGAGTGTGGGACCAGTCGTCCGAGCGCTCGACCATACGGAACCGCACCAAGATCAAACATCGGTCGTCCTGGGACAGCTACCCAAGCGCGGGGCCAGTAAAGGAGGAAAATGACTCTCGCTCACGGGGAGACGTCCATCAAGGACGTCCGGGTGGAAGGTCCACCGGGGGACGACGGCGCGACCGTGATCATCGCGATTGCCTCCTCGAGGGAGGAGAGAGTGCGCCTGGCATCGCTGGTGATCGGCCATGCTCCGGTGCTGCTGGTCTCGTCGCCGGAGGAACTCCTTTCGCTACTTGTCAGCAGCGCCCCGCCCACCGAAGCCCCGTCAGTCCGTCCACGCGTCGTCGAGCCGCTTCCGCGAGCCCCCGCAGGAACGGCTGATGCCGTCCTGGAGGTCGACTCGGACAGGCGGGTGGCAACCTGGTCCGGGCGCACCGTGCCCCTGTCACCCCTCGAGCACGACCTGCTTCGGTACCTTCTGCTGGCAGAACTCGGCCACACCTGCACCTTCGAGTCGCTGCACCTCGCGGTCTGGGGCAACGACCACCTCGGCGGCCGGGGCGACGTGTGGTCGGTGGTGAAGCGACTCCGCCGCAAGCTCGACGAATTGGACTGCCCGCTGCGGATTCAGGCGGTGCGCGGCGTCGGCCTGCGTCTCGTCGACCCCGGCGCGGTGCTGTCAACGAACGCCGAAGAAGCGCGAGAGAGCCGAAACCAGATCTGGGAGTGATGGGCCTTCCGGGTCCTCCAGATCGATGTGTTCGGGTCCGCGCGCCAGATCCCTACTCTGTGGTCGGCTCCGTGACCGGCTCGGCGCCCGTCGCCGGCCTGGGGATCACCGGATCCGCCACGTTGTGGCGCGGGCCGGTGAACCAGCGCCGGGCGCTGAGCACCCACCAGAGCCAGGCACCGCCGAGCACGACGCCGACCGCGACGATCGTGTAGTTGAACGTGCTGGCGGTGACGGGGCTGCTGGTGGGCAGCACGAACAGGACGCAGATGACCGCGACCCAGCCGATGGCGATCCACCCGACCGGCGCGCTCCACCGACCCAGGTTCCACGGGCCGACCCGGAAGTCCGCCGTGCGCCGGCGCAGGAAGACCGGGGCCACGTACGCGATGTAGAGGCCGATCACCGCGATGGACGTGGCGGCCAGGTAGGCGGTGGTGTTCCAGAGCGACGGCAGGACGAGCAGGGTGGAGCAGGCCACGCAGAGCCAGATCGAGTTGGTCGGGGTGCCCGTGCGCTGGTTGACCCGCTTCCAGATCCCGGAGCCGGGCAACGCCCCGTCCCGGCTGAACGCATAGGCCATCCGGGAGTTCGCCGTCACCGATGCCATGCCGCAGAAGAACTGGGCGACCACGCAGATGAAGAGCAGGAACGTGCCGAGGTCCTGCCCCACCGCGTCGATGAAGATCTGCGCCGGGGGCAGGCCCAGCGCGGTCGTCCGCTCGGCCTCGTAGTCCTGGATGGACCAGGTGATGGCGAACAGGAGCACGAAGCCGGCGAGGACCGAGACCACGACCGACATCACGATGCCGCGGGGCGCGGAGCGGGCGGCGTCGTGGGTCTCCTCCGCCACGTGGGCGCTGGCGTCGTACCCGGTGTAGGTGTACTGCGCCATCAGGAGGCCGATGAGCACCGCGTAGCCGGCCGCGCCGGCGAAGGTGAAGCCGGTCTCGTTGCGCACCTCGAGGAAGACCTCGGAGATGGGCTTGTGCTGGTCCGGCACGAACGCGAGGGCGATCACGATGACCGCGACGCCGGCGAGGTGCCACCAGGCGCTGATGTCCGAGAGCAGCCGCACGAGGTTGACGCCGAAGGTGTTGAGCAGGCCGTGCGCGACGATGATCACCAGGAAGATCAGGAAGGTGCGTCCCGCGGTCACCTCCATGTCGAAGGCGAGGCTCAGGAAGGCGGAGGTGGTGATGGCCGCACCGAAGTCGATCGCGGCGGTCACCGCCACCTCGCCGAGGAAGTTGAACCAGCCGACGAACCAGGCCCAGACCGCCTTGTTCCGCTTGGCGAGCGCGGCGGCCCACCAGTAGAGGGCCCCGGCGGTGGGATAAACCGAGCAGATCTCCGCCATGGCCAGCGCCACGAAGATCACCATGACGCCGACGAAGAGCCAGCCCAGGGTGATCGCCAGCGGGCCGCCCGCCGTCATCGCGATGCCGTACGACGTGATCGCCCCAGCCAGGATCGAGATGATGGAGAACGAGACCGCGAAGTTGGAGAAGCCGGACAGCTTTCGACGCAGCTCCTGCTTGTAGCCGAGCTGCGCGAGCCGTTCCTCGTCCGAGACCGGCGAAGGTGGGGGTACTCCGTCCTCAATCGTTGAGCTCATCGGTGTCTCCCTTGAGGAGGGCGAAGACTGTGACCTGCGTCACCGCCTGACGGGATAATGGGCCCGAACCCGCAATCAGGTCAATGGAGATCGACCGAAAATTCGGCCAGGATCAGACCATTGACCGCCCGCGCCCCTCGCACCGGCGCGAAATGCGTTGCCGCACCGTGGCGCCGGCGGCATCCTTGACCCAGTGACCAGGCCCGATCGCGACGGGCCCAACGCCGGGCGCTCGGCAACGCCCGGCCCGCGACGGCGCGCGGCGTCCACCTCTCTCTCACTGATGTACGGCGGTTCGCCGTACCCCCCGGACGCCCGCGCCGTCGCACCCGGTCTGCCGGCCGTGAAGGCCCGGCTCGGCGACGTCGACCGGCCCGGCCGATCAGGCGAACAGCAGCCCGGCGACCCAGAGCGCCGCGATGACCAGCCCGGCCAGGAACTCGACCAGCATGGACAGCCCGGCGGCCTTGAGCGCCTGGACGGTGGCCGGCCAGGCAAGCTGGTTGCTGCCCAGCCGCAGCCGTTCGGCGCCCCAGATCCCGCCCACGAAGCCGATCGGCAGGCCCACCACCGGGATCACGAAGAACCCGACCAGCCCGAGCAGGCCCCCGGCCAGCAGGGACGAGGTGGGCACCCCGGTCCGCTTCAGGTTCCGCCCCGGCCAGAGATACTTGACGACCCCACCGCCGACGGCGACCACGGTGGCGGCGGCGAGCACCGCCCAGCGCCCCGGGCCGGCGTCGCCGAAGAGCGCCCACACCAGCACCCCGCCCCAGCACAGCGGCAGCGCCGGCAGCCCGGGCACCACCACCCCGGCCAGCCCGGCCAGGATCGCCAGGCCGGCCAGCACCGAGACCAACGCCTGCGTGTCGGTCAGGTCCACGCCGCCTCCCTCGCTCCGCCGGTGGGCCCGACCGGCGGCGAGCCGGTCACGCCGCCTCCTCCTCACCGGCCAGCCGGCGGCGGATGTGCTCGGCCGGGACCGGGGCGCCGAACCAGCGGCCCTGCCCGGTGTCGCAGCGCAGCGCCCGCAGCCGCTCCGCCTGCGCCTCCGTCTCCACCGCCTCGGCGGTCACCCACAGCTCGACCGCATGGGCCAGCCGGACCAGCGCGTCGACGATCCGCTCGTCCCGGTGGTCGGCGGTGGCGTCCGCCCCGTCGGCCCGGATCCCCTCCACGAACGGGCCGGCCAGCTTCAGGCAGTGGATCGGCAGCCGCCGCAGGTACGCCAGGTTCGAGTACCCGGTGCCGAAGTCGTCGATGGCCAGCCGTACGCCCAGGTCGGCGAGCTGGTGCAGAGCGCGCAACGGCTCCCCGCCGCTGCCCATCACGGCGCTCTCGGTCAGCTCCAGCTGCAGCAGCTCGGCGGGGAGCCCGGTGTGCTGCAGGGCCTCGGCGACGGTCTCCACGATCGCCGGATCGTCGGCCTGCCGGGCGGCCAGGTTGACGCTGACCACCAGCCGCGCGTCCGGATACGCCCGCCGCCAGCCCTCCGCGTCCCGGCACGCCTGCCTCAGCACCCAGGCGCCCAGGCGCACGATCAGGCCGGTCTCCTCGGCCAGCCCGATGAACCGGTCCGGGCCGATCAGCCCCAGCTCCGGGTGCTGCCAGCGGACCAGCGCCTCCACCGCCAGCATGGAACCGTCGAGCAGCGACACGATGGGCTGGTAGTGCAGCACGAACTCGCCCCGGTCCAGGGCGGCGGGCAGGCTCGCGGCCAGCGCCGAGCGGGCGATGTCCGCGGCGCTGCGCTCCGGGTCGTAGACCGCCCAGCGGCCCCGCCCCTCGGCCTTGGCCCAGTAGAGGGTGGTGTCGGCCGCCTTCATCAGCTCGGAGACGCTGGTCTCCTCGACCGGGCACTCGACGATGCCGATGCTGGCCGAGACGGCGAGCTGCTGGGTCCCGACCTGGACCGGGGCGGACACCGCGGCCAGGGCCAGTTCGGCCACCTCCACCGCGTCGTCGAGGCCGCCGCCGGAGTCGACCAGGATGACGAACTCGTCGCCGCCCATCCGGGCCACCAGGTGGCCGCGGCCGGCCACGCAGTCGGACAGCCGCCGGGCGATGACCTTGAGCAGCCGGTCACCGAGGTCGTGGCCGAGGCTGTCGTTGATCGCCTTGAAGCCGTCCAGGTCGAGGAAGCAGAGCCCGACCCGCTCCTCCGGGCCGGCCCGGTCGAAGACCTCACCCAACCGCTCGAAGAAGAGCGTGCGGTTGGGCAGGCCGGTGAGCGGGTCGTGCAGCGCCTGGAAACGCAGCCGCTGCTGGAGCTCGTGCCGCTCGGTGATGTCCTCGATCATGGCGACGGTGAACCGGGGGCGGCCGTCGTCGTACCGGATCAGGGAGACGGCCAGGTCGGTCCAGACGACGCTGCCGTCCTTGCGGTGGTAGCGCTTCTCCACCCGGGCGCTGTCCCGCTTCCCCTCGATCAGCTCCTGGTAGAGCTCCCACATGCCGGCCGCGTCGTCGGCGTGGAAGAGCGCGGCCACGTTGATCTGGCGCAGCTCGGCGACGGAGTAGCCGAGCATGTCCGCGAACGACTCGTTGACGTCGATGATCCGCCCGTCCACCCCGGCGATGCCGATCCCGATGGCCGCGCCGACGAAGATCGTGCGGAACCGGGCCTCGCTGTCGCGCAGGGCCTGCTCCACCGCGTCCCGGGCCTGCCAGGCCGAGCGGGCGATCCGCTCCTGCTGGTAGAAGGTGCGGTCGCGCAGCGCCCGAGCGAAGCCGGCGGCGAGCGCACCCTGCAACGCGGCGACCCGGTCCCGCGCCTCGGGCAGCTCGGCGCGGGTCGGCAGCACCGAGGGCAGGAACCGGTCGCCGAGGGCCCGGACCGACCAGTCCAGCACCCCCGGCTCGGTCAGGTGCGCCTCCACCAGGGCCCGCCCCACCTCCTCCCCCGCCTCGGCGGAGAAGGTCGGGGCGCGCAGCGCCCGGCCCAGGCGTACGACGTGCGCCAGCAGCAGGCGCTCGGTCTCGGCCGCGCTCATCGGCACGAACCCGAGCCGCCGCACCGCCCGGGCCCACTCGGCGGCGTACGCGGCGGCACCCGGCCGGCTGAGGTCGTCCCCGTCGGGGGCGCTCATGTCGGCTCAGCCGGCGGGCCGGTCGTACCGGGCGACGCCGCCGAACGCCCCGAACCGCTCGGGGTGATCGTCCACGTCGGACGGCGAGTCGGGCCGCCACAACGGCATGTGCACCACGCCCGGCGCAAGGATGGTCCAGTCGCCGAAGAAGTCGGTGACCTCGGCCCGCGAGCGGAGCGTGATCTCGGTGGCGGTACGCGCCGACAACCGCTGCGCGTCGAGCATCTCCTGCGGCTGGTCCTCGAAGGTGGAGTGGGAGATGACCAGGTAGCTGCCCGGTGCGGCGGCGGCCCGCAGGGTGGCCAGGATGTCGGCGGGCCGGTCGGCGTCGTGGATGAAGTGGACCACCCCGGCGAGCAGGATGCCGAGCGGACGGTCGAAGTCGATCAGCGTGCTGGACCGGGCCTCGTCCAGGATCCGCTTCGGGTCGCGCAGGTCGGCCCGGACGGCGACCGCCCGGTCGTTGCCGGCCAGCAGTTCCTGGCTGTGTGCCACGGCGACCGGGTCGATGTCGACGTAGACGATCCGGGCGTCGGGGTTGGCCGCCTGGGCGACCTCGTGCACGTTGCCGACGGTGGGGATGCCCGACCCGATGTCGAGGAACTGGTCGATGCCGGCGTCGAGCAGCACCCGGACCGCCCGGCGCAGGAACTCCCGGCCCGCGCGCATGGTGGCGGGCAGGTGCGGGGTCATGCCGGCGATCTGCTCGGCGAGTTGCCGGTCGATCTCAAAGTTGTGCGCGCCACCGAGGAAGTAGTCGTAGACCCGGGCCGCGCTGGGCCGGGTCAGGTCGATCTCGGCGGGTGGTCCGTCCGGCGTCTGCATCGCTCGGCCCCCCAGGTCGTCTCCGCGTGTGCGGGAACGTCCGGCGCCCGGGCACTCGGAAGGGACACCGGCCGACCCGCGGGATCGTGTCGTCCTGACCACTCTATGCGCCGAGCACCAGGTGCGGGAGATCCACAGTCGACGGCCCGGACCGGCAGACCGCCGGTGCCGGGGCCGACCGGCCGGCCCGCGGGGGCGCGCCGGGCGGACCACGGCTCAGGCGGCCGACTCCAGCAGCAGCGAGACACCCTGCCCGACGCCGATGCACATGGTGGCGAGGGCCCGCCGGCCGCCCCGGCGGCGCAGCTCCAGCGCGGCGGTGAGCGCCAGCCGGGCACCGCTGGCACCCAGCGGGTGACCCAGGGCGATGGCGCCGCCGTTCGGGTTGACGTGCTCGGCGTCCTCGGGCAGCCCCAACTCGCGCAGCACCGCCACGGACTGGGCGGCGAACGCCTCGTTCAGCTCGATCACGTCGAGGTCGGCCAGGCCGAGGCCGTGCCGGTCGAGCAGCTTGCGGGTGGCCGGCACCGGGCCGACGCCCATGATCCGGGGGGGTACGCCGGCCGCCGCCGCGCCGCTCACCCGGGCCAGCGGGGTGAGGCCGTACCGGGAGACGGCGGCCTCGGAGGCGACCAGCAGGGCCACCGCGCCGTCGTTGACGCCGGACGAGTTGCCGGCGGTCACCGTGCCGCCCTCGCGGAACGGGGTGGGCAGCGCGGCGAGTTTCTCCAGCGAGGTCTCCCGGGGGTGCTCGTCGACCTCGACCAGCTTCGTCTCGCGCCGGCCGGCGGGCACGGTCACCGGCACGATCTCCTCGGCCAGCCGGCCGTCGGCCTGCGCCTTGGCGGCCCGCTGCTGGGAGCGGAACGCGAACCCGTCCTGCGCCGCCCGGTCGACGCCGTACTCGGCGGCGACGTTCTCCGCCGTCTCCGGCATCGAGTCGATGCCCCAGCCCCGCTTCATCACCGGGTTGACCAGCCGCCAGCCGATGGTGGTGTCGTACACCTCGGCGGTGCGGGAGAACGGGGTGGTCGCCTTCGGCATGACGAACGGCGCCCGGCTCATGCTCTCCACCCCGCCGGCGATCACCAGGTCGGCCTCCCCGGCGACGATCGCGCGCGCCGCGGTGGCGAGGGCGTCCAGGCCGGAGCCGCAGAGCCGGTTGACCGTGCTGCCCGGAACCTCCTCGGGCAGCCCGCCGAGCAGCGCCGCCATCCGGGCCACGTTGCGGTTGTCCTCGCCGGCCTGGTTGGCGCAGCCGAGGAGCACGTCGTCGGTGCGGGCCCAGTCCACGGCCGGGTGCCGGGCGACCAGTTCGCGGATCACGTGCGCGGCCAGGTCGTCGGGGCGTACCCCGGCGAGGGCGCCGGCGTACCGGCCGATCGGGGTGCGGACTCCGGCCACGAGGTATGCCACGGTCATGGTGCTGCGTCCTTCGGGGGTGGAAGGGGCTGGCGGGGGCGGCCGCCGGGTCCCGGGGACGCCCGGCGCCAGGATATCCGCGCCCGGAACGGTTAGGTTGACGGCATGGCCCGGGCCCAGTTCAGCGCAGAGAGCACCCGCAGCGGTGAGTTCGTCCGCCAGCCCAACCGGTTCACCGGTCGGGTCACCCCGCACTCCACCTCGCCGGAGGGCGGCGGCCCCGACGACCAGGGCCGCTGGCCGCTGGAGGCCGGCCGCTACCGGCTCATCTGGTGCCGGGCCTGCCCGTGGGCGCACCGGGCCCGGATCGTGCGCAACCTGCTCGGGCTGGAGGACGTGATCTCACTGGGCACGGTCGACCCCATCCGGGACGAGCGGGGCTGGCGGTTCGCGCTCGACCCGGACGGCTTCGACCCGGTGCTGGGGATCAGCTTCCTCTCCGACGCGTACCTGGCCACCGACCCGGACTACACCGGCCGGGTGACCGTGCCGGCGCTGATCGACACGCTGACCGGCCGGGTGGTGACCAACGACTACCCGCAGCTCACCCTGGACTTGTCCACCGAGTGGCGGCGGTTCCACAAGCCGGGCGCGCCGGACCTCTACCCGGTCGAGTTGCGCCCGGAGCTGGACGCCCTGATGGCGGAGATCCACCGGGACGTCAACAACGGGGTCTACCGGTGCGGCTTCGCCACCTCACAGGAGGCGTACGACGAGGCGTACACGGCGCTCTTCGCCCGGCTCGACGCGCTGTCGGAGCGGCTGTCCGGGCGCCGCTACCTGATGGGCGACCAGATCACCGAGGCGGACGTGCGGCTGTTCACCACGCTGGTCCGCTTCGACGTGGCGTACCACGGGCACTTCAAGTGCAACCGGCAGAAGCTGACCGAGATGCCGGTGCTCTGGGCGTACGCCCGGGACCTGTTCCAGACCCCGGGCTTCGGCGAGACGGTGGACTTCGACCACATCAAGCGGCACTACTACGCCACCCACGAGATGATCAACCCGACCCGGATCGTGCCGCTCGGTCCGGACCTGCGCGGCTGGACCACACCGCACGGGCGTGGCTGATCCCGGCGCCGCCCGGGCCGCCGCCGCGTCGGCCGCCGCCGGCTGCGTCGTGGCCGGCACGGTCGCCGTGACGGTCGCCGTGGTCGCCGGTCCCGGTCCGGGCCTGACCGGGTACGTCAGCGAGGCCGGCATCACTGACAGCGGGTACGCCGGGGCGTACCGGATCGGGATCTTCGCCCTGGCGGCGGCGCTGCTGCTGCTCGCGGCGGCGCTGCCTCCAACGCTGCGGACGGCGGCGGTGCTGCTCGCCGCCGGCGGGACCTGCACGGTGCTCTCCGGCGCGGTGACGTGCAGCGCCGGCTGCCCGCTGCCGCCGTTCGAGGCCGCCACCGTGGCGGACCTGGTGCACGGCGGGGCCAGCGTGGCGGCCACGGCCGCGGTGGTCTTCGCGATGCTGGCGCTGGTGTTCGCCCCGGCGGCGGGCCGGCCGCTGCGCCGGATCGCCGGAGCCGGCGCGGCGCTGGCTCTGCCGCTCTCGGGGGCGATCGCGCTGGCCATGCTGGTGGTGGGCCGCGGCGAACTGGTGGGGGTGCTGGAGCGGCTGCTGCTGGCGGTGGCCGCCGCCTGGGGCCTGGCCACGGCCACCGCCCTGGGACTGTCCCGCCGACCGTGACCAACGGATGAACGCTGCCTGTAAGGAGCATCACGGCGGTCGATCTTCCACCTGTGGGCTGGCTGGGAGTAGCATCCGCAGGCGATGACCAACGTCTGGCACCTCACCGAGCGCCTGTACGTCGACCTTCGACGGCAGGCCAGCGGCGTCTGTCCGGCGCAGCCTCGTTCCTGACGCTGCCCTGACCGCCCCTCTTCAGACCTTGGACGCATCCTCATGGCTTCCGCCCTGCGCAAATTCCCCTTTTCCCTGCAGATCCTGCTCGGCCTCGTGCTCGGCGTGGTGCTCGGCTTCGTCGCCCGCGCCAATGACGTCAGCTGGCTGACCAGCACCCTCGACACGGTCGGGCACCTCTTCGTCCAGCTCCTCAAGCTGGCCGTGCCGCCGCTGGTCTTCACCGCCATCGTGGTCAGCGTGGTCAGCCTGCGCGGCATGGCCAACGCGGCCCGGCTGGCGCTGAAGACGCTGCTCTGGTTCGGCATCACCGCGCTGATCGCGGTGAGCCTCGGCATCGGCATCGGCCTGCTCACCGACCCGGGCAAGGGCGTCACGCTCGACCTGGCCGGCGCCGCCGCGCCGAAGCGGACCGGCTCCTGGACCGACTTCCTCACCGGCATCGTCCCGACCAACCCGATCGGGGCCTTCGTGGAGGGCAACGTCCTCCAGATCGTCTTCCTCGCCCTGGTGGTGGGCGCCGCCGCGATGCTGATCGGCGAGGCCGCCGAGCCGTTCGTGGCGCTCAACCGGTCGCTGCTGGCCATCGTGCAGAAGGCGCTCTGGTGGGTCATCCGGCTCGCCCCGCTCGGCACGCTCGGCCTGATCGGCAACGCGATCGCCTCGTACGGCTGGGACCTGCTGGCCCCGCTCGCCAAGTTCACCACCGCCGTCTACGTCGGCTGCGCGATCGTGCTCTTCGTGGTCTACCCGCTGCTGCTGGTGGCCGCGGGCCGGCTCAACCCGCTGCGCTTCTTCGCCGGCGCCTGGCCCGCCATCGAGCTGGCCTTCGTCTCCCGCTCCTCGGTGGGCACCATGCCGGTGACCCAGCGCTCGGTCGAGCGGCTCGGTGTCCCCCGCGAGTACGCCTCCTTCGCGGTGCCGTTCGGCGCCACCACGAAGATGGACGGCTGCGCCGCCATCTACCCGGCCCTGGCCGCGATCTTCGTGGCGCAGGTCTTCGGGGTGCACCTGGGCGTCACCGACTACCTGCTGATCGCCTTCGTCTCGGTGGTCGGCTCGGCCGCCACGGCCGGCCTCACCGGCGCGATCGTCATGCTCACCCTGACCCTGAGCACGCTGGGCCTGCCGCTGGCCGGTGCCGGCCTGCTGCTGGCGATCGACCCGATCCTGGACATGATCCGCACCGCCACCAACGTGGCCGGGCAGGCGCTCGTGCCGACCATCGTGGCCGCCCGTGAGGGCACCCTCGACCGGGCGGCGTACGACTCGGCCGGCAAGCGCGACCTGGTGGACGCGGACGAGGTCGACCGCCCCGCGGAGCGGCTCGCCCCCGTCCCCGCCTGACACCGCTGATCGAGAGGGGCCCCACCCGGGGCCCCTCTCCGTGTCGTTGGAGGATCCCGACATGAGTGCCCTGTTCACCCCGCTCGCCCTGCGCGGCGTCACCCTGCCCAACCGGGTCGCCATGGCGCCGATGTGCCAGTACAGCGCCGGCCCGGACGGCCTGCCCACCGACTGGCACCGGATCCACCTCGGCTCCCGCGCCGTCGGCGGGGTCGGGCTGATCATCACCGAGGCCACCGCCGTGGTGCCCGAGGGGCGGATCAGCCCCCAGGACACCGGGCTCTGGTCCGGCGCGCACGTCGACGCGTGGCGGCCGATCACCGCGTTCCTCAACGGGCAGGGGGCGGTGCCGGCCGTGCAGCTGGCGCACGCCGGGTTCAAGGCGTCGACGTACCGGCCGTGGGCCGCGCACCGGGGTGGCGTGCCGGACGCCGAGGGCGGCTGGACGCCGGTCGGCCCCGGCAGCGAGCCGTTCCTGCCCGACCACCGGCGGCCGACCGCGCTCGACGAGGCCGGGATAGCCCGGGTGGTCGAGGCGTTCGCCGTCGCCGCCGGGCGGGCGCTGGACGCCGGCTTCCGCGCCGTGGAGATCCACGCCGCGCACGGCTACCTGCTGCACGAGTTCCTCTCCCCGCTGACCAACCGGCGGGACGACGCGTACGGCGGCGACCGGGCCGGCCGGATGCGGCTCACCCTGGAGGTGGCCCGGGCGGTCCGCGCCGCCGTCGGTGCGGCGGTGCCGGTGCTAACCCGGATCTCCGCCACCGACTGGGTGGACGGCGGCTGGACCGTCGAGGACAGCGTGGTGCTCGCCGGCGAGCTGGCCGCCGCCGGGGTGGACCTGGTGGACGCCTCGTCCGGGGGCGCCTCGGCCGGGGCGAGCATCCCGGTCGGCCCCGGCTACCAGGTGCCGCTGGCCGCCCGGATCCGCCGCGACGCGGGCGTGCCCACCGGCGCGGTCGGCCTGATCGTCGAGCCGGAGCAGGCTGAGCAGATCGTCGCCGGCGGCGAGGCCGACCTGGTGCTGCTCGGCCGGGAGCTGCTGCGCGACCCGTACTGGCCCCGCCGCGCCGCCGCCAAGCTCGGCGCCACCCCCGACTGGCCGAACCAGTACACCCGCGCCTTCTGACCCACCCCGGCCAGCCCCGGCCGGGTGCCAGGTCGATCATGAGGTTGGCAGGACGATTCGCCCCTTTCGTCCCGCCAACCTCATGGTCACCGGACACGGCGAACTGGGCGGTCTGGTCAGCCCGCCAGGTGGCCCCAGTCGGTTTCCAGGTCGCGCCACGGCCCCTGCGCCATCACCGCCCCGTCGACCAGCACCACGACGTGGTCCGCTCGGACCAGCGCGGCCCGTTTGGCGGTCGACCCGACCACGGTCACGCCGTGCTCCCGCAGTGCCGCCCAGAGCGCCAGCTCGGTGGTGACGTCCAGCGCGGACGACACGTCGTCGGCGACCAGCAGCTCGGTACGCGGCGCCAACGCCCGGGCCAGCGCCAGCCGCTGGAGCTGCCCGCCGGAGAGCCGGGTGCCCTTGTGCCCGATGAGCAGCCCGAGCCCACCGCCGGCGGCGGCCAGGTCGTGGTCGAGCTGGGCGGTCGACACCGCCTCGGCGGCGTCCACCTGGTGCCCGAGCGCGATGTTGTCGGCCACGGTGCCGGAGAGCACCCGGGGCAGCTGGCCGACGTAGCCGACCTGGTTGGGGCGGAGGAACAGCTCCGGCTCGGTCACCGGCTCGCCGTTCCAGCGCAGCGCGCCGGTGTGGTGGACGATCCCGGCGAGGGCCCGCAGCAGCGACGACTTGCCGGATCCGACCGGCCCGACCACCAGCACCAGCTGTCCCCGGTCGACGGTGAGGTCGACGTCGCGGACGGCGAGGGTGCCGTCGGTGTGCAGCGCGCCGAACCCGGCCAGCTCCAGCCGGCGTAGCGGCCGCCGGGCCGCAGGCAGCGGGGCCGGGGCGGTGCCGGCCGCGATGTCCACGCCCGGCACCGTCGCCGAGTAGGCGGCCACCCCGGCCATCGCCACGGTCCGTCGGGTCCACACCCGTGCCGACGGGTAGTGGGACACCAGCGACGCGGTGGTCCAGGCGAACCAGCGGGCCGCGCCGAGGGTGGAGACGGCCACCAGCACACCGCCGGCGGAGAGGCCGCCGGTCAGGTAGAGCGCCCACGCCCCGATCGGCAGCAGCCCACTGGCCATCGACGGAGTGGACCGCGCCCACACCTGCATGGCGATCTCCCGGCGCTGCCGGTCGCTGCGGACGACGTCCAGCCGGGCGAGGTGGTCCAGCACCGGGCGGGTGGCACCGGCCAGTTTCACCGTACGGGCCGCCGACAGCGAGGACACCAGGGCGGTCGCGAACGCCGCCCGCGCCTTCACCGTGCCCCGGGCGGTGCGTTCCAGCCGGGGGCCGAAAAGCGTCGCGGCCAGGCCGGAGACCACCATGGTGCCCACGAAGAACAGCCCGGGCACCACGCTGCCGGTCACCGCGACCATGCTCACCAGCAGCGCCAGGGCGATGAACTGGTCCATCAGGTTGTCGGCGAGCTGCACCACCCGATCGGTGTCGCCGCCCTGGGCCACCACCTCGGCCGGGGTGTGCCCGCTGACCCGGCGCGGGCCGGTCTGCCCGTGCACCAGACGCGCGCTGATACGCAGCATCTGCCGGACCCACCACTGCGGGAACCGCAGGTTGGTGAGGAACGGCAGGGGCAGGATCACCAGCAGCGCGGCGGCGATGCCGAGCGCCGGCAGCCACGGGTCGCCGCCGTCGACGACGTCCGCCCACAGCCAGGGCAGGATCGAGCCGTCGAGGCCGAGCAGCAGCATGACGACGAACATGGCGACAGAGGCCAGGCCGTAGCGGGGATCGTTCAGGCCCAACCGCAGGATCTCCCGCATGGTCCGTGCGGGCGGTGCGGGTGGCGCCGGCGGCGGGTCGGTCTTCGGTACGGCCACCGGTCGCTCGGCCGGCGCCGGCGCAAGGGGCGCCACCGGTCGCTCGGCCGGCGCCGGCGCGACGGCCGCCGCCGGCTCGTCGTCCCACTCGCCGGCCGGCGCGGGCAGCAGGTCCACCCCACCGCGTCCCGCCGCCGCGGCGGCGTACGCGCCGGCATGGCTGTGTGCCAGCAGTTCGGCGAAGCGTTCCGACTCGCGCAGCGGGCCGGCCTCCAGCACCGCACCGTCACCCATCACCACGACCTCGTCGCAGCGGCGCACCGAGGAGAGCCGGTGCGCGATCACGATGCCGATCCGGCCGGCGAGCAGCCGCTCGGTGGCCTGGCGTACCCGGTTCTCGGTGACCGGGTCGAGCCGGGCGGTGGCCTCGTCGAGGATCACCACCTGCGGGTCCCGGACCAGGATCCGGGCGAACGCCACGAGCTGCTCCTGCCCGGCGGAGAGCGCCTGCCCGCCCTCACCGAGCCTGGTGTGCACCCCGTCGGGCAGCTCGGCGACCCAGCCGTCCAGCCCCAGCTCGCCCAGCGCCCGGGGGGCTTCGTCGAGCAGGTCGGGGTCGAAGAGGGCGACGTTCTCGGCGAGCGTGCCGGCCAGGATCTCGGTGCGCTGCGGCACCACGGCGATCCACTGCCGCAGCCGCTCCACGTCGAGGTCCACCAGGTCGGTGTCGCCGAGGAAGACGGTGCCGCGCGGCACCTCCACCGCCCGGGTGAGCACCTTGGCGAGGGTCGACTTGCCCGACCCGGTCCGCCCCACCAGGGCGTAGGACCGGCCACGGGCGAAGGTGAGTCGCACGTCGCGCAGCGCCGGGCCACGGTCGGCGTCCGAGGTGGCGGGGTAGCGGAAGGTGAGCCCCCGCACGGTGAGGTCGCCCTCCGCGGGGGCGACGCCGCCGGCGGGTTCCTGGCGGGCGTCGGAGAGCAGCTGCACGCGGGCCCACGCGCCGAGCGCGTACTGCAGGTGCGGCACCCAGCGGGCGATGTGCTCGACGGTGGCCCCGAAGGCGAGGGCGAGCAGCCAGATCGCGGTGAGCCGGGTGCCGTCCACCCGGCCGGTGGTGAGCGCCCACGCCCCGGCGAGGACGACGGCGGCGATGCCGGCCCGGATACCCCCGCCGGCGACGGTGGTGACCTTCGCGGACATGAGGAACACCCGCTTGCCGCGGGCCAGCACCTCGGCGGCGCGCCGGGCGTACAGCCGCAGCACGTACGGCTGGGCGAGGCTGGTCCGTACGTCGTCCTGGCCGTGGACGGCCTCCTCCATCACCGCGGCCAGATCGGACCAGGCCTCCTCCTCGGCCATCCGGGCCGGGCCGATGCGGGCGGTCGGCCGGCGCAGCAACACGCCGAGCAGCGCGGTCAGCACCACCATGCCGACCCCGGCGGGCCACCAGACGAAGAGCGCGCTCACCGTGGCCAGCAGGCAGACCGTCAGCCCCTGGGCGAGCCGGACGCCGGTGTTCCGCAGCTCGGAGGCGACCTGGTAGACGTCGTTGTCGATGCGGTCGAGCAGCTCGCCGACCGGGGTGGTCTCCAGGGTGGGCAGGTCCTGCCCGAGGGCCACCCGGCAGAGCCGGCGGCGTACGTCGGCCGACCAGTCCGCGGTGACCCGGGCCATCACCAGCCCGATCACCAGGTCGCTGACGACGACGGCGACCAGCGCGGCGGCCAGCAGCACGAACCAGCCGCTCGACCGCTGCACGAGGACCGGGCCGGCCAGCGCGGAGGCGGCCGCCTGACCGCCGGCGCCGAGGACGGTCAGGAACCCCACGAGGGCCATGCGGCGGGGTGCGGTGGCCCAGAGATCTCGGAGCAGGCGCATGGACAGTCCTCCGGACTCGGGTCGGTGGGGGCGGTACCCCCAGCCTTCCGGCCCGGCCGCGGCCGCTCAAACCATTTACCCGCGGTTCACGCCTGGGCGACCCGGCGGACGATGCCGAGCAGCGCCTCCTGCACGTCCTCGATCGGCCGGTCCGGCTGGAAGACCAGCCAGTCCACGGCCACCACCAGACCCACGCCGAACAGCGCCGAGCTGGCCGTACGCACGTCCAGGTCGGCGGGGAGGTCACCGCTGGCCACGCCGGCCCGTACGGTCTCCGCGATCACCTCGATGGCCTCGCCGCGCAGCAGCCGTAGGGTCTGCTGCCACTCGCGGTTGGTGCGCCACATCTCGGAGAGCAGGAGCTGGGCGAAGGCCCGGTAGCGGCGGATGTACTCCAGCTCGGCGCGGACCAGCGCGGCGAGCGCCTCGCGGGGTGGCAGCCCGGCGACCGCGGCGCGGAAGTCGGCGGTGAGCAGGCCGATGCCGTGCCGCAGCAACTCCTCGAAGAGGACCGTCTTGGACTCGAAGTTGTAGTAGACGGTCCCCTTCGCCACCCCGGCCCGGGCGGCGATGTCGTCCACGGTGGTGGCGGAGAAGCCCTGCTCGGCGATGAGCTCCACCGCCGCCACGAAGAGGCGCTGCCGGGTGTCCTCCCGTCGGCGCGACCGTCCGTCCGTCACTCGCCCTCCCCGTCGACCGGTCCGGTGCGGGCCGCCGGAGCGACCCGCGCCGGGGCCGGGCGCCACCGCCGTACGGCCCATGAGCATCCTCACATGACCAGTTCGGGGTGCAGCTTGGCCGGGGTGAGCCGGCGGGACCGGCGCGCCGCGCCGATGGTGAGCGCCAGCGCGCCCGCACCGAAGGCGACCAGCACCAGCGCCCCGGTGACCACCGGCCCGGCCGGGCCGCCGTTGATGGTGTGCCGCAGGCCGGCCACCACGTGCGTCATCGGCAGCCAGGGGTGGATCGCCTGGAAGAAGCCGGGCGAGGTCTGCACGGGGTAGGTGCCGCCGGAGGAGGTGAGCTGCAGCATCAGCAGGGCCAGCGCGGCGAGCCGGCCGGCCGGGCCGAGCGCCACGCCGAGCAGCTGCATGATCGCGGTGAACGCCAGCGAGGTCAGCGCGAGCAGGCCCAGCGTCGCCATCCGGTGCTGCGGGTCGAGACCCAGCACCAGGGTGACCACGGTGAACAGCACGGCGGACTGGGCCAGACCGATCGCCGCGGCGGGCAGCCAGCCGGCGAGGGCGACCCGCCAGCCGGGCGCCCCGGACATCACGTGCCGCCGGTTGACCGGCCGCAGCAGCATGTACGTGATCATCGCGCCGACCCAGAGCGCCAGGGCCAGGAAGTACGGCGCGAAGCCCACCCCGTACGAGCCGGCCGGATGGTGCGCGGTGCGGAGCAGGCCGACCGGGTCGCCGAGGATGTCGGAGCGGCTGTCCGCGTCGTGGTACCCGGGCAGCTTCCGCTCACCGGCCGCGAGCCCGTCGGCGAGGTCACCGGCGCCGCTCTCCAGCTTGGTCAGCCCGTCGGCGAGCCGGTTGCTGCCGCTGCTGAGCTGGGCCAGACCGCCGTCGAGCTGCCGGGCACCGGTGGCGAGCCGGTAGAGCCCGCCGCGGAGCTGGTCGGCGCCGTCCGTGGCGCTGCCCAGCCCGTCGCGGAGCTTGGCGCTGCCCTCGGCGAGGGTGTTGAGCCCGCTGGCGAGCTGGTCGACCTGGGCGCGGGCGGCGGCGACGTCGTCGGCCAGGTGCGGCGCCGCGGCGGCGACCGCCCGACCGGTCTGCGCGACCTCGGTCATCTGCTTCTTGAGCGCCGTGAGGTCGGTCCGGTCGAGGGCGGACGTCATGGCGCGGGCCGCGGTGACGGCGTTGTCGGCGGCCCGCCGCGCGGCGACGAGGTCGGGGTCGTCGGCCAGCTCGGGGTGCGTCTTGACCACGGCGTCGAGGCGGTCGCGGACCTGCTCGGCCTGGGTCACCACCTCGTCGGCCCGGGCCGGGAGCGCGTCGAGGCCGTCGGCGAGCGCCTGCGCGCCCTCGCCGACCAGGCTGGCGGCCCGCTGGATGTCGGCGGCGTTCCGGCGCAGCAGCGGCTCGTACCGGTCGGCGGCGGCGTCCACCTTGGCCGCGGCGGCGCGGGTCTCGGTGGCCGCCCGGTTGGTGCCGTCGGCGATCTGCGCCGCGCCGGTGTAGAGCTGGTCGAGGCCGCCGGCGAGCTGCTCCGCTCCCCGCAGGGACTGGTTGAGGCCGCCCGCGAGCTGCCCGGCGCCGTCCTCGGCCGTGCCCAGCCCGTCGGCGAGCTGTCCGGCCCCCTGCTGCGAGGCGTCGAGCCCGTCGTGGAGCTTGCCGGCCCCGTCGGCGGCCCGGCCGGTCTCGGCCTTGGCGTCGGTGAAGCCGATCAGCATCCGGTCGAAGTACGACGCCGCGGTGCTCTCCGCGGCGGCGGCCCGGATCTCGCTGAACGCGGAGCGGGCGAGCAGCCCGGACAGGTAGTTGGTGGCGTCGTCGTTGACCACCTTCAGCTCGCCCCGGCGGGCCGGCTGGTCCGGTTCCGGGCTGGCGACGAGGGTGGCGGAGAAGTCGGCGGGGATGGCGAAGAGCAGGTGGTACCGCCCGTCGCGCAGCCCCTCGGTCGCGTCGGCCTGGTCGGTCACCGTCCAGCCGAAGACCTTCCGGTCCAGCAGCTCGTCGGTGAGGTCCCGCCCGGCGTGCACCTCGCTGCCGTCGCCGGCCTTCGCCGGCCGGTCGGCGTTGACCAGGGCGACCGGGATCCGGTCGAGGTTCCCGTACGGGTCCCAGAAGGCGTAGAGGTAGAGCGCCCCGTAGAGCAGCGGGATGACGGTGAGGACGGCGAGCGCGGCGCGCGGCAGCCGGCCCCGGGTCATCCGGCGCAACTCGAAGAGCGCGAGTCGAACGACACTCATGCCGGCACTCCGCTGCGCCGAACGGTCCGAGCCCCGGCCGCATCGGCAAATCCCGCAGCATCGATACGGCCCCGGCCGGGGGTCGGACTGTGAGCAGTGCCGCCATGAGGCACCACCACACTGAACCTGCTGATTCGCTCGCTGCGCTCGCTCATGCCGGCACTCCGCTCCGCTCCGTGCCGCCATGAGGCACCACCACACTGAACCTGCTGATTCGCTCGCTGCGCTCGCTCATGCCGGCACCTCGGCGGTCTGGTCCCGGTCGGCCGCGACGCGCGGCGCGACCAGGGCGGGGGTGGGGAGGGACGGGTCGCCGATCCGGTGCACGATCGCGGTGGCGCCCGGCTCGACGGCCCGGGCGCTGGCGATCACCGCGTACCCCTGGTCCGCGAGGCGGGCCAGGGCGGCCCAGATCCACTCCCGCTCTGGGGCGTCGGAGCCGGCGTCCACGTCGTCGGCGACGATCAGGCTCGGGCCGCTGAGGCTGGCCAGCACCAGCCCGAGCACCTGACGCTCGACGGGGGTGAGGTCCCGGCCGTACCGGTCGGGGTCGAGCGGAGCGTCGGTGAGGCCGGCGCCGGCGATCGCGGCGGCGAAGGCGTCCCGGCGGTACGCCCGGCGGGCCCGCACGGCGGCGACCGGGACGAGTTGCCGGCGGCGGCGCGGCACCGGCCCGAGCAGCAGCAGCCGCTCCTGGATGTGCTCGGCCACGGTCAGCGTCGGGTCGGGTTCGTGCACGCCGACGACCTGCCCGAGCGCCGCCCGCCCTCGGCGGCGCAGTTCCCCGTCGGTGTACGGGAAGCGCCCGGCCAGGGTGAGCAGCAGGGAGGTACGCCCGCTGCCCGGCGGGCCGGTCACCGCGTGCAGCTCGCCCGCCTCGGCGGTGAGGTCCACGTCCCGGTACACCCAGCCGCGGCGGGTCCGCAGCCCGAGCCCGCCGGCCTCGACGATCTTCATCGTCCCGTCCTGAAATCTAAACTGACTGGTCAGTGCAAAAACATGCCCAGCATAACGCCGGCTGTCCGGTTCGGCGCATTCGGCGCGGCGTGATCCCGGCCATGCCGCAGTCAGCAGGAGACCGCCGTGCCGAGGCGTGGAAAGGACCGCTCAGAAGAGGACGGTGGCGAGGGTGCCCACCGGGCGGAAGCCGCAGCGCTCGTAGACCCGCCGGGCGGGCAGGTTGAAGTCGTTGACGTAGAGGCTGACCGTCGGGGCGACCCGGATCAGCGCGTCCCGTACCACCGCCGCCATGGCCGCCGTGGCGATGCCCCGGCCCCGCCACTCCGGCGCCACCCAGACCCCCTGCACCTGGGCGGTCCGCCTGGTGACCACGGCCAACTCGGCCTTGAAGATCACCTTGCCGTCCGCGAAACGGGCATAGGCGCGGCCCGCGCGGACCAGGTCGGCCACCCGCCGCCGGTAGCCGCGCCCGCCGTCCTCGGCCAGCGGCGAGACGCCGACCTCCTCGGTGTACATCGCCACGGCCGCCGGGAAGAGCCGATCGACCTCACCGCTGCGCACCCGGCGCACCTCCGGGTCGGCCGCCACCGCCGGCAGGGCGTCCGTGGCCAGCAGCGGCTGGTTCGGGCGTACGTCCCGGGCCGGCCCCCAGTACGCGGAGAGGCGATCCCAGAGCCCGAGCACCGCGTCGGCGCGCCCGACGATCGAGGAGCAGAGCCGCTCCTCGGTGCTCAACTGGTCGGCGAAGGCCGCCACCGCCGGCGCCGTGGCGAGCACCGGCGTCAGGTTGCCACCCAGCCAGCAGATCGACTCCAGGTGGCGGCGGGAGCCGTAGCCCAGGATCCGCCCCTCGGCCCGCCACCAGGCCAGCCCGCGGGCCGCCACCCGCTCGGCGACCTGCGCGCCGGCATAGGGGTCGAGGTCCAGCAGCCGCTCGACCGCGCGGCGCTCCGACTCCCCCAGTTGGCGTACCGGCACCGTCAGCACGGATACCAGCCTGCCAGATGCACCCCAGCGCGCGCGGGCTGACCTGCGGACCGCGACGGGATGTCCGGCCCCGGATCGCCGAGCGGCGACTCAGCCGACCGGCGGCCCCGGCGAGCTGCCGCCCCGGTGACCTGCGGCGCAGCCGGCCGCCGGTTCGGCGGAGGGGCGGAAAACCGAGCGGCGGCTCAGCCAGGCGGCAGCGGTGCGGCAACCGGCTCAGCCCAGCGGGAGCGGTGCCGCGACCGGGCTCAGGCCAACCCGGACCGGCGCGACCGCCGGCCGACCCCGAACCGCCGCAGCCGCCAGCTCACCCGACCGGGACCGCCGCAGTCGCCGGCTCGACCGGCCGGGTCCGCCCGGCCCAGGCCACCACCGGCGGCACCAGCACGCCTAGCAGCAGGAACAGGCCGCCGAGCAGCAACCAGCCCGGTACGCCCCAGCCGACGGCCAGGGTGGTCACCACCACCGGCGCCACCATCGAACCGAGCTGCATGCCCATCCCGTACGCGCCCTGGTACTGGCCCTGCGCGTGCGCCGGGGCGAGGCCGAACGAGATGCCCCAGCCGGCCGCGGCGTGCCACAACTCGCCCACCACGTGCACCAGCGCCCCGCCGAGCAACAGCGGCACGGCGACGGCGGTGGGTACGCCGCCACTGGCCCCGAAGAGCACGCAGGCGACCGCGATGACCGCGCCGGCGCGCCGGGCGGCCCGGCCGGCGCCGGTCAGCTCCTCGGTACCGCGCGAGGCGCGGACCTGGAAGAGCACCACGACCACGGTGTTGACCAGCAGGCATGCCGAGATGAGCCAGCGCGGGGCGCTGGTGTGCCCGGCGATCCACAGCGGCAGGGCGATGTTGATCAGGCCGAAGTGCATCGACATCAGCCCGTCGAGCACGGTGAAGGCGAGGAACGGGCGGTCCCGCAGGGCGATCAGCCGTGGCCCGTGTGCCGGCGCCGGCACCGGCGGCACGGGTGGCAGCCGGAGCAGCACCGCGGCGGCCACCAGGTAGGTGGCGCAGTCGAGCAGGATCAGCGACACGTAGGCGCTCCGGGTGTCGGCGGCCAGGGCGAAGCCGGCCAGCACGGTGCCGACCGAGATCCCGACGTTGGTGACCGCGCGCAGGTAGGCCCGGGTGCGCACCCGCTGGTCCGGGGGCACCGCGCCGGCGATCAGCGCACCCCGGGCACCCCGGGTGGCCGAGTCGGCGACCGCCATCAGCACCCCGACCACCAGGAAGCCGGCGAAGGAGCGGACGGCCACCAGGGCGGCGGTGAACCCGGCGGAGGCGAGCAGCGCGGCGATCTGGAGGCCGCGCGGGCCGAGCCGGTCGGCCAGGTAGCCCATCGGGGTGCTGGCGACCAGGCTCACCAGCGCGGTGATGGTGAGGCCGACGCCGACCTGGGCCACCGTGAGCCCGACCGAACGGGTCAGGAAGAGGGCGCTGGCGGCCAGCCAGGTGCCCCGGCCGACGGTGTTGACCAGGGTGGAGAGGGCGAGCGTCCGGGCCGGACCCGGTTCGGGAAGCAGGCGCACGTCGGGCAGCTTAACAAGACGTACGTACGGTTTTACACTTCGCCATCGAAACGTCTTGTCGGCGATGCATTGCCGATATATCGTCGACGCATCAGTGATACGACGACAGAAGGAGAGCCCGATGGGTTTCCATCGACGGATGCACGCCATGCACGAGATGCGGATGCGCGGCTTCGGCTTCCCGCCCGTACCCCCCGGTCCGCCGTTCCCGCCCGGGCCGCACGGCCACGGGCATGGCCGCGGCGGGCGCGGCCGCGGTCGGGGCCGCCGGCCCAACGTGCGCGGCGCCGTGCTGGCCCTGCTCACCGAGCGGCCGATGCACGGCTACGAGATGATCCAGGAGATCGACTCCCGGACCGGCGGCGCCTGGCGGCCCAGCCCCGGTTCGATCTACCCCACCCTGCAGCTGCTGGAGGACGAGGGTGTGATCACCGCCGCCGCCGACTCCGACGGTGGCCGGAAGCGGTTCGCCCTCACCGAGCAGGGGCGGGAGGAGGCGGCCACGGCGGCCCAGACCCCACCCTGGGCGGAGTTCGCCGAGACGACCGTCAACAGCTGGCACGACATCCGCGACGCTGGCGCGCAGGCGATGCACGCGCTGCGCCAGGTGATGATGACCGGCACCGACGACCAGCGGGAACGCGCCGCGCAGGTGCTCGACGAGACCCGCCGCAAGCTGTACGCCATCCTCGCCGAATCCGAGTGAGCACGGCCGGCACACCGGCCGGGGCGGCCAGGACCCGACCACCCCGGCCGGCGCCGGCGTCCGGTCAGCCGCGCCGGCGCGCGGTGACCAGCAGGTACTCCCACCGCATCACCCCGGCCTCGAAGTGCCGCCGCGCCAGGTCGGCGAGGTCCTGGTCCAGTGCGGCGACCCGGTCGGGGTCGCCGGCGATCGCCCGGTAGACCGCGATCGTCGGTCCGTAGTGGGCCTTGAAGAAGTCCCGGAACGCCTCCGGGCCGGCGAACCGGTCCACCGTGACCGCCTGACGGCGGGTGACGACGTCGGTGACCCGGTCCCCGAGCAGCGCGCGGACGTGGTCCTCGCTCCCCCACAGCGGCGGGGGCTGCGCGCCCGGCGGTGGCGGTGGGGCGTACGGCTTCATGGTGGCGAACATCTGCCCGATGAACCCCTCGGGCGTCCAGTTGACCAGGCCGATCGTGCCACCCGGGCGACAGACCCGGACCAGTTCGTCGGCGCCGGCCTGGTGCCGGGGCGCGAACATCACGCCCACGCAGGACAGGACCCGGTCGAACTCGCCGTCGGCGTACGGGAGCGCCTCGGCGTCGGCCTGCTGCCAGGTCAGCTCGGCGCCGCGCGCCGCGGCGAGCGTCCGCCCGATCTCCAGCAGCTCAGGCGTCAGGTCGCTGGCGACCACGTCGGCCCCGGCCAGCGCCGCCGGAATGGCCGCGTTGCCGGTCCCGGCGGCGACGTCCAGCACCCGGTCGCCGGGGCCGACGCCGGCCGCCTGGATCAGGGTCGCCCCTAGCTCCGGGATGACCTCCGCGGCGACGGTGGCGTAGCTGCCGAGCGCCCACATCTGGCGGTGCCCGGCCTTCACGGCCCGATCCCGCTCCATCGACTCGATCATCGCTGCTCCTCTGCCTCGTCCTTCACCACGGACGGTAGGCAGCGAGCAACCGGCAACCTAGTACGAGATGTGTACCGGTCCCGACAGGTTCCTGGTCCGGCCGGCGGCACCGGCGTAGCGTGCCGGCCATGGGGGCCTCCTACCACCAGTTCTGCCCCGTCGCGAAGGCCATGGAGCTGCTCGACGAGCGGTGGACGCTGCTCGTGATCCGGGAGTTGGTGAGCGGGTCCGAGCGGTTCAACGAGGTGCGCCGCGGCCTGCCCCGGATGTCGCCCAGCCTGCTGTCCCGGCGACTGCACCAGCTCGTCCGGGCCGGCGTCGTGGAGCGGCACGTCGAGGGCCCCGACGTGCGGTACGTCCCGACCCAGGCGGGGCGGGAGCTGCGGCCGGTGCTCGAGGCGCTCGGCGCGTGGGGCGTCCGCTGGATCGGTGAGCTGGGTGACGCGGACCTGGACCCGAAGCTGCTGCTGTGGGACATGCACCGCCACGTCGACCACGGCGCCGTCCCGGACGGGCGGACCGTCGTCCAGTTCCGCTTCCACGACGTGCCGGCCGACCTGCGGGACTGGTGGCTCGTCATCACTGCCGGGGAGGCCGACGTCTGCGACGTGGACCCGGGCCACGAGGTTTCCGTGACGGTGCGCGCGAGCCTGCGTGGCCTGGTGCAGGTCTGGCTCGGCGACCTGAGCTGGCCGGAGGCGCTGCGCGGCGGCGCGGTGCAGGTGGCCGGCCCGGAGGCGCTCCGCCGGGCCCTGCCCCGGTGGTTCACCCTCTCCGAGTTCGCCGCCGTGCCCAGGCCGACGGTGCGGGCCTGACCCCGGACCGGCCGGAAACGACACGTGCGGCTGCCCCCGGCGGGGACAGCCGCACGTCGTGGCGGATCCGCGCTCAGTGCACGGTGACGGTGGCTCCGGGGACCAGGTCGCGGAGCTCCTCGGGGATCTCGGCGCCCATCTCGGCGGCGAGCCGGAGCGCCTCCTCGATCAGGGTCTCCACGATCTGCCCCTCGGGGACGGTCTTGATGACCTGGCCCTTCACGAAGATCTGGCCCTTGCCGTTGCCGGAGGCGACGCCGAGGTCGGCCTCCCGGGCCTCGCCCGGGCCGTTCACCACGCAGCCCATGACGGCGACGCGCAGCGGCACCGGAAGCCCCTCCAGGCCGGCGGTGACCTCCTCGGCCAGCTTGTAGACGTCCACCTGGGCCCGCCCGCAGGACGGGCAGGAGACGATCTCCAGGCCCCGCTCGCGCAGGCCCAGCGACTCCAGGATCGCGGTGCCGACCTTGATCTCCTCGACCGGCGGGGCGGAGAGGGAGACCCGGATGGTGTCGCCGATCCCCTCGGCCAGCAGCGCGCCGAAGGCGACCGCCGACTTGATGGTGCCCTGGAACGCGGGGCCGGCCTCGGTGACACCCAGGTGCAGCGGGTAGTCGCACTTCTCGGCGAGCTGCCGGTACGCGCGGATCATCACCACCGGGTCGTTGTGCTTGACCGAGATCTTGATGTCCCGGAAGCCGTGCTCCTCGAAGAGCGAGCACTCCCAGAGCGCCGACTCGACCAGCGCCTCGGCGGTGGCCTTGCCGTACTTGGCCAGCAGCCGCTTGTCCAGCGAGCCGGCGTTCACGCCGATCCGGATCGGCACGCCCGCGTCGCCGGCGGCCTTGGCGATCTCCTTGACCTTGTCGTCGAACTGCCGGATGTTGCCCGGGTTCACCCGGACCGCCGCGCAGCCGGCGTCGATCGCGGCGAACACGTACTTCGGCTGGAAGTGGATGTCGGCGATCACCGGGATCTGCGACTTCTTCGCGATCGCCGGCAGCGCCTCCACGTCGTCCTGCGAGGGCACGGCGACCCGGACGATCTGGCAGCCGGACGCGGTGAGCTCGGCGATCTGCTGCAGCGTCGCGTTGATGTCGGCGGTCAGGGTGGTGGTCATCGACTGCACCGAGACCGGCGCGCCCCCACCGACCGGCACCGAGCCGACCATGATCTGGCGGCTGGCCCGGCGCGGGGCGAGCGGCGGCGGCGGTACGGGCGGCATACCGAGACTGACAGCGGTCACTTCAGGCACTCACCTTGAGAAGAGCGTGATCGGGTTGATGACGTCCGCGGTGACGGTCAGCAGCGTGAACGCGCCACCGATGAGGATCACCGCGTACGTGATGGGCATGAGCTTGAGGTAGTCGACGCGACCCGGGTCCGGGCGGCGCAGGCGTGCGTAGAGCCAGGACCGGACCCGCTCGAACCAGGCGATCGCGATGTGCCCGCCGTCCAGCGGGAGCAGCGGCAGCAGGTTGAACACCCCGATGAAGAAGTTCAGCGAGACGAAGAGCATGAAGAACCCGTACCAGGCGTCGTTCGCCACGAACTCGCCACCGAGTCGGCTGGCGCCGACCACGCTGATCGGGGTGTCCATGTCCCGCTCGCCGCCGGTGATCGCCGTCCACAGGGCGGGCACCTTCTGCGGGATCCGCTGCATGGCGTGCGCGGTCTGCACCGCCATGGTGCCGGTGAAGTCGGCGGTGGCGCCGATCGCGGCGACCGGACCGTACTCGATCCGGGCCGGCGTGGTGGGCCGGAGCCCGACGCCGAGCGCGGCGACCGACGAGATGGCACCCTTCGGGTCACCGAGCGGCGGGCGCTGCACGGCCGCGAGGTCGACGGTGGCGGTGGCCGGCTTGCCGTCTCGGAGGTAGTCGACGGTGGCCGTGCCCGGCTTGGTGGCGCGGACCACGTCGAGCATGTCGCCCCAGGTGGAGACCGGCTTGCCGTTGACCGCGGTGATCCGGTCGCCGTCCTTGAGCTGGGCCTTCGCGGCCGGGCTGGCCGGGTCGCCGGCCTGGCAGGCGCGGTTGGCGTTCTCCACCACCACGCACGGGGCCAGGGCGATGACCGCCGGTTCGGCCTTGAAGCCCGCCTCGGTCGTCGGGGCCTTGGGGTTGGGCAGGCCGACAGAGATCGCCATGACCCAGAGCGCGCCCAGGGCCAGGGCGAAGTGGGTGATGGAGCCGGCGGACATCACGATCGTCCGCTTCCAGACCGGGTACCGCCACATGGCGCGCGGCTGGTCGGCCGGCTCGACGTCGTCGTCCTGCGGGGTCATCCCGACGATCTTGCAGAAGCCGCCGAGCGGGATGCCCTTGATGCCGTACTCGGTCTCGCCCCGCCGGAACGACCACAGCGTCGGGCCGAAGCCCACGAAGTATCGGGTGACCTTCATCCCGAACGCCTTGGCGGTGAGCATGTGCCCCGCCTCGTGCAGGCTCACCGAGACGAGGATGAACACGGCGAAGAGCACCACCCCGAGCAGGTTTGCCATCAAGCTCCTTCCACCGACCCGAAGATGATCTTCTGGGCGTACCCCCGTGCCCACGACTCGGCGGCGAGCACGTCCTCGACGGTACCCGGTTCGTCGAATTCCGGAGCGTCCTCCAGCACACGCTGGAGGGTGTCGACGATGCCGAGGAACGGCAGCCGCCCGGCGACGAACGCCGCCACGCACTCCTCGTTCGCCGCGTTGTAGATCGCCGGGCGGCAGCGCCCGGCCTCCCCGGCCGCCTTCGCCAGGGCGACCGCCGGGAAGGCGGCGTCGTCGAGGGGGAAGAACTCCCAGCTGTGCGCCCTGGTCCAGTCGACCGCGGCGGCGGCCTCGGGCACCCGGTCGGGCCAGCCGAGGCCGAGCGCGATGGGCAGCCGCATGTCCGGCGGGCTGGCCTGGGCGAGGGTGGAGCCGTCGGTGAACTCGACCATCGAGTGGATCACCGACTGGGGGTGGACCATCACCTCGATGTCGGCGTACGGCACGTCGAACAGCTCGTGCGCCTCGATCACCTCGAGGGCCTTGTTGACCATGGTGGCGGAGTTGATCGTGACCACCGGGCCCATGTTCCAGGTCGGGTGGGCCAGGGCCTGCTCCGGCGTGACCTCGGTGAGCTCGTCCCGCCGCCGGCCCCGGAACGGCCCGCCGCTGGCGGTCACCACGAGCCGGCGTACCTCGCCCCGGGTGCCGCCGCGCAGGCACTGCGCCAGCGCCGAGTGCTCCGAGTCCACCGGGACGATCTGCCCCGGCCGCCGCACCGCGGCCTTCACCAGGGGGCCGCCGGCCACCAGCGACTCCTTGTTGGCGAGCGCGAGGGTACGCCCGGCGCGCAGCGCGGCCAGGGTCGGCGCCAGCCCGAGCGAGCCGACCACCCCGTTGAGCACCACGTCGCACGGCCACCCGGCCAGCTCGGTCATCGCGTCCGGCCCGGCCACGATCTTGGGCAGCTTGAAGTCGCCGGTGGCCCAGCCACGCCGGCTCGCCTCTGAATAGAAGGCGAGCTGGAGGTCCTGGGCGGCGGAGGCCTTCGCCACGCCGACCACCTCGACGCCCAACTCCAGGGCCTGCGCGGCGAGCAGGTCCACGTTGCCGCCACCGGCGCCGAGCGCCACCACCCGGAACCGGTCCGGGTTACGTCGGATGATGTCGATGGCCTGGGTACCGATCGAGCCGGTCGAGCCGAGCAGGACAAGTTCGCGGAGAGAACTCACCCGCCCATTCTTCCCCAGCGCCGCTGAGCGTCCGCTGGGAGGCTCAGTTTGCGTCGTCCGATCCCTCGACCGGGGACTCCTCGTCGAGGAGGTCGGCCGGATCGACGGAGAACTCGAACGGCTGGTTCATGACAAAGGTGCTGCCGGCCGCGGCGGCGGCGAGCGGGCGGTACTCCCCCTCCACGAGCTCGTAGAGCGCCATGGCGGGAACCCGGTTACGCAGGTCGACCCGGAGGAAGAAGGGCACGCCGGCGGCGGCGTACTCCCGGGGCCGGTCGATCACGTCCTTGCGCCGGTTGCCCGGCGACACGATCTCACCGAGCAGCACGGCCTGTCGGATGTCGACGGCGGATCGGCCGCCTCCGGAGGTCCGGAGCACCGCGATGTCCGGGATGAACAGGTCCTTGCCCGAGACCAGGTTGATCTCGGGATAGACCCAGAGCCCGGCTCGACGGGCGGCTCGGTGCAGCAGGTAGGGCAGCTCCCGCTCGACCGACTGATGGTCGATTCCCGCGTGTGGTGTCACGATCACGCTTCCGCTCAGGACCTCGACCTTGGGGCCGTTGGTCTCCGGCAACAGCTCGAGGGCGAGCTGGGCGGTCCACGGCTCGTCGTGCCAGCGCAGCACGTCGAACGACGGCTCACCATGCTGCGGCGCCGGTTCCGGCGCGTAAGCGGCCTGGGCCACCGGGCTCACCCCCTCAGCGGAACATCGTGCTACCCACCACCCTAGTCGCGCCGCCCCGAGCCCGGCCGGATCGCACAACCTGTGCGTCGGCACGCCTCGGTTCCCGCCGAGCGGTCCACCCGCAGGACCGGTACCCCACCTGTTGATCTCCGCCGAACGGCTACGAATCGGCGCGCAGCACGAAGGTCTCCAGGTCGACGCCGCCGTACCAGTCGGTGCGGATGCCGAGGTAGGTCATGCCGAGCCGCCGGGCCACCGCCATCGACGGCTCGTTGCCCGCCATCACCACCGCGTAGACCTGCCGGGTGCCGGTGGCGAACTCGCGGTCCAGCACGGCCCGGGCCGCCTCGGTGGCATAGCCGTGGCCCTGCGAGTCGGGGTGCAGGTGCCAGCCGACCTCGATGTCGTCGGTCGGCGTGACCCCGTCCCGCCCGGGCAGGGGCTTCAGCAGGACGCTGCCGGCCGCCCGGCCCGCGTCGCGCGGCTCGATCGCCCAGAGGCCCCACCGGCCGCCGTACGGGTCGTACCGGTCCCGCCAGGCGCGTACCCGCTCCGCCGCCTCGGCCGGGTCGGTCATCCGCCCCTTGCCCCCGCCCAGCCAGCGCATCACCTCGTCCCGCGAGTAGATGTCGTAGATCCGGGCCAGGTCGTCGGGCGCGTCGGTCCAGTCGCGGACCACCAGCCGCTCGGTCGAGGCGATCATCACGAGGCATCGTAGCCCGTCCCCCCACCCCCGCCAGACCCTCGCGAGTTGACCAAGGAGTTTGCGTCGCGTGAGAAGCGTTCACCGACGCAAACTTCTTGATCAACGAGAGGGCCAGTCGGGCGGGCGTGGTCAGGGGACTGGGACGGGAGGGGCTGGCTCGGCCTCGCGGATGCCGTAGCGGCGGTGGACCCGGGCCAGCGGGCCGGGGGCCCACCAGTTCCAGCGGCCGAGCAGGCGCATGGTCGCCGGCACCAGCAGGGCCCGGACCAGGGTCGCGTCGACCACGATCGCGACGATCATGCCGACCCCGATGAGCTTGATGTATGACATGCCGCCGGTGGTGAAGCCGGCCACCACGATGATCAGCAGCAGCGCGGCGGCGGTGATGATCCGCCCGGTGCGCTGGAGGCCGCCGGCCACCGCTGCGGTGTTGTCGCCGGTGCGGTCCCACTCCTCCCGGACCCGGGAGAGCAGGAACACCTCGTAGTCGGTGGCCAGCCCGAAGAGCACCGCGAGCATGAGGATCGGGTTGCTCGGCTCGATGAAGCCGGTCGGGGTGAAGCCGAGCAGGCCGGCCAGGTGGCCGTCCTGGAAGATCCAGACCACCACGCCAAACGACGCGCCGATCGAGAGCAGGTTCATCAGCACCGCCTTGACCGGCAGCACCACCGAGCCGAAGGCGAGGAAGAGCAGCACCAGCGTGGCGGCGGCCATCAGCAGTGCCATCCAGGGCAGCCGGTCACCGAGGCTGTCCAGCAGGTCCCGGTCGGCGCCGGGCCGCCCGCCGACCAGCACCTCGGCCCCGGCCGGGCCGGGCAGGTCGCGCAGGTCGCGGACCAGCCGCTGGGCGGTGTCGCCGGTCGGTTCGCCGGGGTAGCTCACCGAGAGCAGCGTGCTCTCCCCACGCTGGGCGGCGACCTGCACCCCGGTCACCCCCGGCACCGCCGCGATCCGGTCGGCGAAGCCGCGCGCCACCTCGGCCGGCGCCCCGGAGACCAGCACGTCGATCGGGGCGACCTGGCCGCCGGGGAACTCGGCGGCGATCCGTTCGGAGACCACCCGGGGCGCGGCGTCCGCCGGCAGCACCCGCTCGTCGAAGCCGCCGAAGGTGATCCGCAGGAACGGCGTGGCCAGCACGACGAGCACCAGCGCGACCCCGACCAGGTAGCGCACCGGGCTGCGCATCACGCTCCGCGCGATCCGGGCCCAGGCGCCGCCCGCGCCGGCCTCCGCCGGCCCGGCCCGCCGCGCCCCGCGCCACCTCGGCAGGGGTACGCGCACCGCGTCGATCCGGTGGCCGAGCACCGCGAGCAGGGCCGGCAGCACGGTCAACGCGGCCAGCATGGCGACCAGGACGGCGGCCACGCCACCGAGCCCCATCGAGCGGAGGAAGGCCTGCGGGAAGATCAGCAGGCTGGCCAGGGCCAGGGCGACGGTGAGCCCGGAGACCAGCACGGTCCGGCCGGCGGTGGCCATGGTGCGGCGGATCGCCTCGCCGGTGTCGTGCCCGGCGGCGAGTTCCTCGCGGAACCGGCTGACCACGAAAAGGGCGTAGTCGACGGCCATGCCGAGGCCGATCAACGTGATGATGTTGATCGCGAAGATCGACACGTCGGTGAACAGGTTCACCAGGCGTACCGCGACGAAGGCGCCCAGGATGGCGAGCCCGCCGATGAGCAGCGGGGTGGTGGCGGCGACCAGTCCACCGAAGATCAGCACGAGGAGCACCAGCAGCACCGGCAGGGACAGCGCCTCGGCGCGGGTGATGTCCTCGGTGGTCTGCGTGTTGGCGTAGTGCTGGAAGGCGACCGCGCCGCCGACCTCGGTGCGCAGCCCGGGGGCGTCCAGCGCGGGGCGCAGCGCCTCGAACTGCGCGGCCCGCGCGTCCTCGTCCGCGCCGGTGAGCCGGACGAGTGCGTAGGTGGCCCGCCGGTCGGTGGCGACCAGCGCCGGGGCCGGGCTGTCGTACCAGGTGGTCACGCTGGTCACCGCGGACCGCCCGCGCAGCCCGGCCACCGTGGCGGTGACCGGATCGCGGAACGCCGGCTGGTCCACGGTGGCGGTGTCGCTGGACCACAGCACGACCACGTCGGCGCCCTGCCGGCCCAGCTCGCTGGTGATCCGCGCGGCGGTGCGGCTGGTCTCGCTGGCCGGGTCGTCGAACCCACCCCCGGTCAGCTCGCCGAAGACCCCGGCACCCCAGGTGGAGCCGAGCACCACGAGTGCCACGGCGGCGGCCAGCACCGCCCACCGGGCCCGTACCACCACTCGCCCCCACCAGGCGAACATCGCCTTCCCCCTCACCGACCGTTAAGGTCGTATCCGGTAAGCATGAATCATTTGAGTGAACGGCGTTTACTATGTCAACGGCGTTCGCTCCGGTCAAGGGGGTCGACGGATGACCGCACCCACCCGGCGGGAACGCCTGCGTACGGCGACCCTGTCCGAGATCAAGGACGGGGCCCGGCGGCTGCTGGTGACCGGCGGGATCGAGGCGGTCTCGCTGCGGGCGATCGCCCGGGACATGGGCATGACCGCCCCGGCGATCTACCGGTACTTCCCCAGCCTGGAGGCGCTGATCGCCGGGCTCGCCGGCGACCTCTACGACGAGCTGCGCCAGGAGGTCGAGGCGGCCCGGGACGCGTCCGGCCCTGATCCGGCCGGCCAGCTCCTCGAGATGTGCCGGGCGCTGCGACGGTGGGCCGTCGGGCACCCCGCCGAGTTCACCCTGATCTTCGGCAACCCGGTCCCCGGGGTGATCGAGTTCGCCGACCAGTGCGACAACCCCGACCACCCCGGGGCGCGCCTCGGGGCGGTCTTCCTCACTCCGTTCGTGGAACTCACCCGGGGCAGCCGGCTGCCGATCCCACCGGTGGAGCTGCTCCAGGAGCGGCTCGGCGGGCACCTCGCCCCGCTGGCGACCAACCACGGCCCGCTGCCGATCGAGATCGCGTACGCCTTCCTCTCCGCCTGGACCCGCCTCTACGGCCTGGTCGCCATGGAGGTCTTCGGCCACCTCGGCTGGGCGGTCGACGAGCCGGAGGCGCTCTTCGAGACCGAGCTGATCAGCCAGCTCCTCCAGTTCCGCCCGGCCGAACCCGGCGACACCCTCCCCGAAGGAGGCGCGCGCCACTAGGCTGCCCGGACATGAGCGAGCGCAGCGAGCGAATCATCAGGCACAGTGCAATGGAGCCTCATGCGGTCGCCGAGCGAAGCGAGGTGGCCGCATGAGCGAGCGACTGAGTGAGCTGCCGTCCCGCGCCGACGTCGTCGTGGTCGGCTCCGGGCACAACGGTCTGGTCTCGGCGATCCTGCTGGCCCGCGCCGGCCTCGACGTGCTGGTGCTGGAGGCGGCCGAGGTGATCGGCGGGGCGACCCGGACCGAGAGCCCGTTCCCGAAGGTGCCCGGCCTGCGCCACTCCACCGGCTCGTACCTGCTCGGGTTGATGCCGCCGGAGCTGCTCGCCACGCTCGACGTGAGCATCCCGGTGCTGCGCCGCGACCCGCACTACTTCCTACCCACCCCGGGCGGGCTCGGCGCGCCGTACCTGCTCTTCGGCAGCGACGCCGCGGCGAGCCGGCAGCAGCTCGCGGAGATGTTCTCCCCCGCCGACGCGGCCGCCGACGACGCGCTCCAGGCCGAGCTGGCCCAGCTTCGCGAGGACCTGGCGCCGGCCTGGCTGGCCGAGCCGCTGCCGGTGGCGGAGACCGCCGAGCGGTACGTCCGCCCGGCGCTCCGGCAGGTCTTCGCGGACCTGGTCCGCGGCTCGGTCGCCGACTACCTGGCCCGCTTCGACTTCCGCTCCGAGCTGCTGGTCAGCATGTACGCGGTCACCGACGGCCTCTCCGGCCTCAACGCCGGCCCGGACGACCCCGGCACCGGGCACAACTTCCTGGTGCACAACATGTGCCGGCTGCCCGGCTCGGGCGGCACCTGGATGATCGCCCAGGGCGGCATGGGCACGGTCTCCCGGACCTTCGCCGAGGCCGCCCGCGTCGCCGGTGCCCGCATCCTGACCGGTACGCCGGTCACGGAGATCACCCTGGCCGGCGGCGCGGCATCCGGCGTGGTGCTCGCCGACGGGCGGGAGGTGGCCGCCTCGGTGGTGCTCGGGGCCTGTGACCCGTACCGGTTGATGGAGCTGCTGCCCGACGGCGCGCTCCCGGCGCCGCTGGCCGAGCGGATGGCGGCGGTCCGCCGTCCCGGCACCACGCTCAAGCTGAACCTGGCGCTGCGCGGCCTGCCCCGGTTCTCCTGCCTGCCGGCGGACGCGCCAAGCCCGTTCGGCTCCACCATCCACCTGCTGCCCGGCTCGTCGTCGCTGGTCGGGCAGGGCGGCGAGTCGCCGATGGCCGCGCTGCGCGCCATGTGGGCGGACGTGCAGGCCGGGCGGCTGCCGGAGGAGCCGACCATCGAGTGGTACCTGCACACCACGGTCGACCCGTCGCTGGCCGACGACGCCGGGCACCACTCCTCGGCGCTGTTCGTGCAGTCGGTCCCGTACGAGCTTTCCGGCACCACCTGGGACGAGGCGCTGCCCGGCTACGTCGACAAGCTGGTGGCGATCTGCGAGCGGTACGCCCCCGGCACCGGCGACCTGATCGCCGATGCGGTGCCGCTGCCCCCGCCCGGCATCGAGGCGCACTTCGGCATCACCGGCGGCCACATCCACCACGTCGACAACACCGTCTCGTTCACCGACCGGATGCCGTACGCCACTGGCGTCGACGGGGTGTACGCGGGCAGCGCCGGCTGCCACCCGGCCGGCAGCGTGATCGGCGCGGCCGGCCACAACGCCGCCCAGCGCATCCTCGCCGACCTGGGCCGCTGAGGTGAGCAGGGGCCTGCTACGAAAGGCCCCTGCTCAACGCCGGACGGGGGTCAGCTGATCGCCTCGCCGGCCGGGGCCGGGGTGTCGGCGTCGGCGCGGTGCGCGCGGATCTTGTGGCCGACGCTGGTCAGGCAGCGGCCGCTGGCCATGTCGAACCGCCAGCCGTGCAGCTGGCAGGTGAGCTGATCGCCGTCGACGACGCCGAACCGGCTCAGGTCCGCCTTGAGGTGCGGGCAGCGCCGCTGGACCACCCAGCCGTCCAGCGTGATGTCCTCCGCGTCGACGGCCCGCTCGTGCTCGTCGTACCAGCCCTCCGCGTACTGGAGGCGCTCCTCGGACAGGCACTTGAAGAACGCGTAGACGAACTCGTTGTACTGGCCGATCCGGGCCGCCGAGAAGCGGCAGGACAGGAAGAGCGAGTTGACCCAGTCCACCTCGCCGATGTGCAGCAGGTGCTCGATCAGCGCCCGCTCGGTACGGAACCGGTAACGGACCTTCTCGTCCGCGTACGGCCGGACCTCCTTGCCCGGGAAGTCCACCACGATCGACTCGACACTTTCTCCGTCGTAGCCGACCAGGTCGAAGCGGACCGGCCCGCCGACGCCCTTGGCCAGGTAGATCGACTCGTCCAGCAGCGGCTCGATCCGGCGCTTCATCTCGCCGAGCACGTCGAGCTCCGGGTGCCGCCAGGACTGCTTCTCGGCCTCGATGATCGGGCGCTTGCGCTCCCGCATCTCCTCCAGGTGGGCCACCTTGTTGGCGAAGAACTCGGCCACCGGCACCGGGTGGGTGGTGCTCGCCCCCTCGGTGGTGATCTCCGCGACGCTGCCCGGCAGCAGCACGATGCCGTTGGTGCCGCCGACCTTGGCGTACTCCTCCAGGAAGACCGACTGGTCGGGGAAGATGTTGCCCTCGTCGCCGAAGATGTCGTTGAACTGCCACAGCGTGTCGTCGAGGAAGCAGGGCGGGCCGGCGATCGGGAAGACGTGGTCGGCCTTCAGGTCGTCGATGTAGCGCCAGGTGCGGTCGAACTGCCGATCCCGCTTCTGCTTGCCGAACGCGGTCTTCGCCGCCTGCGGCAGCTCGTAGACCATCGGGTACCAGATCGCGCCGGAGAACTGCAGCAGGTGCGCGTGCACGTGGCCCAGCTCGGCGAAGACGCTCAGGTCGGCCGGGCGGGCGTCGTTCTGGTTGAGCAGCCGGACACCGTCGTACTCGACCCAGAGCGAGGAGTCACCGATCGGGCCGTCGGTCGGGCTGGTGAGCGCCTGGATCATGATCTTCAGGCCACCGGGCAGCTCGACGACCTGCTCGTTCGGCGCTTTGAGGAACTTGGTGAAGCCCAGTTCCCGCAGCTCGTCCTCCATCTCGGAGGTGGGGAACTCGGGCAGCAGGACAGTGACGTCCTTCGAGATGTGGTCGCGCAGGTGCTTCGCGTCGAAGTGGTCCCGGTGCAGGTGCGACACATAGAGGTAGTCGACCTGGCCGAGGGACTCCCAGTCGAGCTGCGAATTGTCAGGGAAAGGGAACCAGGAGGCGAAATAGGCGGGATTGACCCACGGGTCGCACAGGATGCTGCCCGCGGCCGTGTCGATCCGCATGCTGGCATGTCCCGTACCGGTCACTCGCACCGTAGTCCCCCTCGAAAGGCAATCAGGCGTACGTCCCGACGCTACCGGAGGCAGTGTGGTCCCCGACCCGCGACGCCGGTAGTGCCCTTCCGCCCTGGTGCGGGCAGGTCCACCGGCCCGGGCGGCTCAGCCCCGCACCGATCCCGTCCAACTCCGGCGCCCAGTCCTCCAGATCCCACGCCTCGTACGCCGCCTTGAGCAGCTCCCGATCGTCCTCGCGGGTCACGCGTCCCCCATCAGGCCGGACCCTGCGCCGGGCGCGACACGGGGCGTGCCAGACTAACCGGAGATCCGATCGCGAGGGAAGGACCGACAGTGGCAGGAAGCGAGCCGGTAACCGCGCCAGATCAGCACAAGCCCGGACACCGCAAGTCCGGACGGATCGGGGCGGTGCTGTCGGCGGTGGTGTTGGTGATCATGGCGCTCTGCGGCAACCACGAGGGCAAGGTCGAGGACATCTGGCTGCTCGGGATCGCCGCGCTGCTGTTGGCCATCGTGCTCGGCGACGCGGTGCTGCGCCGCAACGGCCTGCGTTCCTGATCCGGCGCTCGCGCTCGACCGGTACGCCCGAGGGCCCGCCCCCAACCGGGGCGGGCCCTCGTCGTCTGCGGATCAGCGGCCGAGCAGGATGTCCTGCACGTCCTTGAGAGCGGCGTCGACCTCGGCCTCGAAGTAGCCGCCCGGCACCAGCCCGAAGCGCAGGGTGTCCAGGTCGTTCGGGTTCACCGGCATCGGGTTGCGGCCCTGCATCCCGCCGAGCAGGCTGTCGAAGAACCGGTCGACCTGATCCGGGTCGTACCCGCTGCCGAAACGGCGGACCTGGAAGCTGCGCCGGATCTGATCCACCCGGTAGAGATCGCTGCCGGGCGGGCCAGCCATCGGCGGGCCGACCATCGGCGGCCCCGCGACCGGCGGACCGGCCATCGGCGGCCCCGCGACGGGCGGACCGGCCATCGGCGGGCCGGGCATGCCCGGGCCACCCCCGAAGCCCTGCTGCGGCAGGTGCGGCGGGCCGGCCGGGCCACGGCCACGCAGGTCACGCGGGTCCCGGTCGGGCATCCGGATCTCGGCGGTCATGTCGGGGCGACCGCGCCGGCCGGCCTCGAAACCGTCGAACCGCTCGTCCGGGCCGTAGCCGCCGGGGCCCGGGGGCAGGCCGCGGGAGGGCGGGCCGCCGTGCCCCATCGGAGCGTTGGGACCCATCGGCCCCGGGCCGGCGGGGCCACGCGGCGCGTCGTACCCGCGTGGGCCGTCGTAGCCACCGGCGAAGGCGCCGGTGGGCTCGTCGTAACGACCGCCGCCGGTGGGCTCGTCGTAGCGGCCGCCGCCGGTGGGGTCGTCGTAGCGGCCGGCGCCGACCGGCTCGTCGTAGCGGCTGCCGTAGCGGTCGGGCGGGCCGGGCTGTGCGGGCATCGGCCGGGGCGGCGGCTGCGGCGCCGGGGACAGGCCCCGGTCGTCGCGCATCGGCGGGCCCAGCCGGTCGCTCATCCGGGGGTCGCCGCCGCGCCCGCCCGGAACGCCGCCGCGTTCCTCCAGCTCGGCCAGCTGCCGCTCCACCCGGTCGAGGTGCAGGTCGACCTGCCACTCGTCGTAGCCGTTGAACCGGACCCGGAAGACGACGTCGTGGACCTCCTGGGAGGCCACGGGCGCGCCGACCGGCTGACCGGCGAGCGTCGCCTCCACCCGGTCCAGGAAGGCGTCCACCTCGTCAACCTTGTATCCCCGGCGGAGCGCCTTACGCCGGAAACGCTGACCCTGACTCGCCACTATGTCTCCTGGTCTCGTTCGCTACGCCCGGTCACACCGTTGCCTTGCGCGGTGGGTCGGTGTCCCTGTCCTCGGCGGCGGCGAGCTGCCCACACGCGCCGTCGATCTCGCGCCCCCGGGTGTCCCGCACCGTGGTCGAGACCCCGGCTTCGCGCAACCGCCGGACGAACTCCCGCTCGACCGGCTTCGGGCTGGCGTCCCAGCGGCTGCCCGGAGTCGGGTTGAGTGGGATGAGGTTCACGTGGGCCAGCTTGCCGGCCAGTAGCCGTCCGAGCAGATCGGCTCTCCACGGCTGGTCGTTCACGTCCTTGATCATCGCGTACTCGATCGACACGCGACGGCCCGTCGTAGCTGCGTATTCCCACGCCGCGTCCAGCACCTCGGACACCTTCCAGCGCTGGTTGACCGGGACGAGTTCGTCGCGCAGCTCATCATCGGGGGCGTGCAGCGACAACGCAAGAGTCACCGCCAGGTCTTCGCTGGCCAGTCGGCGGATGGCCGGGACCAGCCCGACCGTGGAGACGGTGATGTGCCGCTGGGACAGGCCGAGCCCCTCCGGGGCGGGCGCCACCAGCCGGCGGATCGCCGCCACCACCCGGGAGTAGTTGGCCAGTGGCTCGCCCATGCCCATGAAGACGACGTGCGACAGGCGCGGCGGCGAGCCGGCCACCGCCCCCGAGGCGGCCACCCCGGCGAGGTAGACCGCCTGGTCGACGATCTCGGCGGTGGAGAGGTTTCGGGTCAGCCCGGCCTGGCCGGTGGCGCAGAACGGGCAGGCCATGCCGCAGCCGGCCTGGCTGGAGATGCAGACGGTGACCCGGTCCGGGTAGCCCATCAGCACGCTCTCCACCAGCGAACCGTCGTGCAGCCGCCAGAGCGCCTTGCGCGTCGCGCCGTCGTCGCAGGCCAGCTCGCGTACCGGGGTGAGCAGCGCGGGCAGCAGCGTGGCGGCCAGCCGCTCCCGGGTGGCCGCCGGCAGGTCGGTCATCTGCGCGGGGTCGCGGACCAGGCGGCCGAAGTAGTGGTTCGAGACCTGCTTGGCGCGGAACGTCGGCTCCCCCAGCTCGGCGACGAGCGCCTGCCGGCCCGGCAGGTCCAGGTCGGCGAGGTGGCGGGGCGGCATCGCCGGTCGGCGGCCGCGGGCGTCGGGGTCTACGGAGATCAGGGGGAGACTCGTCATGGCGCGTCCAGTCTGACACGCCCGGAGCGGGGCGCACCTGTCCGTAGGGGCGGAATCGACCCCGACCGGCTGGCGGATGCGCACCCACCCACGTGATTCATCCCTCAGCCCACCACCGGTACGAAGATCGCCAGCAGCAGGTAGGCCGTCGGCACCGCGAACAGGATCGAGTCGAGCCGGTCCATCAGGCCGCCGTGCCCGGGGAGCAGGTTGCTCATGTCCTTGACCCCGAGATCCCGCTTGATCATCGACTCGGCGAGGTCACCGAGGACCGCCGCGCCGGAGATCGCCATCCCGAACAGCGCGCCCCACCAGGGCGCCACGTCGAGAAGCAGCCAGAGCAGCAGGGCGCTGCCGGCCGCGGCCGCGGTCACCGAGCCGCCGAAGCCCTCCCAGGACTTCTTCGGGCTGATCGTCGGGGCCATCGGGTGCTTGCCGAAGGCGACCCCGGCGGCGTACCCGCCGGTATCGGAGAGCACCACGGCGACCAGGGTGACCAGCACCCGCAGGTGCCCGTCACCGGGGGCGGCCGCCAGCATGGCGGCGAAGCCGCCGAGGAACGGCACGTACACCGCGATCAGGGTGGCCGCGGTCAGGTCCCGCTGATAGTTGCCGGGGCCGTCGCCCAACCGCCAGATCATCGTGCCGAGCACGGTGACCAGCAGGCCGAGACTCAGCGCGTCCGGGCCGGCGAACCAGGCCAGCCCGACGGTGATCACGCCGCCGGCGATCAACGGCACCAGCGGCGGGTGCGCCCCGCTGCGGCGCACCGCCCGGGCCATCTCCCAGATGCCGATCCCGACCGCCGCGGCGATCACCGCGAGGAACGCCGGCAGGTAGAAGAAGAGCGGCACCACGATCGCCGCGCCGAGAGCCAACCCGACGGCGATCGCGGCCGGCAGGTTACGGCCGGCCCGCCCCGACGACGGTTGGGCGGTCGGGGGCCGGTCCGCGCTGGCCCGCCGGCGGCCGCGCTGGCGCCGACCGGCCGACGACTCCGGCTCCGGCTCGTCCCGGCCGGCGAGGTGGGTGGTCGGTTCGTCGCGTACCGGGGCGAACTGGGCGGTCGAGTCGTCGTCGTGTACCGGGGCGATCTGGGCCGTGGGGTACTCGTCGTGCGGCACGCCGGGGCGCCCACCCCCGGGGCCGCCGTAGCCCCGGTCGCGCGGGTCACCGTCGCCGGGATCGCCCTCGCCGTGGCTTCGCGGGCCCGGGTCCCGGTACCGCGGATCCTCCGGGCCGGGCTCGCGGTAGCCCCGGCCCCCGTCGCGCCACTCCTGACCATCGCGCCAGCGCTGATCGTCCCGGTAGCCGCGCTCGTCGCGGTCCGGGCCCGGGCGCTCGTCGTACGGCCGGCGGCCGGGCGCGTCGTACCCGTCGCCGGGACGGGCGTACGGGTCGGCGGCGGGGCGGGGCCGACCGTGCGGCTCCGCGTACGCCTCGGGGGCGCCGGGCCGCCGCCACGGCCCCGGCTCGACGTCAGTCTCCGGCCACGGCAGCCCGGCCGGCCGGTCCCAGCCGCGCGGCTCGGCGGCGCTGTAGGGGTCGGGGTGGGACATCACGTACCGAGCGGAAGCGGTACGGGAGCCACCACATGACGCAAGATCAAAATCATCCCCTACACGCGCGACTGTTCCGGTTGACCGGCCCGACGGCCGGCCGATCCCCGCTGTTCACCCAGCGGTGGTGGGAATCGTGCCGAGCCTACTGCACCCAGGGAGCCGGCACGGCGGACGATGGTCCCACCACGGCGACGGCACCGGGACCGCCATCCGGTAGGGGTGGCGGCACACGGTGCCGTGGCAGGTGCTCGGGCCGCTCAGACCTCGAGCAGCTCGTTCTCCTTGTGCTTGACCAACTCGTCGACGGTGGCGACGAAACGCTGGGTCAGGTCGTCCAGCTCCTTCTCCGCGCGCCGGCCCTCGTCCTCGCCGACCTCGCCGTCCTTGACCAGGCGGTCCAGCTCCTCCTTGGCCTTGCGGCGGATGTTGCGGACGGCGACCTTGGCCTCTTCGCCCTTGTGCCGGGCCACCTTGATCATCTCGCGCCGCCGCTCCTCGGTCATCTGCGGGAGCACGATGCGCAGCTGGTTGCCCTCGTTGTTCGGGTTCACGCCGAGGTCCGAGTCGCGGATCGCCTTCTCCATGGCGGCCAGCTGCGAGTTGTCGTACGGCTTGATGATCACCATGCGCGGCTCGGGGACCGCGATGGACGCCATCTGCGGCAGCGGGGTGGGGCTGCCGTAGTAGTCGATGACGATCCGGGAGAACATCGCGGCGTTGGCGCGACCGGTGCGGATGCCGCCGAACTCTTCCTTGGCGTGCTCGATGGCACGCTCCATCTTCTCCTCGGCCTCGAGGAGGGTGTCGTCGATCACCGGTCTCCTCGCCTCCTTCTGTTGCTCGTCGTGGCTGTGCTGCTGTGGTTCGGAGGGCCGCTGCCGGCTCGGGGCCGCTCAGGCGGTGATCAGGGTGCCGATCTTCTCGCCGCTGACGGCACGGACGATGGTGTCGTCGCCCTCGGCGCCGAAGACCAGCATCGGCAGGCCGTTCTCCATGCAGAGGCTGAACGCCGCGGCGTCGGCCACCCGCAGGTTGCGGCGCAGCACCTCGGAGAAGGTGATCGAGTCGAGCTTGCTCGCCGTCGGGTCGATCCGGGGGTCCGCAGTGTAGACCGCGTCCACGCCGTTCTTGCTCATCAGCACCACGTCGGCGCGAATCTCCAACGCCCGCTGGGCGGCGACGGTGTCGGTGGAGAAGTACGGCATGCCGGCGCCGGCGCCGAAGATGACCACGCGGCCCTTCTCCAGGTGCCGGATCGCCCGCAGCGGGATGTACGGCTCGGCGACCTGGGCCATGGTGATCGCGGTCTGCACCCGGGTCTCGATGCCCTCCTTCTCCAGGAAGTCCTGGAGGGCCAGGCAGTTCATCACCGTGCCGAGCATGCCCATGTAGTCCGCCCGGGCTCGGTCCATGCCGCGCTTCTGCAGCTCCGCGCCGCGGAAGAAGTTGCCGCCGCCGACCACCACGGAGACCTGCACGCCGCGGCGGACCACGGTGGCGATCTGCCGGGCGATGCCCTGCACGACGTCCGGGTCGACACCGATCGCGCCGCCGCCGAAGACCTCGCCGGAGAGCTTCAGCACCACCCGGCGGGCGCGGCCCGGCGGTGGGGCGGTCGGATCATCCGCCGCCAGGCTCCGGTCACTCACAACCTGCGTCATCCGCACCGCCCCTTCCGTCGCGCACCGCACGTGCGCCGCGTCCCGCGTACCTGCCGCTGCCGACCCTATGCGACGAGGAGGCCGCGGTGCCTGTCACGTACACCAGCGGCCTCCTCGTCGACGTTTCCCTGCGCACGGGCGCGTCATACGCCCGATGCGGCGGCTCAGGCCTGGCCGACCTCGAACCGGACGAAGCGGGTCACCTCGATGCCGGCCTCGGCCAGCAGCTGCTTCACCGTCTTCTTGTTGTCGGCGACCGACGCCTGCTCCAGCAGGACGAAGTCCTTGAAGAAGGCGTTGACCCGGCCCTCGACGATCTTCGGCAGCGCCGCCTCGGGCTTGTTCTCCTCGCGGGCGGTCTGCTCGGCGATCCGCCGCTCGGACTCGACGACGTCGGCCGGGACCTCGTCCCGGGTCAGGTACCTCGGCCGCATCGCGGCGATCTGCATGGCCACGCCACGGGCGTCCGCGTCGGCGGCCTCGTCGGTCTTACCGGCGTACTGCACCAGCACACCCACGGCCGGCGGCAGGTCCTGGCTCTTGCGGTGCAGGTAGACCGCGGTGGTGCCGTCGAGCTTGGCGAAGCGGTTGAGCACCAGCTTCTCGCCGATCTTGGCGGACTGCTCCTGGACCAGGTCGGCGACGCTCTTGCCGTCGAGGGTGCTGGCGAGCAGTTCCTCGGCGGTGGAGACGCCGCTGGCGACGCCGTGCTCGACCAACTGCTGGGCCAGCGCGATGAAGGCGTCGTTCTTGGCGACGAAGTCGGTCTCGCAGTTGAGCTCGAGCAGCGCCTGGCCGGCGTGGGCGATGAGGCCGTTGGCGGCCGTGCGGCCGGCCCGCTTGCCGACGTCCTTGGCGCCCTTGACGCGCAGGATCTCGACGGCCTTGTCGAAGTCGCCCTCCGCCTCGGTCAGCGCCTTCTTGCAGTCCATCATGCCGGCGCCGGTGAGGTCGCGGAGCTTCTTGACGTCCGCGGCGGTGAAGTTGGACATGACTCTCTCTTCGGGTCTTGAGACTGCGGTGGGATGGTCTGGGTCCCGGTTACCCGGATCCGGGCCGGATGTGCCCGGCGTACCCGCCGCGCCCCACCGGCCGGGAAATCGGACGGTGGGGACGCGACGGCGCGATCACTCCGCGGCGGCGGTCGCCGGCTGCTCGTCGCCCTTCTTCGGCTCCTCGAGCAGCTCGCGCTCCCACTCCGCCAGCGGCTCGTCGGCGCCGACCTGGCCCGGCTCGGGCTTCTCGTCGGTGCCGCGGCCCCGGCCGGAGCGGGCGATCAGGCCGTCGGCGACGGCGGCGGCGACGACCTTGGTCAGCAGCTCGGCCGAGCGGATCGCGTCGTCGTTGCCCGGGATCGGGAAGTCGACCTCGTCCGGGTCGCAGTTGGTGTCGAGCACGGCGATCACCGGGATGCCCAGCTTGCGGGCCTCATCGACGGCGATGTGCTCCTTCTTGGTGTCGACCACCCAGACCGCGGCCGGGAGCTTCTGCATGTCCCGCAGACCACCGAGGGTCTTGGTCAGCTTGTCCTTCTCGCGGGAGAGCTGCAGGGTCTCCTTCTTGGTGTAACCGGCGGCAGTGCCGCTCAGGTCACCGAGGGCCTCCAGCTCCTTCATCCGCTGGAGCCGCTTGTACACCGTCTGGAAGTTGGTCAGCATGCCGCCGAGCCAGCGGTGGTTCACGTACGGCTGGCCGACCCGGGTCGCCTGCTCGGCGATGGCCTCCTGGGCCTGCTTCTTGGTGCCGACGAAGAGGATGCTGCCGCCACCGGCGACGGTGTTGCGCACGAAGTCGTACGCCTTCTCGATGTAGTCGAGGGTCTGGCGCAGGTCGATGATGTAGATGCCGTTGCGCTCGGTGAAGATGAAGCGCTTCATCTTCGGGTTCCACCGCCGGGTCTGGTGCCCGAAGTGGACACCGCTCTCCAGCAGCTGGCGCATGGTCACGACGGCCATGGTGGGTACTCCTTGCGATCCCTGGTTGTCTCGCCCGGCCGGCGGCCGGGCGTCCTGGCGCCCGGTCGCCGGCCGTGACGGGCCCGATCAAGATCGGGACCAGGGAGGCCGGCGCCCCACGAAGGTGTCCGTGGAGAGGGCACGCGAGGTCGACCGCGCGAGGCGGTCGCCAGTCGACCAGTGTACGCCCTCCCCCTGTGCACCGGTCCCGGGGTGCGGGACACGGGTGCGGAACCCCGGTGGGTGATCCATGATCCGCGCAGGTGCCGGGAGTGGGTGGGCCGCCGAATGCTGTCGGATACCACCGTCCGGAGATGCCCGGGTCCCGGGGTACGGCAGCGGCGGTCAGCGGGCGGCGAGCGCCGCGGCGACGAAGAGCACCAGCCCGACGGTCAGATACGCCGTCGGCGGCCGCAGCCAGCCCCGGCTGCCGTCGGCCAGCGCCAGGCCGCCGGTCCGCAACCCGTACAGACCGGCACCGAAGATCGGCAGCCCGACCACCAGGAACGTGCCCACCACGACGTGCGAGGTGGAGACCGGGTCACCCACCACGCCCCGCAGGAGCACCCGCAGCGCCGGGACCTCCAGCGCGAGCACCAGCAGCGCCAGCAGCACCGCGAGCGCCGGCCGGCGGGTCCGGTAGACCCCGTCGCCGGGTGGCGGCCCGTCCAGCCGGGGCGCCACCGAAGGCATCGGCCCGGTCGGCATCTCCAGCGGGTGCGGTGCCGGAGTGGTCACCACCTCCGGCGCCGGCACGACGGGCCGCTCCCCCACGATCAGCGGCGTGGGCGCGCCGTGCGCCGGCCGGTCCCCGACGGTGATCGGGGTCGGGCCCACGTGCGCCGGCTCGGCCGGACGGGCCGGCTCGACGACCGGGTAGCCGGCCAGTGGGCCGGGCCGTGGGTCGCCGCCGAACGGCTCGCCGCCGCTCTCCCCCGAGACCCCGCCGAACGGATCGCCGGCACTCTCCCGCGACGCGCCGCCGAACGGATCGCCGGCCTCGCGGGCCGCCCGTCGGCCGCCGCGGCCGCCCGGCAACTCGCCGGAGATCTCCCCGGAGTCGTCCAGCCGGCGCGACCGCCGGTAGCTCTCGGTGTCGTCGCCCAGCGGTTCGGCCGCACCGAACCGGGCCGGGTCGGCGTACCGGCCCTCGCCGCCGGCACGCTGCTCGGGGGCCCGGAAGTCGTCGTCGCGGTAGCGCGCCTCGCCAGCCGCCCGCCAGTCCGGGTCGGCGTACCCGGGATCGCTCCAGCGCGGCCCCTGCTGATCTTCGGGAAAGCTCCGTCGTCCGTCCACGACCGGCACGGTATGCGACCGCCATCCCGCCCGCCAACCGCCCTTCAGCCCGACATTGCCGCAGGTCAGTGCGGTTAATACCGCCTCATAACCGGGCACACGGTGAGTGATCGGCGGCTGCTCCGAAATGTCGTGGATCGTGCCGGCTGACCCGTCCACGGCCATGCCCGTCGGCCTGGCGGTGGCCTGCCCGGTGAGGTCGCTAGCACAGCACGGGCATGATCGTCCGCCCGTCCACAGGGCGCCCCGTCGTCCACAGGTGGCCGGCCCGGGACCCGCCTCCCGACCGGGGGTGGGCGCACCGTGGGCGGCATGACGAAGCGGAACCAGGCCGTCGGCGCGTACGGCGAGCGGTGCGCGGTCCGGCACCTGATCGAGGCGGGGCTGCGCCCGGTCGCCCGGAATTGGCGGTGCCCCGACGGGGAGATCGACGTCATCGCCTGGGAGGGCGAGGTGCTCGCGTTCTGCGAGGTGAAGACCCGCCGGAGCGACGACTTCGGCAGCCCGGCCGAGGCGGTGGTGCCGGCGAAGGCGCGCCGGCTGCGCGGCCTGGCCGCCCGGTGGCTGGCCGAGACCGGCACCAGCGCCGAGGAGGTCCGCTTCGACGTCCTCGAAGTCCGGCTTCCCGCCGCCGGCCCGGCCCGGGTCGAGCACCTGAAGGGCGCCTTCTGAACATGAGCTACGCCAAGGTGCTCTGCGTGGGTCTGGTCGGGGTGACCGGGCACGTGGTGGAGGTGGAGGCCGACCTGGCGCCGGGGCTGCCGGGCGTGGTGATCTCCGGGCTGCCCGACACGGCCCTGCACGAGGCCCGGGACCGGGTACGCGCCGCCATCGTCAACTCCGGCCAGAAATGGCCGAACCGACGGATCACCCTCAACCTGCTCCCGGCCACCCTGCCGAAGTACGGGTCCGCGTTCGACCTGGCCATCGCGGCGGCGGTGCTCGGCGGCTCCGGCGAGCTGCCGCTGCTGCCGCTGGAGGGGACGGTGGTCCTCGGCGAGCTCGGCCTCGACGGCACGGTCCGGCCGGTGCGTGGAGTGCTGCCGATGGTGGCCGCCGCGGCGCGGGCCGGCTTCCCGCGGGTGGTGGTGCCGGTCGGTAACGCTCCCGAGGCGGCGGTCATCCCCGGCGTCCGGATCCGTGCCGTCGACACCCTGCACCGGCTGGTGGCCTTCGTCCGGGACGGTACGCCGCTGCTCCCACCACCGACCGCCGCGCCGGCCACCGCCGCCGAGGGCCCCGATCTGGCCGAGGTGGCCGGGCAGCGGCTCGGCCGCCGGGCGCTGGAGGTGGCCGCCGCCGGCGGGCACCACCTGGCGCTGCTCGGGCCGCCCGGGGCCGGCAAGACGATGCTCGCCGAGCGACTTCCGTCGATCCTGCCGGAGCTCGACGACGACGCCGCCCTGGAGGTCACCGCCCTGCACTCCATCGCCGGGCTCCTGCCGCCCGGCGGGCGGCTGCTGCGCCGGCCCCCGTTCCAGGCGCCGCACCACACGGCCACGGTGCCGTCCCTGGTCGGCGGTGGGTCGGGGCTGGCCCGGCCCGGGGCGGTGTCGCTGGCCCACCGCGGCGTGCTCTTCCTCGACGAGGCACCCGAGTTCAGCAAGGGGGCGCTGGAAGCACTGCGCCAGCCCCTGGAGAGCGGCTGGGTACGGGTCGCCCGGACCCGCGGCGGCGCGGAATATCCGGCCCGGACGCAGCTGGTGCTGGCGGCGAACCCGTGCCCCTGCGCGAAGCCGTCGGGTGACGTCGACTGCGAGTGCACTCCGCTGGCCCGAAGGCGCTACCTGGGCCGGCTCTCCGGGCCCCTGCTCGACCGGGTCGACGTGCAGGTCCGGCTGCTGCCCGTCCGGGCGGCGGAACTGTTGGAGACCGGCCCGCCGAGCGAGTCGTCCACGGTGGTTGCCGCCCGGGTGGCCGCCGCCCGCCGGGCCGCCGTCGACCGGTGGGCCGCCGTCGGTCGCAAGGTCAACGCCGAGATCCCCGGGCCGTACCTGCGTCGGGCGCCGTGGCGGCTACCCGAGCGGGACACCCGGGAGCTGCGGAAACGGCTCGACGCCGGCTCGCTCTCCGCGCGCGGATTCGACCGCGTCATCCGGCTCGCCTGGACCATCGCCGACCTGGACGGGCGGGACCGGCCGGACGGCGGCGACATCGCGGAGGCCATCCAGCTCAGGACGGGAGAGGGCACATGACCTCGAAGGACGACCGCCTGCTGGCGCGGGTCGCGTTGACCTGGCTCGCCGAACCGGGCACCCGCTCGGTGCACCGGCTGGTGGAGCAGCTCGGGCCGGTCGCCGCGCTGGACCTGCTCCTGGACGGCGGGGCGCCGGACCGGGCGCTCCGGGCCGCCGTGGACGCCCGGTCCACGAGCGACGACGCCCGGGCGGTGGCGGAGCAGGCCCTGGCGCGTACCGAACGGCTCGGCGCGCGGGTGATCACTCCCGAGGACGACGAGTGGCCGGCCGGGGTGGCGGACCTGCGCCGGCTGCTGCTGCCGGGAGCCGAACGCCGGGTCGACCTGGAGACCGCGCCGCCGCTCTGCTTCTGGGTACGCGGGGCATGGCCCCTCGGGCAGGCACTGGAGCGGTCCGTCGCCGTCGTCGGTGCCCGGGCGGCTACCCCGTACGGCACGCACGTGGCCACCGAGCTGGGCTACGGGCTGGCCGATCGTGACTGGACGGTGGTCTCCGGCGGCGCCTTCGGCATCGACTCCGCCGCCCACAGGGGCGCGCTGACCGCCGGCGGCCGGACCGTCGCCGTGCTGGCCTGCGGGGTGGACCGCCCGTACCCGATGGGCAACGCGGCGCTCTTCGACCGGATCGCGGAGACCGGCCTGCTGGTCAGCGAGTGGATGCCGGGCGCGGACCCGCTGCGGCCCCGGTTCCTCATCCGGAACCGGGTGATCGCGGCCGGCACGCTGGGGACGGTGCTGGTGGAGGCGGCGGCGCGCAGCGGCGCCACGCAGACCCTCAACCGGGCGATCGGGGTCGGTCGACCGGGAATGGTGGTGCCGGGCCCGGTCACCTCGGCGATGTCCGTGGGCGCGCACGAACTGCTGCGCGAGCACAGCAAGGCCCGGCTGGTCACCGGTGTCGCGCACGTGCTCGAGGAGGTGGGGCGGATCGGATACGACCTGGCGCCGCCCGCCCGGGCACCGGAACGCCTCCGGGATCAGCTCGACGACGAGGCGGCCCAGGTGCTGGAGGTGCTGCCCCGGCGGAAGCCGGTCAGCCTGGAGAGCGTCGCGGCACGCGCCGGGGTGGACCTCCGCACGGCCATGCGGAAGCTGTCCATGCTGGAGGAACTGGCGCTGGTGGTACGACGCGACGCCGGCTACGCCCTCGCGCCGCCCGACAAGCGTGTGGGCCCCGCCGCCGGCACCACGAATACGCCGGTGTGACGGAGTGGGTCTCAGTCGCCCTCGAATCGGATCTCGACGTCCCGCCGGTCCAGGCAACGCCGCGCGAGCAGCGCCAACCGGCGGATGTGGGTGACCTCCGCGGGCGTCCGGGCCAACTCGGCCAGGCAGCGCAGCTCGGCGAGCAGTTGCTGGGTCGCCTCCGCGTCCACGACCGACTCGCCCAACGGGTCGACGCGATCCAGCAGCGGCGTACGGCCCCCGCCCCGCGCCCGCTTGAGCAGGTCGAGCAGCACGTCGTCCGGGTCAGCGACCACCTCCGACGCGACGTACGACGGCCGGTGACGTACGGGCCCGGCCCGCACCACCCGGTAGAGCACGGCATCCACACCCACGCCTGGCATCTCCTCCCGCCCGCGTCGCTCACCCCGGATCGACGCCTGTCCCGACTGGCTCACCCTTTCGCGCCGCCGTGCCGGGGAATCACCCCGCCACGGCGCACCCCGGCCGCCACGGCGCAGGCGGCACCTGCCGGCAGCGACGCGCCCGGCCTTCGAGGGCCTGACCGACGCCGCCACTGTCCTCTTCGTATGACCAGTTTCCCGTGCCCAGGCCCCGGTCAGCCACCCCGGCCTGCGGCTGGAGCCCACCCGCCCGACGTACGCCGTCGTCCGGACGGCCCCGGGGCAGGGCAACCACCCGGGCAACCCGCCCGCCCGACGTACGTCGCCGTCCGGACGGCCTCGGGGGCAGGGCAACCACCCGGCCACCCTGCCAGGTCAGCAGGTCAGCAGGTCGGCAGGCCCGACAGGTCGGCGGCAGGTCGGCAGGTCGGCGGCCCGGCGGGGCGGCAGGCCCGGCAGGTCGGCGGCGGGGCGGCAGGCCCGGCAGGTCGGCGGCGGGGCGGCAGGCCCGGCAGGTCGGCGGCGGGGCGGCAGGCCCGGCAGGTCGGCGGCCTGGGCTGCTCTCCGGCGGTCGCGCCCGTAGGCTGAGCCGGTGTCCGCCGACAGCAGGAGCCGCCGGGGCCGCGGAAGTCTTCCACGGCACGCCGACGCGTCGCCGTCCCGGCTGACCGGGCCCGTGGCGGGGCCGAGGTGGGGCCGGAGGTGCCGGTGAGCGGCGAGCGGCGCGGCACCCGGGCGGCGCACGAGGCGCTGCCGCCGCAGCTACGGGAGGCGGTGGACGCCTTCGCCGACCATCTGGCCGGGGTACGCAACCGGTCCGCGCACACCGTGCGGGCGTACGTGACCGACCTGGTGTCCCTGCTCGACCATGCGGTACGGATGGGCTGCGCCGACCTGTCGGAGCTGGACCTCGCGGTGCTGCGGAGCTGGTTGGCGAAGCAGCGGACGATGGGCGCGGCACGCACCTCCCTGGCCCGTCGGGCCGCCGCCGCCCGCACCTTCAGTGCGTGGGCCCACCGGGCCGGCCTGCTCACCGCCGACGTGGCCGCTCCGCTGGCCAGTCCCCGCGCCCACCGGGACCTGCCCACGGTCCTGCGGGCCGACCAGGCCGCCGCCCTGATGGACGCCCCGCGCGTCCGGGCCGTCGGCCAGGCCGCCGCCCGGGCGGACACCCCGCACGTCGGGTCCACCGCCGAAGGCCCGACCACCGGCGACGGGCCGACCGCCAGCGCCAGTCCGGCGGCGCGCGGGGCCTCCGCCGACAGCCGGGGCGGAGCGACCGAGGGCACCGCGTCCGGTCAGGAGAGTCCCGGCGGCGAGGACGCTGCGCTGCTGCGTGACCGGGTGCTGCTCGAGCTGCTCTACGGCACCGGGGTGCGGATCAGCGAGGCGTGCGGCCTGGACGTCGCGGACGTCGACCACGCCCGCCGGGTGGTACGCGTGCTGGGCAAGGGCGGCCGGGAGCGCGCCGTGCCGTACGGGGTGCCGGCGCAGCGCGCGTTGGACGCCTGGCTCAGCCAGGGTCGACCGGCGCTGGCCGGCCCGGGCTCTGGGGCGGCGCTGCTCCTCGGCGCGCGTGGCGGGCGGCTCAACCCGACGACCGCCCGGCGGATCGTCGCCGGATACGCCGATGCCGCCGGCCTTCCCCGCACCACCCCGCACGGGCTGCGGCACTCGGCGGCCACCCATCTGCTGGAGGGTGGGGCGGACCTGCGGGCCGTGCAGGAGTTGCTCGGCCACTCCTCGCTGGCCAGCACCCAGATCTACACCCACGTGTCGGTGGAGCGGCTGCGGGCGGCCTACCGGCAGGCGCACCCGCGGGCCTGACGGCCGGAAGCTTCCTGCCGCCGCAAGGGCGGCATGCCCTCGCGGCGAACGGCGGGTTGATGATCCACGGCGGGCTACGATCAACGAATGAGCGTCCCGCAGCCGCCCGAGCCGATCCCCGGTGCTCGGCTGCTCTTCTCCCTCGATCCGTCGGTCAGCCATCTCAACCACGGGTCGTTCGGCGCGGTGCCGATCGGGGTGCAGCGGGCCCAGCAGCGCCTGCGCGACGAGATGGAGGCCAACCCGCTGCGCTTCTTCACCCAGGGCCTGGTCGACCGGATCGCTCACACCCGGCGGCACCTGGCCACCTTCCTCGGCGCCGACCCGGACGGCACCGCGCTGGTGGGCAACGCCACCACCGGTGTGGCGGTGGTGCTCCAGTCACTCGGCCTCCGTCCCGGCGACGAGGTCGTGACCACCGACCACGGGTACGGGGCGGTCGCCTTCTCGCTGGAGCGGGAGTGCCGCCGGACCGGAGCGGTGTCCCGGACCCTGCCGGTGCCGCTGACCGCCTCCGACGAGGAGGTGGTGGAGATCGTCCTGGCCGGGCTGCGTCCTGGCCGGACCAAGCTGCTCATCGTCGACCAGATCACCTCGCCCACCGCCCGGCTCTTCCCGACGGCCGCGATCGTCGGGGTGGCCCGGGAGCACGGGGTGCCCGTGCTGGTCGACGCGGCGCACGCTCCGGGCATGTTGCCGATCAGCGTGGCCTCGATCGGTGCCGACTTCTGGGTGGGCAACCTGCACAAGTGGGCGTACGCGCCGCGGGGGACCGCCGCGCTGGTGGTGGCCGGGGCGTGGCGGGAGCGGATCCAACCGCTGGTCGTCTCCTGGGAGCAGGAGACCGGCTTCCCCACCCGGGTCGAGTGGCAGGCGACGCTGGACTACACCGCCTGGTTGGCTGCCCCGGCGGGCCTGTTCACCCTGCGCACCCTGGGCCTGGACCGGGTACGCGCGCACAACGCCGCGCTGGTCGCGTACGGGCAACGGGTGGTCGGGGACGCGCTCGGGGTGGCGCCGGCCGACCTGCCGGAGCCCGGCGGACCGACAGTCGCCATGCGGCTCGTCCCGTTGCCGCCCGGGGTCGCCCCGACGATCGACGCGGCGCGGGAGCTGCGCGCCCGGATCGCGGAACGGTTGGCCGCCGAGGTCTCGGTGGCCTCCTGGCACGGCCAGGGCTGGCTGCGCCTGTGCGGCCAGGTCTACAACACCCCCGACGAGTACGACCGGTTGGCCGTTCGTCTCCCCACGCTGCTGGCTCAGGGCTGAGCCGTCGAGCGGCAGCAGCCGCACCGGGCCGAGCCCGAGGAGGGCCAGCGGATCGAGGTACTCCTCGCCCCGGCGCAGCCCCCAGTGCAGGCACGCCTCGGCGGGGCAGCCGGGATGGCCGGCGAGCAGGGTGCCGATCGGCGTGGCGGCACTGACCGGGGTGCCGGCCGGCAGGCGGGGGTCGACCGGCTCGTAGGTGGTGCGTAACCCGGTGGCGTGCCCGACGGTGACCACGGGCCGCCCGGCCACCGTGCCGGCGAAGAGCACGACCCCTGCGCCGGCGGCACGCACCTCAGCACCCGGGGTCGCGGCCAGGTCGACGCCGCGGTGGCCGGGCAGCCACGGCTGCGGCGGCGGGTCGAACCGGCGTACGGGTCGGGGGGTGCCGGCGAGCGGCCAGCCGAATCGCGCGGCGCCGGACGGCCCGGGAGGCACCCGGTCGCCCGGTGGCCGATGGCCCCCGGCGGGGCCGGCGGCCGGCAGGATGGGCGGCAGTGGTCGGATCGTCATCCGGTCGGACGAGCCCGCCGGAGTGGTCGGCGAGGGCGACCTCGTCGGCGGCGGCAACTCCCGGTTCGTCAGCGGGACGGACGCCGCCCCGGTGGCGGCCCCGGCCGGCCGGGGCCGGACGGCGACCGGGACGACCAGCAGCAGGAGCCCGAGGGCCGCGGTGGCCCGGCGCAGCGGTTTCGGCACGCCGGACACCCTGCCGTCACGATCGGTGTCGCCGCGAACGGCCGGAGCGGCGCCTGTGGACGACTGGTGAGCTGTGGACGGCCCCCCATGCACGGCGCCGATCTGATAATCGACGGCCCCTATGCTGGCCGCGTGACAAAGGACTGGTATGCCTGGCACGCCGACTACGACCAGCCCGGCTCGGCGCTGTCCCGCCGTCTCGCCGAGCTGCGGAGCCGGATCCGGGGCGCGCTGGACGCCGCGCCGGTCGGTCCGCTGCGGGTGATCAGTCTCTGCGCCGGCCAGGGTCGGGAGCTGATCCCGGTGCTCGCCGCTCATCCCCGACGCGACGACGTCACCGCCCGCCTGGTCGAGCTGGATCCACGCAACGTCGAGGTGGCCCGGGCGGCCGCCGCCGGGGCCGGCCTGCACGGGGTGGAGGTGGTGGCGGGCGACGCGGCGCTGACCGACCGGTACGTCGACCTCGTGCCGGCCGACCTGGTCCTGGTCTGCGGCATCTTCGGCAACATCGTCGACGCCGACGTCCGGGCCACGGTGCGGCACTGCGCCGCGCTGTGCGCCACCGGCGGCACGGTGTTCTGGACCCGGCACCGCCGCGAGCCGGACCTGGTGCCCGCCATCTGCGACTGGTTCGCCGAGGAGGGCTTCACCCCGGTCGCGGTGAGCAGCCCCGCCGACGGGGTGGGCGTGGGCGTGCATCGGTTCACCGGTACGCCCCACCCGCTGGAGGCCGGCGTGCGGATGTTCGAGTTCGTCGGCGACGAGCGGCTGACCCGGTCCGGCCGCTCGGTGGGCCAGGCGGCGCCTGCGACCCACCCCCTGACCGATCCGAGGGAGTCGAGATGACCACTGTGGACAACGTCAGCCACCCCTCCCGGGTGGCCGGGCCGGACGAGGCGATCAGCGCCGAGGAACTCCAGTTGGCCGCGCGCAACCACGGGATCCCGCTGGAGGCGCTCCGCTACGACGTGACCCCGGCCGGCCTGCACTACCTGCTCATCCACTACGACATCCCGGACATGGACCCGGCGGCGCACACGCTGACCGTCGACGGGGCGGTGCGGCGGCCGTTCACCCTGGACCTGGCCGCGCTGCGGGAGCGGCCCCGGGTCACCCACCGGGTCACCCTGGAGTGCGCCGGCAACGGGCGGGCGTTGCTGCGCCCGCGGCCGGTCAGCCAGCCGTGGCTGGTGGAGGCGGTGGGCAACGCGGAGTGGACCGGCACGCCGCTGGCACCGTTGCTGCGCGAGGCCGGGCTCGCCGCCGACGCGGTGGACGTGGTCTTCACCGGGGCGGACCACGGGGTGGAGCGCGGCGTCGAGCAGGACTACCAGCGGGCGCTGCCGGTCGCGGACGCGCTGCGCGAGGAGGTGCTGCTCGCGTACGAGATGAACGGCGCTCCCCTGCTGCCCCAGCACGGCGCGCCGCTGCGGCTGATCGTGCCCGGCTGGTACGGCATGGCGCACGTCAAGTGGCTGCGGAACGTGCGGGTGCTGGCCGAGCCGTTCGACGGCTACCAGAACGCCGTGGCGTACCGGCTGCGGCAGGACGCCGACGACCCGGGCGTGCCGGTGACCCGGATCGAGCCCCGGGCGCTGGTCCGCCCGCCGGGCTTCCCGGACTTCATGTCGCGTACCCGGGTGCTGCGGCCGGGTCCGTGCACCGTGGACGGTCGGGCCTGGTCGGGGTACGCGCCGGTGACGGCGGTGGAGGTGACCTTCGACGGCGGTGCGACCTGGGTGCCGGCGACCGTGGACGGGCCGACCGGGGGTGAGTGGGCCTGGCGGCGGTGGCACGTGGAGTGGCACCCGACGCCGGGGCGCTACGCGCTGGGCGCGCGGGCGACCGACGCCTCCGGGCGTACCCAGCCGGTCGAGCAGCCGTGGAACCGGGGTGGTTTTGCCAACAACCTGGTGCAGCGGGTCGAGGTGGTGGTGCTGGCGGAGTGATCCGCCGTCGGCGGCGGGCGGCAAGTCGGCCGTCCCGCCGCCCCCGGTCAGCCGCCGAATCCGGAGTCTGCGGGAAGCGAGATGTCGGGCTTTTCGAGCTCTTCCACATTGACGTCCTTGAACGTCATTACCCGGACATTCTTGACGAATCGCGCAGGCCGGTACATGTCCCACACCCAGGCGTCGTGCATCTCGACCTCGAAGTAGACCTCACCGTCCGAGTTGCGGACGTGCAGATCGACCTGGTTGGCCAGGTAGAAGCGGCGCTCGGTCTCCACCACGTAGGAGAACTGGCGGACAATGTCGCGGTACTCCCGGTAGAGCTGCAGCTCCATCTCGGTCTCGTACTTTTCGAGATCTTCCGCGCTCATCGCACTCCGCCTTCCATGACCACATCTTCCCCCACCGGCGCTGGAGGTCGCGGCTGCTCGCCCAACGCCACGCCGACGGTACCCCCTGGCGCGCCGGAACGCTCCATCGGCTCGTCCGGGCTCCCGGCGGGCATCTCCTCCGGGCCACCGAAGAGCGCCGCGACCGAGCCGCCGAAGAGCGGCTCGTCCGAGCCCGAGCCACCGAACAGCGGCTCATCCGAGCCCGAGCCACCGAACAGCGGCTCGTCCGGGTCGCCGGCCGCCGGCCGTCGGGAGCGGGGCGGCCGCCCGTCCCGGCCGGAGACGGTGGCGACGTTGACGTACGAGAAGCGGTGCTCCCGGCACGGCCCGAGTTCCCGCAGCGCGGCGGTGTGCTCAGGCGTGATGTAGCCCTTGTGCTCGGCGAAGCCGTAGCCCGGGTACCGCCCGTCCAGCTCGACCATGATCCGGTCCCGGGTGACCTTGGCCAGCACACTCGCCGCCGCCACGCAGGCGGCCACCCGGTCCCCCTTCCAGACCGCCAGCCCCGGCACGTCCAGCCCGTCGACGCCGAACCCGTCGCTCAGCACATACTCCGGACGGGTGGTCAGCGAGGCGAGCGCCCGGCGCATGGCGGCCAGGTTGCACACGTGCAGCCCGCGCGCGTCGACCTCGTCGGCCGGGATGACCACCACGGCGTACGCCAGGGCCCGCGCCACCACCTCGTCGTAGATCCGCTCCCGGCTGGCCGGGGTGAGCAGCTTGGAATCGGCCAGCCCGTCGATCTCGCCGCGGCGCCCCTCGGGCAGCACCGCCGCGGCGGCCACCAACGGGCCGGCACACGCGCCACGGCCGGCCTCGTCGGCACCGGCCACGTGGCGGAAGCCCCGCCGTTGCAGGGCCCGTTCGAGGGCGTAGAGGCCACCGTCGCGGCGCACCACCGTACGCGGGGGCGTCAGCACGGCGCACCCCCGGCGGCGGACCGGTCCCCGGCCAGCGCGGCGGCGAGCCGGTCCGGCAGGTCCGGCGGGTAGTAGCGCTCGGCAGTCGCGGACAGCTCCGCCAGCGACCACCAGCGGTGGCCGGACACGCTGGCCCGCTCGACCTCGTCGAAGCCTGCCGTGTCGACCTCCCAGGCGGGCACCCGGACCAGGAAGAACTCCTGCTCCTGGCGATACCAGACGCCGTCGAACGGGAACTCGACCGTCTCCGCCCAGACCGGCGCGCCCAGCTCTGCCGGGGTGAGCCGCAGCCCGGTCTCCTCGGCCAACTCCCGGGCCGCGCCCGCGGCGGGGCTCTCCCCCGGGTCCAGTCCCCCGCCCGGGGTGAACCAGTAGGCGTGCCCCGGTCGGCCCGGATCGGTGCCGGCGAACAGCAGCACCCGGTCGGACGCGTCGACGAGCAGCACGCGGGCTGCGCGACGAGGGGTGTAGACGGTCACGGCCCAAGCCTGCCAGACGCGTCCGACGAACGCCCACGCCCTCCGGGGTCAGGGATTGGGAATCCCGTCGAACTGCTTCGGCACGGTGAGCCAGGTCGCCCGGCCGACCGGCCAGAAGATCGTGAAGGCCCGCCCGACCACCCGGTCCTCGGGGATGGTGGCCTCGTTGATGTCCTCGCCGGACTGCTGCCAGTGCTCCAGTGAGTCGCCGGAGGCCTGCCGATGGTCACCCATCACCCAGAGCCGGCCGTCCGGCACGGTGATGTCGAAGTCCTGGTCGGCGGGCTTGTTGCCGGGGAAGAGATACGGCTCGTCGAGCGGCTTGCCGTTGATCACCAGCCGCTCCGTGCCGCCGGTGCGGTCGCAGCAGACCACGTGGTCACCGCCGACGCCGATCACCCGCTTGATGAAGTCCTCGCCCTCCGGATTGCCGCTCCAGTCGGTGGGCGCCTTGAAGACGATCACCTCGCCCCGGTGCGGCGAGCGGAAGTCGTAGACCAGTTTGTTGACCAGCACCCGATCGTCGATCTTGAGAGTGTTCTCCATCGACGGGGACGGGATGAAGAAGGTCTGCAGCACGAAGGCACGTACCAGCACTGCGACCAGGATCGCCACGCCCAGGAGGATGGGCAGCTCCTTCCAGAAGGAGCTGCGCGGCTTTTCGGTCTGCTCGTCAATCACGGGAGGAGCCTACGTCCCCGGGTGCGGCACAGTCGCCCCGAACTCGCGAGAACGGAGAGCGCGGCCGTGACCGGGAGGATCAGGACGACACCGCCCACCGGGTCCGGATCGACGGGCACCGGTCCGGCCGGTGCGGCGTTGGATTGCGGCAGGTCGGAGAAGGTCTGCGGGACCGGCAGGGTGGCCCACCGCTGCGACGGCCACACGATCATGAAGGCCCGGCCCACGACGTTGTCGATCGGCACCGGGCCCTGGCACCGGGCGTCCTGGGAGACCAGCCGGTGGTCGCCCATCACGAAGATCTGCCCCGGGGGTACGACCACCTCGGTGAACTGCCGGGAGCGGCACTCCTTCGGGTTCGGCGGCAGCTCGACCGGCGAGTCCTCCGACACGTACGCCCGCTCGTCCAACGGCACGCCGTTGACCACGACCCGGCCGTCGTCGCAGCACCAGATCCGGTCGCCCGGGACGCCGATGACCCGCTTGATGAAGTCCTTCTCGCCGGGGCGGCTGATCCCCACCAGGTCGCCGAGGGTGCGGCCGACCTTGCCGGCGAAGTTGGTCGGCGGCGCCGGGGCCTCCTGAGCCACCCACCGGTCGGTGCCCCGGAAGACCACGACCTCGCCCCGGGCCGGGTCGCGGACGTCGTAGACGACCTTGTTGACCAGCACCCGGTCGCCGATGAGGAGGGTGTCCTCCATCGAGCCGGAGGGGATGAAGAACGCCTGGAGCAGGAAGGTGCGGATCAGCACGGCCAGGCAGAACGCGACCACCAGGAGCAGGGGCAGCTCCTGCCAGAGGGGCAGCTGCCGGCGGGACCGCCGGGCCCGCCGGCGTAACGGATCGACGGTGCCGTCCTCGTCAAGCATCTGCACCATGCCACTCTCCGGTCCGCGCAAACGACACTACCGCCCGGGAGTCTCGCCAGGAGACCCCACGGGCGGTAGTGGATCGCTGTGCCACCGCGTCGAGCACGCGCGGTGTGCCGTCCCCCTGCGCCCGTACGACCAGGGTAATGCGCTCCGGTCGATACCACATACGGGCAGGTCAGGCGGCGTGGCGCAAGGAAATTCAGCTCGCCGGCTGCTTCTCGCGCAGCTCCTTGATCTTGGCCTTCTTGCCGCGCAGCTCACGCAGGTAGTAGAGCTTGGCGCGCCGCACGTCACCGCGGGTCACGACCTCGATCCGGTCGATCGCCGGGCTGTTGACCGGGTAGGTCCGCTCGACACCCACGCCGAAGCTGACCTTGCGGACCGAGAAGGTCTCGCGCAGGCCGTCACCCTGGCGGCGGATGACGACGCCCTGGAAGATCTGGACCCGGGACCGGTTGCCCTCGACAACCCGCGCGTGCACCTTGACGGTGTCACCGGCACGGAAGTCGGGGATGTCAACGCGCTTCGACTGGGCGTCAAGGGCGTCCAGGATGTTCATCGCTGCGTCCTCGTGAGGCTCACGGCGCACCGTCAGTCGATGCGCGAATGGGTGATTCTGACCCCCGGGTGGTGGCCGGCGACGCCGACCCCGGTCGAGGGTCCTCGCAACCGCCCACGGCGTGGACGGATGCGGCAACCCCCCTACTTTGCCACATCCCCCGGCGGCAGCTGAAATCCGCCCCGGTCCAACGCCGCCCGGTCCCGCTTGTCCAGGCTCTCCGTGGGCAGCGTGGCGATCATGTCGGGGCGGCGGGCCGCCGTACGCAGCAGCGACTCGTCGCGCCGCCAGCGGGCGATCTTCCCGTGGTCGCCGGAGCGCAGCACCTCGGGCACCTCGTGCCCGCGCCAGGTCGCCGGCTTGGTGTACATCGGCGCCTCCAGCAGCCCGTGGGCGTGCGACTCCTCGTCCAGCGAACCGGCGTTGCCGAGCACCCCGGGCAGCAGCCGGGTGACCGCCTCCAGGATCACCAGCACCGCCACCTCGCCGCCGAAGAGCACGTAGTCGCCGAGGGAGACCTCGGTCACCCGCATCCGGGTCGCCGCGTGGTCGAGCACCCGCTGGTCGATGCCCTCGTACCGGCCGCAGGCGAAGAGCAGGTGCGGCTCGGCGGCCAGCTCGTGCGCCATCGCCTGGGTGAACCGGACGCCGGCCGGGGAGGGCACCAGCAGCCGGGGCTCCGGTTCGTCGCCGGCGGGGACGAGAGCGTCCAGCGCCTCGCCCCACGGCTCCGGCCGCATCACCATGCCGGGTCCGCCGCCGTAGGGCGTGTCGTCGACCGTGCGATGCACGTCATGGGTCCAGGCCCGCAGATCGTGTACGGCCAGCCGCAGGCTGCCGTTCGCCCGCGCCTTGCCGATCAGCGACAGGTCGAGCGGGGCGAAATATTCCGGGAAGATCGACACGATGTCGACGCGCATGACGGCTGGCTCCAGCTACAGGTCGAGCAGGCCGCCGGGCGGGTCGACGACGACGCGACCGCCGGCGAGGTCCACCTCGGGCACGATCGCCTTGACGAACGGGATCAGCGCGGTCCGCCCCTCGGGCCGCCGCAGCACCAGCAGGTCGGAGGCGGGAGCGTGGTCGATCCGGGCCACCTCGCCCAGTCGCTCGCCCTGCCGGGTGACCACCGCGAGGCCGACGAGCTGGTGGTCGTGGAACTCCTCCGGGTCCTCCGGCGGAGCGACGTCGGCGCTGTCCACGCCGACCAGGGTGCCGCGCAGCGCCTCGGCGACGTTGCGGTCCAGCACGCCCTCGAAGGCGACAAGCAGCCGCCCCTGGTGCCAGCGCGCCGACTCGACGGTCAACTCGGCCGGCACCCGGTAGGCCCCGGGCTGCGCGGGCGCGACCGCCCCGGAGTCGGTGCGCAGCACCGCCCCCGGGGCGAACCGTGCTTCGGGCTCATCGGTCCGCACCTCCACGGTGACCTCACCGCGGATCCCGTGCGGCTTGCCGACCCTGCCGACGATGAGGAGCATCAGTACGAGTCGACGATGTCGACGCGCACCCCGCGCCCACCGATGGAGCCGATCACCTGGCGCAGCGCCTTGGCGGTCCGACCGGACCGCCCGATCACCGTGCCGAGGTCCTCCGGGTGCACGCGGACCTCGAGCCGCTTACCCCGACGGGAATCGACCATCCGCACCCGGACGTCGTCCGGGTGGTCGACGATCCCCTTGACCAGGTGCTCCAGGGCGGGACGCAGCGCCATGTCAGGCCTGCTCGCCGGACTCTGCACCGGTCTGCTCCTCGGCCTGCGGCGCCTCGGCCGGGGCCTGCGCCTTGGCGGCCTTCTTGGCCGGCGCCGGGGTCTCGGCCACGCCGGCGGCGGCCTTCGCCTCAGCCTCGTACGCCGCCTTGCGGTCGGCCCGCTCCGGGGCGACCTTCAGCGGCGCCGGGGCCGGCAGGCCCTTGAACTTCTGCCAGTCACCGGTCAGCTCCAGCAGGCGCTGCACCGCCTCGCTCGGCTGCGCGCCGACGGACAGCCAGTACTGGACCCGCTCCGACTTGACCTCGATCACCGAAGGGTCCTCCTTCGGCTGGTACACACCGACGAACTCGATCGCGCGACCGTCACGCTTGGTGCGCGAGTCGGCGACGACGATGCGGTACTGCGGGTTGCGGATCTTACCCATCCGCAGGAGCCGGATCTTTACGGCCACAGTTGTTTCGCTCCTGTTGCGATCTCACCGGCCCGTACGGGCGGTGTGCGGGTGAGCGCCGACCGGCACAGTGGGGTTGGGCCGGAGACTGCTCGGTGGACTGGCGGCGTGCCCGGGTTAGAGGGCGCCGGACGCGCGCCGGATACCAGCGAACCATTCTGCCAGATCCGGCTCCGATCTCTCACACCGGACCCGGACTGGTCACCCGGGTCGACTCCAGCGTGACGCACGACACGCTCAACGCACCGGCGGCCGGTCCCAGCCGGGCGGCAGCCCGTCCGGTACGTCCCATTCCGCCGGCGGGGTGAAATCGCACCAGGTGCCGTCGAACGGGAACCCGCCCGACTCGGCGATCCGGATCACCCGCTCCCCCTCGGCCCGGACCGCCTTCTCGTCGGGCACCCAGTAGTCGTCCGGGAAGGCGAGGCGCTCGACGAACTCCTCCTCGTCCTTCCACTCCCACCGGAGATCCGGGTGCACCACCACGTCGAGGTCCTGATCCGTCATGTCGACCCCGGCCACCGCGCCGTCGTCCCAGCGGACGGCGGGCTCCTCCAGGTTGACGTACCAGTTCTTGAACCGGCCCCGGTCGTCGCGGAACCACCACACCGAATGGGCGGCACCGGTGGGCAGGAACTTCAGCACCGGCGGCCCGTTCCAGCGACCCTGGGCGAGCCGGTACGACGAGGTGATCCACTCGGCGAACGGCATGGCCCGCATGCCCAGCCCCGCCTCGGTCACCTCGTTCGCCACCGGCGCGCCACGGGCGATCCAGAGCAGCAGCCCCCGGTCGTCGTCGCGGACCACCCGGGCCGAGCGGACCCAACCGATCCGCCCGTGCCGCACGTTGCGGTGCATGATCAGCCGACCCGGCGCGAACCGGCCGACCGAGCCGCCCGGGCGCACCTCAGTAGGCGCGGGCGAGGACGGCGATCAGATCCGGCTCGTCCTCGGAGTCCGGCACCGAGCCGTCGGCCCGCAGCAGGCACCGGACGGTGACGCCCTGCGCGTTCGCCTCGGCCTCGCCCTGGACGCCGACCGCCGACCACGGCACCCGGGCCCAGCCGGTGGCCGCCGCCTCGATCGCCTCGGCGAGGGTGGCGACGTCGGTGGTGCGGGACTGCCGGACGGCCAACGCCTGGTCGTGCAGCACCTGCTGGTCCGCCTCCAGCGCGGCGAGGACCGCGCCGACCACGTCGGCCACCGGCGTCGCGGCCTTCGAGCCGTCCGTACGCCGGACCACCACCGCGTTGCCGGCGGCCAGGTCACGAGGGCCGACCTCGACGCGGACCGGGTAGCCGCGCAGCTCGGCGTCGACGGCCCGGCGGCCGAAGGCGGTGTCGGTCCGGTCGTCCAGCGCGACCCGGACACCGGCGTCGCGCAGCGCGTCGCGGAGCTTGGCCGCCGCCTCGGCGACGCCCTCGCCGTCCTTGACGATCATCACGTACGCCTGGACCGGCGCCAGCTTCGGCGGCACCCGCAGACCGTTGTCGTCCCCGTGGCACATGATCAGGCCGCCGAGCATCCGGGTCGAAGTGCCCCAGGAGGTGGTCCAGGCGTGCTCCCGGCCACCCTCGGCCGAGGAGAAGCTGATGTCGAACGCCCGGGCGAAGTTCTGGCCCAGCTCGTGGCTGGTGCCCAGCTGGAGCGCCTTGCCGTCGCCCATCATGCCTTCACAGGTGTAGGTGGCGGTCGCGCCGGCGAAGCGCTCGCGGGCGGTCTTCAGGCCGACCACCACCGGGATGCCGAGCACGTTGACCATCAGGTCCTCGTACGCCTCGTGCAGGATCCGCCGGGCGTAGGCGCGGGCGTCGGAGCGGGTGGCGTGCGCGGTGTGCCCCTCCTGCCAGAGGAACTCGCTGGTACGCAGGAAGATCCGCGGGCGCAGCTCCCAGCGGACCACGTTCGCCCACTGGTTGAGCAGCAGCGGCAGGTCCCGGTACGAGTCGATCCACTTGGCCATGAACTCGCCGATCACCGTCTCGCTGGTGGGGCGGACCACCACCGGCTCGGCGAGCTGCTTGCCCCCACCGTGGGTGACCACGGCCAGCTCCGGCGAGAAGCCCTCGACGTGCTCGGCCTCACGCTTGAGGTAGCTCTCCGGGATGAAGAGCGGGAAGTAGGCGTTCTCCGCGCCGGCCGCCTTGATCCGGGCGTCCATCTCCGCCTGCATCCGCTCCCAGATGGCGTAGCCCGCCGGTCGGATGACCATGGTGCCCCGCACCGGGCCGTTGTCGGCCAGCTTGGCCTTGGCGATCAGGTCCTGGTACCAGCGGGGGAAATCCTCCGCACGGGGAGTGAGCACGCGTGCCATGACCGCACATCCTATGCGCCGGGTGCGCCGCCGCAGCGCCCGGGAGGCCGCCCGCGCCGTGTCGCGTCGCCCCGAGCCCCGCGCCTCGCGCGAAATCCGCACAGATTCCCGGAAAGAGTGCCGTTCCGCGCCCGAATGACCACTCTTTCCGACGGTCAGCCAGACGGCAGGGGACGGGGTCAGCGCAGGACGCGGCCGCGTAGGACGATGCGGGACGGGGTGCGGACCACCCGCAGGTCGCGGCGCGGGTCCTCGGGATACACGACCAGGTCGGCGAGGCCGCCCTCGACCAGGCCGGGGAAGCCGAGCCACTCGCGGGCGCGCCAGGAGGCGGCGGCGAGGACGTCCTCGGTGGACATGCCGGCCCGCTCGTGCAGCAGCAGCATCTCCTCGGCGGCCAGCCCGTGGTCGATGCCCCCGCCCGCGTCGGTGCCGACGTAGATCGGCACGCCCGCCTCGTACGCGGCCCGGACCACCTCGGGGAAGCGGTCGCGCAGGGCGAGCATGTGGTCGGCGTACCCGGGGAACCTGGGGCGGGCCTGGTCGGCGATGCCACCGAAGGTCTGAATGTTGATCATCGTGGGGACCAGCGCGGTGCCCTGGCGGGCCATCAGGTCGATCAGGTCCAGGCTGAGCCCGGTGCCGTGCTCCACCGAGTCCACCCCGGCCCGCACCATGATCTCCACGGCCGACTCGGAGAAGGTGTGCACCGCGGCGCGTGCCCCGGCGGCGTGCGCGGCGGCGACGGCGGCCGTCATGGTGTCCGCGTCCCAGGCCGGGGCCAGGTCACCCACGCCCCGGTCGATCCAGTCCCCGACCAGCTTGACCCAGCCGTTGCCGGCGGCGGCCTGCGCCGCCACCGTCGCGGCCACCTCGGCCGCGCCGACCTCCACCCCGATGTCCCGCAGGTAGCGCTTCGGCGGTGCGACGTGCCGGCCGGCGCGGGCCAGCCGCGGCAGCTCCGGGTCGTCGTCGAGTTCCGGGTAGGGGTACGGCGAGCCGGCGTCCCGGATGGCCAGCACCCCGGCGTCGCGGTCGGTACGGGCCAACTCCCGGGCCTGGTCGAGCGCGGTGATCGGGGCGCCACCCCGGGCGATGCCGATGTGGCAGTGGGCGTCGGTCAGGCCGGGAAGCACGAAGCCACCGTCGGCGACGGTCTCCGCGCCGGGCACCGGTTCGAAGGTGACCCGGTCGCCGACCAGCCACACGTCCCGGACCTCGTCGTCGGGCAGGAGCACACCGCGCACATGCAGAGCCATGTGCACAGTCCTACCCGATCACTCCCCGTCCCTGGCGAGCAGGTCGCCCCGCCTGGGCGGTGCGGGCGGGCACGACGACGGCCCCGCCACCACGGGGTGACGGGGCCGTCGGAGGTCGGCGACGCGCGGTCAGCGAGGGTTCTTGTCCCCGCCCTTGCCGAGCTTGTTGAAGTCGATCTTCGGGAGCTTGAAGCCCGGCGGCAGGCCCTGGCCACCGGCCAGGTCACCCGGGTCCAGGCCCGGCGGGAGCTGCGGCATGCCGCCCGGGAAGCCGCCCGGCAGGCCGGCGCCGGTACGCGGCCGGCCGCCGCCCTTGGTGCCCTTGCGCTTGTTCTTCGGCGACTTGGTCGCCTTGCGCCGCCCGCCTCCGGGAAGGCCCATCATGCCGCCCATCTGCTTCATCATCTTCTGCGCGTCGGCGAAGCGGTTGAGCAGCTGGTTGACGTCCATCACGGTGACCCCGGAGCCGTTGGCGATCCGGGCGCGCCGGGAGCCGTTGATGATCTTCGGGTTGGTGCGCTCGCCCGGGGTCATCGACCGGATGATCGCGGTGACCCGGTCGAAGTGCTTGTCGTCCAGCTCGGCGAGCTGGTCCTTCATCTGCCCCATGCCCGGCATCATGGCCAGCACGTTGGCGATCGGCCCCATCCGCCGGACCGCGATGAGCTGATCGAGGAAGTCCTCCAGGGTGAAGGTCTCGCCGCCCATCAGCTTGGCGGTCATCTTCTCCTTCTGATCGGCGTCGAAGGCCGCCTCGGCCTGCTCGATCAGCGTGAGGACGTCGCCCATGCCGAGGATCCGGCTGGCCATCCGGTCGGGGTGGAAGACGTCGAAGTCCTCCAGCTTCTCGCCCGTGGAGGCGAAGAGGATCGGCTGCCCGGTGACCTCGCGGACGGAGAGCGCGGCACCACCGCGGGCGTCGCCGTCGAGCTTGGAGAGGACCACGCCGCTGATGCCGACACCGTCGCGGAACGCCTCGGCGGTACGGACCGCGTCCTGACCGACCATGGCGTCGATGACGAAGATGACCTCGTCGGGCTGGACCGCGTCCCGGATGTCAGCGGCCTGCTGCATCATCTCTGCGTCGATACCGAGGCGGCCGGCGGTGTCGACGATGACGATGTCCCGGGCGGCCCGCTTGGCGTGCTCGATCGAGTCGCGCGCCACCTGCACCGGGTCGCCGACGCCGTTGCCGGGCGCCGGGGCGTACACCTCGACGCCGGCCCGGCCGCCGAGCACCTGGAGCTGCCCGACGGCGTTGGGGCGCTGGAGGTCGGCGGCGACCAGCAGCGGCTGGTGGCCCTGGGCCTTGAGCCAGCGGGCCAGCTTGCCGGCGAGGGTGGTCTTACCGGAACCCTGGAGACCGGCCAGCATGATCACGGTCGGCGGCTGCTTGGCGAACTGGAGCCGGCGCCCCTCGCCACCGAGGACGTTGATCAGCTCCTCGTTGACGATCTTGATGATCTGCTGGGCCGGGTTGAGCGCCTGGGAGACCTCGGCGCTCCGGGCCCGCTCCTTGACGTTCGCGATGAACCCCTTGACCACCGGCAGGGCGACGTCGGCCTCCAGCAGCGCCATGCGGATCTCGCGCGCGGTGGCGTCGATGTCGGCGTCGGTGAGCCGTCCCTTGCCGCGGAGCTTGGTGAAGATCCCGGACAGGCGGTCACTCAAGGTGTCAAACACACGAACATCCCGTTTGTCGTCTTCGGCGGGCACGATCAGCCAGCGCACACAAGGCCGGCTACCCGCAAGGGTAACGGTCCCGCCTCCCCACTGCTTCCCGCCGGCCGACCCCCGCGCGAGATCACGCTGGTCCGGGCCGCAGCTCCGCCCACCCGACGACCTCCGTGGTCCTGCCGCCGCCGGTCCGCCGGACGATCAAGAGGCGATCAGCCCCGACTGGTACGCGAAGACCACCAGCTGGGCCCGGTCCCGGGCGCCCAGCTTGACCATGGCCCGGCTGACGTGGGTACGCGCGGTGGCCGGGCTCACCACGAGCCGCTCGGCGATCTCGGCGTTGCTCAGCCCCTCGCCGACCAGCCCCACGACCTCCCGTTCCCGGTCGGTGAGGGTGTCCAGCCGCGGGTGCGGCCGGGGCACCCGGGCCGGCCGGGTGGCGAACTCCCGCACCACCCGCCGGGTCACCGACGGGGACAGCAGCGCCTCGCCCTCGGCGACCAGCCGGATCGCCCGGAGCAGCTCGGCCGGGCGGGTGTCCTTGGTCAGGAAACCGCTGGCCCCGTGCTGGAGCGCGTCGAAGACGTACTCGTCCAGCTCGAAGGTGGTCAGGACGACCACCCGGGTGCCGGCCAGCCCGGGGTCGGCGACGATCCGCCGGGTCGCCTCGATGCCGTCCACGCCGGGCATCCGGACGTCCATCAGGACCACGTCGGGGCGCTCCCGGCGGGCCAGCTCGACGGCGGCGAGCCCGTCGGCGGCCTCCCCGACCACCGCGAGGTCGTCCTCGCTCTCCACCAGGGCACGCAGCCCGATCCGGACCAGGTCCTGATCGTCCGCGAGCAACACCGTGATCATGTGGCCTCCTCCACCGGCAGTGTCGCGTACACCCGGAAGCCGCCGGCGGAGGCGGGGCCGGCGGTGAACGACCCGCCCAGCGCGGTGACCCGCTCCCGCATGCCGGCCAGGCCGTAACCGGCGGTCCCGCCCGGCGGCGCGGCGGCGCCCCGGCCGGTGTCGGTCACCTCCACGGTGACCTCGGTGGGCGCGTACCGGAGGCGGACGGTGGCGGTGGCCGGGCCGGCGTGGCGCAGCACATTGGTCAGCGCCTCCTGCACCACCCGGTACGCGGCCAGGTCCACCGCCACCGGCAACGCGCGGGGCTCCCCGTCGACCTCGACGGTCACCGGCACCCCGGCGCCGGCCAGCCGCTCGCGCAACTGCGGGAGCTGGGCCAGCCCGGGGGCCGGCGCCCGCTCGTCGACCGGCTCGTCGCGCCGCACGACGGTGAGGGTGACCCGCAGCTCGTCCAGCGCCTCCTTGCTGGTGCGGCTGATCGCGGTCAACGCCGCCTCGGCCTGCTCCGGCCGCTTGGCCAGCAGGTGCAGCGCGATCTCCGCCTGCATGTGGATGGCGGCGAGGCCGTGCCCGACCACGTCGTGCACCTCCCGGGCCACCCGCAGCCGTTCGGCGTCGGCCAGCCGGCGGGCCTCGTCCACCCGGTTGCGGGCCGCGCTCTCCCGGCCCAGCCGCACCGTGGTGCCCACCGCGAACGGCACGACCACCCAGGCGGCGGCGGGCATCAGGCCGAGCAGGCCGAGTGACCGGACGCCCACGAAGACGTGGAGCAGCAGCACGGCCAGGGCGAGGCCGCAGGCCACCGCTGCGGGCCGCAACGGCCGGTTCGCGGCCACCGTGTAAACCGCGACGAGGAACGAGAGCAGGATCGGCCCGTACGGGTAGCCGAGCACCAGGTACGCCGTGGTCGCCGTGGTGACCACGGCCAGGGTGGCCAGCGGCCAGCGCCGCCGAACGGCCAGGGCGAGCGCGGCCACCACGACCAGCGGGTACGTCGCCCGGCCGGTGCCCAGCCCCTGGTTGAAGCCGGCTGGCGCGGTGCCGAACAGGCCGATGACGAGCAGGGCCAGGGCGACCAGGGCGTCGAAGACGCCGTCGCCCCAGCCGCTCCGGTTCCGGTCCACGCCGTCCCTCCCCGCCGGCCTCAGCCGATGTCCCGCCGGCGCAGCAGCGCCCCGCCGATCACCGCGAAGGCGACCAGGTACGCCGCGACCACGAGGGCCGCCTGCCCGCCCCCGACCGTCGCCCCGACGCCGGGGGTGTCGCCGGGCGAGCCCAGCGCCGCGGCCAGCGACCCGGCGTTCGGGCCGGGCAGCCCCTTCTGCACCTGCGCCACCCAGTCGAGCAGCGGCGCGGCGATCGCGGCGAGCAGGTTCTGCACGGCGAGCATCCACACCAGCCCCAGACCGACCGGGAGCGCCACCGCCCGCAGGGCGACGGCGAGCACGGCACCGAGCATGGCCCACATCGTCGCGATGAGCCACCCCGCGCCGATCCCGGTGAGCAGGTCGCCGGCCGACGGCCAGTGCACCGGCTGCCCCTCGGCGAGCGCGATGAGCACGCTGGCCACCGCCCCGACCGCGAAGACGGCGAGCACCACGGCCAGCGCGGCGGCGGCGAGGGCGAGCAGTTTGCCGGCGTACACCTCCAGCCGGGACGGGCCCTGGGAGAGCACCGTCTTCCACGTGCCCCAGCCGTACTCGCCGCCGACGGTGAGCACCCCGAGGATCAGCACGATCGAGCCGAGGAAGACCGGCAGGCCGCCGAGCGAGTTACCGACCAGCTGGTCGGGCAGCAGCATGGGCAGGGTCCGGTCGGTGTTCGGCCCGGTCGTCCCGCCGGCGATGCTGGCGTACGGGAAGACGTAGGTGAAGATCAGCGCGAGCACCAGTGTGACGGCCAGCAGCAGCCAGGTCGCCGGGCGGCGGACCAGCTTGATCAGTTCGGCGCGGAAGCTACGCGACATCGGCCGTTCCCTTCTCGATGAGGTCGAAGAAGACCTGCTCCAGGTCCCGTTCGCGGGGGCGCAGCTCGCGCACGGCGAGCCCGGCGCCGACCAGCTCGGTGTTGAGCCAGGCGGCCCGCTCCGGATCGACGGCGAGCTCCAACGCGCCGTCGACCACCCGCACCCGCTCGGCGCCGACGAGCGTCCGGACCCGTGCCGCCGCCTCGTCGAGCGGGTCGGCGAGCACCCGCAGCCCGGCCGTGCCGCGCAGCTCGGTGACGCTCCCCTCGGCGATCAGCCGCCCCCGGGAGATCACCCCGACCCGGTCGCAGACCTGCTCGACCTCGCCGAGCAGGTGGCTGGAGACCAGGACGGTGCAGCCGCCCGCGCCGAGCCGGCGGATCAGCGTGCGCATGTCCGCCATGCCGGCCGGGTCGAGGCCGTTGGTCGGCTCGTCGAGGATCAGCAGGCGCGGGTCCTTGAGCAGGGCGGCGGCGACGCCGAGCCGCTGCTTCATGCCCAACGAGTAGCCGGCGTACCGGTCGCCGGCCCGGTCGGTGAGGTCGACCAGGTCGAGCACGAGCGCCACCCGGTCGGCGCCGACCCCGGCGTAGCGGGCGAGCACCGTCAGGTTGTCCCGCCCGGAGAGGTACGGATAGAAGGCGGGCCCCTCGATCAGCGCCCCGACCCCGGTGAGTCGGCCGGCGCCGGGTGGACGGCCGAGCAGCCGTACCGTGCCGGCGGTGGGGCGGACCAGCCCGAGCAGCATGCGCAGGGTGGTGGTCTTGCCGGCGCCGTTGGGGCCGAGGAAGCCGTACACCTCGCCGGGGTGCACGGTCAGGTGGAGGTCGTCGACGGCGGTCAGTGCGCCGTACCGCTTGGTGAGCCCTTCGGTGTGCACTGGCAGGTTCATGCCCCGAGACTGCCGCTTCCCGGGTCGGGCGGCGTCGCCCCGCGAGCGGCACCTCGCCTACGCCCCGGGACGTAGGCGGCGCCTACACGGCGGCGAGGACGGCGGCCTCGACGCGGTCCCGGTCGGCCCCGGAGGGCCAGCCGCCGACCAGGTAGAACACGTCCACCACGTCGGCGCCGAGGGTGGAGATCCGGGCCGCCCGGACCTGGGCGCCGGCCTCGTCGAGGGCGCAGCTGACCCGGTAGAGCAGCCCGGCCGCGTCGGCGGCGCGCAGCTCCAGCAGCACCGCGTCGGTGGCCGCCTCGCGGTGCCAGACCACCCGCGGCGCGGCGGCGCCCTGGCTGCGGGCGGCCAGGGCCCGGCCGCGCAGCCGCTGGGTGACCGAGACGTCGCCGGCGATCGCGCGGCGCAGGTCGGCGGTGAGCGCGATCGGGTCGGGCGCCAGGCCGTAGCGGGGCTGCACCCGGCACTCGACCAGGGCCCGCCCGTCGACCGTGGAGGCGTCCGCGGAGATCACCTCCAGGCGGTGCAGGGCCAGGCAGCCGGCCACCGTGGCCAGCAGGCCGCGTCGGTCCGCCGCGGCCACTGACACCCGGTCCTCCGCCAGGTGTACGACCGGCAGCGGCCCCTCGACCAGCGCCGGATCCGGGGCGGGCGGCGCCGGCACCACGCCGGTGTCCAGTGCGGTACGCACCCGGGCGACCAGCTCGGCGACGAGCCGCCCCTTCCAGTCGGACCAGGCGGCCGGCCCGGTGGCGGCGGCGTCGGCCCGGACCAGGGCGTGCAGCAGCTCCAGGGTGGTGGTGTCGCCGACCTGCTCGGCGACCCCGGCGACGGTCTTCGGGTCGGACAGGTCGCGCCGGGTCGCCACGTCGGGCAGCAGCAGGTGCAGCCGGACCAGTTCGCCGATCAGCGCGGCCTCGGCCGCGGGCAGCCCGATCCGGGCGGCCACCGCCTCGGCCAGCGGCGCCCCGACGATGCTGTGGTCGACGAAGGTGCCGGCCGGCTCAGGCCCGCCGGCCCGCCCGGCGGCACCGTCGCCGGGCAGTCCCTTGCCGATGTCGTGCAGGAGCGCGCCGAGCAGCAGCAGGTCGGGGCGGTCCACCTCGCGGGTGTGCCGGCTCGCCTCGTACGCGGTCTGCACCAGGTGCCGGTCGAGGGTGAACCGGTGCACCGGGTTGTGCTGGGGCAGGCTGCGCAGCCGGGTCCACTCGGGCAGCCAGCGGTCGACCAGGCCGTACCGGTCGCAGGTCTCCCAGGCGGGCACCAGGCCGGGACCGGCCCCGAGGAGGGTGATCAGCGCGGCCAGGGCGGCCGGCGGCCAGGGCGCGGGCAGCGGCGGGCAGTACGCGGCGAGCCACTCGCAGGTGGCCCGGGCGATCGGGAGCCGGGTGATGGCCGCGGCGGCGGCGACCCGCAGCGACAGGCTGGGGTCGGGCCGGGCGCCGATGGCGGTGCGGGCGAGCACCAGCTCCCCGTCGTGTTCGACGACGTCCCGGGCGACGGGGCGGCGGACCGGCCGCCCGTCGGTGCCCCGGCGGCGCCCGGAGCGAAGCCGGTCGGCGGCCCGCCAGGCGTCGTCGAGGGCGTGGCTGACGGTCCGCGCGTCCCCGGCGACCCGGCGCAGCAACGCGTCACCGTCGTCCACCACGCCCCCGGCGGCGGCGCCGGACGCGTCGAGCTGGAGTTGCCGCAGCCCGAGCAGCCCGGCGACGCCGTCGCGTTCCTGCGCGACGAGCCGGTCGACCCGGCGGCCGACCTGCTGATGCAGGGCGTCGCGGGTGTCGAGGAGCCGCCGGTGGGCGGCGTGCACGGCGGGGCGCAGCGCGTCGGTCACGCCGGCGGTGGCGATGGCCCGCAGGAGGCCGACGTCGCGCAACCCGCCGGCGGCCTCCTTCAGGTCGCCCTCGAGGAGGAAGGCCAGCTCGCCGTGCGTCTCCCAGCGGGCGGCGGTGATCTCCCGCAGCCGCGGAAGCTGCCGGACGGCGGTGCGCCGCCAGTGGTCGGCGGCGGTGCGGACGAGCTGGTCGGCGAGGGCCGGATCACCGGCCACGTGGCGGGCGTCGAGCAGGCCGAGGGCGACCTTGACGTCGTCCTGGGCGACCGAGAGCGCCTCGGCGACGGTCCGGACGGAGTGGTCGAGGCGCAGCCCGGCGTCCCAGATCGGATACCAGAGCGAGGCGGCCAGCTCGTCGATGCCGGGCACCCCGGCGTGCAGCAGCACCAGGTCGACGTCCCCGTACGGCGCGCACTGCCGCCGGCCCAGCCCGCCGACCGCGACCAGCGCGATCCCCGCCCGCCGCGGAAACACCGACCGCAACCACCGGTCGATCGCCTCCGCCCGCTGCGCCCGCGCCTGGGCCCCGATCCCCCCGGGTACGCCGACGACCTCGTTGACCAAGGGGTTCGCGTCGCCGTTCCCGGGGTGTCCCGACGCGTTCTCCTTGATCAACGAGGTCATCGAGGCATCCTCAGAGGGCGTCCAGGCCGCGCTCGCCCGTGCGGACCCGGACGACCTCCTCGACGCCGGTCACCCAGACCTTGCCGTCGCCGATCTTGCCGGTGCGGGCGGCGCCCACGATGGCGTCGACGATCTTGTCGACCTCCATCTCGTCGGTGAGCACCTCCACCCGGATCTTGGGCAGGAACTCGACCGTGTACTCGGCACCCCGGTAGACCTCGGTGTGCCCCTTCTGCCGGCCGTAGCCCTGGACCTCGCTGACGGTCAGGCCGGCCACGCCGAGGGCGTGCAGGGCCTCCTTCACCGCGTCCAGCTGGTACGGCTTGATGACCGCGGTCACCAGCTTCATGTCCATCCCCTCCATCACAGGAACGTTAACCGGCGACCTTCTCGCTGACCGGCGCGGCGGGCTCGTCCGACTCGTCGGTGGGCTCCGGGGCCGGCTTGGCGGCGCCGATCCCGGCCATCGCGAACGCGCCACCGGCGCTGCCGCCCGTGGTGGGCGACAGGTCGTACGCGCTCTCCGCGTGCTCGGCGACGTCGATGCCCTCGACCTCCGCCTCGGCGGAGACCCGGAACCCGATCGTCTTGTCGATCACGAAGCCGAGGGCGTAGGCGACCGCGAAGGAGTAGACCGTCACGATCAACGCACCCAGCACCTGCTTGCCGAGCAGGGTGGCGTTGCCCCCGACCAGAAGGCCGTCGCTGGTCACCAGCGAGCTCACCGAGGCCGTGCCGAACAGGCCGATCCACAGGCAGCCGATCCACCCGCCGACGAAGTGCACGCCGACCACGTCGAGAGAGTCGTCGTAGCCGAGCCGGTACTTCAGGCCCACCGCGAGGGCGCAGACCGCACCGGCGACGAGGCCCAGCAGCACCGCCGCGGCCGGGGTGATGAAGGCGCACGCCGGGGTGATCGCGACCAGCCCGGCCACCGCGCCGGAGGAGGCCCCGACCAGGGTCGGCTTGCCGTCGCGTACCCACTCCACCACGAGCCAGCCGAGCAACGCGGCGGCGGTGGCCACCTGGGTGTTGATGAAGGCCAGCGCGGTGACCCCGTCGGCGGTCAGCTCGGAGCCGGCGTTGAAGCCGAACCAGCCGAACCAGAGCAGCCCGGCGCCGAGCGCGACCAGCGGGACGTTGTGCGGCTTGGCGCTCTCCCGGGGCCAGCCGACGCGCTTGCCGAGGACCAGCACCAGCGCGAGCGCCGCGGCGCCGGCGTTGATGTGCACGGCCGTGCCGCCGGCGAAGTCGAGGGCGCCGATGTCGCCGCCGATCAGGCCACCGCCCCACACCATGTGCGCGACCGGGAAGTAGACCAGGGTGGCCCAGCCGAAGGCGAACACCAGCCAGCCGGCGAACTTGGTCCGGTCGGAGAGCGCGCCGCTGATCAGGGCGACGGTGATGACGGCGAACATCATCTGGAAGGCGATGAAGACGTAGAGCGGGATGCCGGTCTCGCCCCACAGGTCGCTCTCGCCGACGAACGTCTTGGTGCCCAGGTACTGCCCCAGGTCGCCGATGAACTTGCCGCCCTCACCGAAGGCGACGGTGAAGCCGTAGAAAAGCCACAGGATGCTGATGAGCCCGATGGACGAGAAGCTCATCATCATCATGTTGAGTACGCCCTTGGACCGGTTCAGGCCGCCGTAGAACAGCGCGAGACCCGGCGTCATGAGCAGCACGAGCGCAGACGACAGGAGCAACCAGGCGGTGTTGCCGGTGTCGATCTCCACGCTGCCTCCTCTCGGTGTGGATGTCCTCCTTCCGACTGAGTCCTGGCAGCGTCGCCCGTCAGCCGGTTGCGCGGAAGCTTGCTCGGCGGCTGTTTCCTGCACCGACACCGCTCGATTTCCGGCGGGTGACGGATTGTTTCCGGCGTGTGAAGAACGCCGATCATGGCCGGGGAAACGGAAAGAGCGGCCGTTCCAGGGAGGAACCGGCCACTCTTTCCGAGGGATGGGAGGTCAGCGCAGGGCGTACTCCAGGGCGTGCCGCTCGTAGTCGAGCAGCCGCAGGTCACGCATGGGGCGCCGGAGGTGGCCCTTGTGCACGATCCGGACGAACGCCGGGTCGCCCGCCGCGGCCATCCGCCGGATGCCCTCGACGTGGTCGACGACCCGCTTGCGGATGGTGCGGATCAGCCGGTGCCGGTCGCGCGGGATCAGCCCGTACGCGTCGGCGAACAGCCGCAGCCGGCGGGGCCGGTCCGGGTGCTTCCAGCCCAGCGTGATCGAGTCCCGGTCGGAGAAGATCGGCACCCAGGTCCAGGCCGCGTACGCCACGTCGTAGATCCGCGCGCCGGGCGAGGCCAGGTCGAAGTCGATCAACCCGAGCGTGCCGTCCGGCCGCCAGATCACGTTGTGCGGGGCGGCGTCGTGGTGGCAGATCACCTCGGTGTCCGGCGGGGGCGGGCCGAACGAGCGCCAGACCGCCCCCGGCGGCGGGTTGAAGCCGTACTGGGCGTCGTGGAACATCCGCAACATGGTCGCCACGGTCACCAGGGCCTCGTCGGTGACCCAGTGCGGGGCCAGCGGATACTCCCCGCACTCCCCCTCCAGGTACGACAGGACCTCCCGGTTCCGCTCGTCCATGCCGAGGGCGCGCGGGGCGCCGGTGAAGCCGACGTACTCCAGGTGCCGCAGCAGGGCGTGCACCGAGGGGGTCCAGGGGCCGGCGTTGCGCCGGACCGTGTCGCCCACCCGGACCACGGTGCTCACGTTCCCGCCGTGCAGCGGGATCTCCTGTGAAGTCACGTACGGTCTCCCGAGGCGCGGCGACGGGTGGCTGGGGTCGCGCCACCCGGCGTAGGCGCGATCGTCGGTCATCACGTCGAGGCTACGCGTCCCGGGCGAGCGGCTCGGTCCCGAGCAGCGCGTCGACGAACTGCACGGGGTCGAACGGGGCCAGGTCGTCCGGGCCCTCGCCGAGGCCGACCAGCTTGACCGGGATGCCGAGCTTGCGCTGTACGGCGATCACGATGCCGCCCTTGGCGGTCCCGTCGAGCTTGGTCAGCACCACGCCGGTGACGTTCACCACCTCGGTGAAGACCCGGGCCTGCTCCAGGCCGTTCTGGCCGGTGGTGGCGTCGAGCACCAGCAGGGTCTCGTCGATCGGGCCGTGCTTCTCCACCACCCGCTTGACCTTGCCCAGCTCGTCCATCAGGCCGATCTTGTTCTGCAGGCGGCCGGCGGTGTCGATCAGCACGGTGTCGACCTTGGTGTCGATGCCCCGCTTGACCGCGTCGAAGGCGACGCTGGCCGGGTCGGCGGCCTCGGGCCCGCGGACGGTCTCCGCGCCGACCCGGCTGCCCCAGGTCTCCAGCTGGTCGGCGGCGGCGGCCCGGAAGGTGTCGGCCGCGCCGAGCAGCACGGTGTGCCCGTCGGCGATCAGCACCCGGGCGATCTTGCCGCAGGTGGTGGTCTTGCCAGCGCCGTTGACCCCGACCACCAGGAGCACCCCGGGCAGGCCCACCTTGGGGTCGGCGTTCAGCGACCGGTCCAGCGCCGGGTCGAGGGCGGTGACCAGCTCGGTGGCGAGCAGCGCGCGCAGCTCCCCGGTGGACCGCGTGCCGAGCACCCGGGTCCGCTCCCGGAGCCGGTCGACGATCTCCCGGGTGGCGTCGATGCCGACGTCGGCGGTGATCAGGCTGTCCTCGATCTCCTCCCAGGCGTCCTCGTCCAGGCGCTCGCGGCTGAGCAGGCCGAGCAGGCCCCGGCCGAAGACGTTCTGCGAGCGGGACAGCCGGGAGCGCAGCCGGACCAGCCGGCCGGCGGTGGGCTCGGGCACCTCGATCGGCACCTCGACCACCGGCGGCACCTCGACCAGGACCCCGGTGGACACCTCCGCCTCGGGCGCCTGGACCGGTGGGCCGGCCAGGTCCTCCTCAGCCCGGGTCTCGACCTCCGTCCTCGGCAGCGGCGGCCCGGGGCGCCGGCGCAGCCGGGGCACCACGAGGCTGAGGCCGCCGATGATCAGCACGCCGAGCAGGGCGATGATGACGAGGAGGTATTCCTTCATGCCCGAAATCCTGTCAGATGCCGGCGGCGGCGTCCCACTCACCGCCTCCGCACGCGGTCGAGCTGCGGGTACGCTCGCCGCAGCCAGGCGTGCCGAACCCGCCGGCCGGGTAGAAAAGGTGAGCGTTTTTCCCCTCGGAGGTGCCCGTGCCCAGCTCCCGCCTGCTCATCGGTCCGCTGCTGCGGCGGGTCGTCGGTACGCGGGCGACGGTCTGGGTGGAGACCAGCGCGCCCGCGGTGGTCACGGTCCGCACGGCCAGCGGCGCCACGGGCAGCGCGCCGACCTTCTCGGCGTACGACCACCACTACGCGATCGTGGTGGTGGCGGGGCTGGACCCGGACAGCGTCACGACCTACGAGGTGCTGATCGACGACGAGGTCGCCTGGCCGGTCCCGGAGAGCGGCTTTCCGCCCAGCGTCATCCGTACCCGGGCCGCGGACGACCGGGACCAGCCGGTGAGCCTGATCTTCGGCTCGTGCCGGGAGACCACCCAGCACGCGACCGCCCGGAAGCTGCCCCCGGACGCGCTGGACGCGTACGCCCGACGGCTGATGGCCGACCCGGACCGGGCCGCCCGGCCCGACCTGCTGGTGCTCCTCGGCGATCAGGTCTACGCCGACATCACCTCGCCGACCGTGCGCCGGCTGCTCAGGCGGCGCCGGCGCCGGCCGAAGGGCGCCCCGGCGACCCAGGTGGTGAGCTTCGACGAGTACACCAAGCTCTACCTGGAGTCCTGGCGCGACCCGGAGATCCGCTGGCTGCTCTCCACCGTGCCCAGCGTGATGATCTTCGACGACCACGAGGTGATCGACGACTGGAACACCTCGGCCTGGTGGCGGGCGGACATGCGCGAGCAGCCCTGGTGGGCGGAGCGGATCCGCAGCGGGCTCGCCTCCTACTGGGTCTACCAGCACCTGGGCAACCTGTCCCCGGACGAGATCGCCGCCGACCCGGTGTACGCCAAGGTCACCGCCGCGGAGGACGCCACCGGGGTGCTGCACGAGTTCGGCGACCGGGTCGACAAGGAGGCCGACCTCGCGCACGACACCGAGCGCTGGCGGGCCGTGCAGTACCAGTGGAGCTACGCGCTGGACCTGGGGCGGACGCGGCTGGTCATGCTGGACAACCGCTCCAGCCGGGTGCTGGAGTCGGGCAACCGGGCGATGCTGCCGCCGGGCGAGTGGTCCTGGTTCCTCGACCGGGCGCACGGCGTCTACGACCACCTCGTCGTCGGCGCCTCGCTGCCCTGGTTGCTGCCGCCGGGCATCCATCACGTCGAGACGTGGAACGAGCGGCTCGCCGACTCCCGGCGGCGCTGGGTGGCGTCGCTCTCCGAGCGGATCCGGCGGGCCTGCGACCTGGAGCACTGGGGGGCGTTCCGGCGCTCCTTCGACGCCCTCGCCGAGCTGTTCGCCCGGCTGGGCAGCGGGACCCCCGCCGGGCCGGGGGCACGGGTCGGCGCCGGGCCGGCGTACGCGCCACCGGCCTCGATCAGCGTGCTCTCCGGGGACGTGCACCACTCGTACGTGGCCCGGGTCCGGTTCGCCGACCGGAGCGTCCGCACCCCGGTGCACCAGCTCACCTGTTCCCCGATCCACAATCAGGTGCCGGCGGGGATGCGTCCGCTGATGCGGCTCGGCTGGCACCCCGGGCCGGCCGGGGCCGCCCGCGCGCTGGCCCGCTCGGCCGGGGTGCCCCGGTCGAGTGTGCGGTGGAAGAAGCTGGCCGGGCCGTACTTCGGCAACGCGGTGGCCACGCTGACCCACCGGGGCCGGTCGGCCGAGGTGGTGATCGAGGGCACCACCGGCGACGGTCACCTCCGTACGGTGGCTCGGCAGCAGCTCAGCGACCAGGCGTGAGTACGCTTCCCCCGTGGAGGATCACCTGCCGGAGACCCTGCGCGCGGTGGAGCACGAGTTGACCGCGCTGCTGCGCCGCGGACGGGCGCTGTCCTGGGAGATCGCCCGGGAGGTCCATCCCAACCTGGAGCCGAACGCGTACGGGCTGCTGCTCTGGCTGCGGCGGTGCGGCTCGATCCGGCTCACTGACCTGGCCGCCCGGCTCGGCATCGGCAAGGGCACGCTCAGCCGGCAGATCCACGGCCTGGAGGGGCTGGGTCTGGTCCGCCGTGACCCGGACCCGACCGACCGGCGGGCGGCGCAGCTCAGCCTCACCGAGGAGGGCACCCGCCGGTTCGACGCGGCGCGGGCGGCCCGACTCGGGCAGATCCGGCGCACGATGGAGAGCTGGCCGAAACAGGACGTCGAGGACTTCGCCCGGCTGATGCACAAGTTCAACGAGACCTTCTGATCCGGGGCTCGCCCAGGAATACCTCTGGTTGCCACCCGGTTGTTGCTTGAGGCAACCAAAGTTCTACGGTTGCCTGAGGCAACCCACCCCCGACCTGCTCCGGAGGCAATCACGATGACCCAGGCGACAGCGCCCACCCGGGCGACCGCCGGCGACATGACCCACCGGCAGATCCTGGAGGCACTCTCCGGCCTACTGCTGGGCATGTTCGTCGCGATCCTCTCCTCCACGGTCGTCTCGAACGCGCTGCCGCGGATCATCACCGAGCTGCACGGCGGCCAGTCCGCGTACACCTGGGTGGTCACCTCGACGCTGCTGGCGACCACCGCCACCACCCCGATCTGGGGCAAGCTCGCCGACCTGACCAGCAAGAAGGTCCTGGTCCAGCTCGCCCTCGGCATCTTCGTGCTGGGCTCGGTGCTGGCCGGGCAGTCGCAGACCACCGGCGAGCTCATCGCCTGCCGGGTGCTCCAGGGCGTCGGCGCGGGCGGCCTGACCGCCCTCGCCCAGGTGATCATGGCGACGATGATCGCTCCGCGTGAGCGCGGCCGCTACAGCGGCTACCTCGGCGCCGTGATGGCCCTCGGCACCATCGGCGGCCCGCTCATCGGCGGCGTCATCGTCGACACCGACTGGCTCGGCTGGCGCTGGTGCTTCTACGTCGGCGTGCCGTTCGCCGTGCTCGCCCTGATCGTGCTCCAGAAGACCCTGCACCTGCCCGTGGTGAAGCGCCCGGCGAAGATCGACTGGTGGGGCGCCACCCTGATCACCGCGGCCGTCTCGCTGCTGCTCATCTGGGTCACCCTGGCCGGCGACAAGTACGACTGGATCTCCTGGCAGAGCGCGGCCATGGTGGTCGGGGCGGTGCTGCTCGGCGCGCTGGCCATCCGCGTGGAGCAGCGGGCCAGCGAGCCGCTGATCCCGCCGCGCCTGTTCCGCAACCGCACCATCACCCTGGCCGTGGTCGCCAGCATCGCGGTCGGCGTGGGCATGTTCGGCGCCTCGGTCTTCCTCGGCCAGTACTTCCAGATCAGCCGCGGCCAGAGCCCGACCATGTCCGGCCTGATGACCTTGCCGATGATCGGCGGCCTGCTGGTCGCCTCCACGGTCGTCGGCCGGATCATCACCAACACCGGCCGCTGGAAGCGGTACCTGGTCGCCGGCTCGGTCCTGCTCACCGCCGGCTTCGCCACCATGGGCACGCTGCGCGCGGACACCCCGTACTGGCGGATCGCCATCTTCATGGCGCTGATCGGCCTCGGGCTCGGCATGACCATGCAGAACCTGGTGCTCGCCGTGCAGAACACGGTCGGCACGCACGAACTCGGCGCGGCCAGCTCGGTGGTCGCCTTCTTCCGTAGCCTCGGCGGCGCGATCGGCGTGAGCGCGCTCGGCGCGGTGCTCGGCCACAAGGTCAGGGACTACCTCGCCGAGGGGCTGGCCGGGCTCGGCATCAAGGCGTCCAGCTCCGTCAGCGGCGGCACCCTGCCCGACGTGCACACGCTGCCCGCCCCGATCCGGGCGGTCGTCGAGGCCGCGTACGGGCACGGGGCCGGGGACATCTTCCTGGCCGCCGCCCCGTTCGGCCTGATCGCGCTGATCGCGGTCGTCTTCATCAAGGAGGTGCCGCTGCGCCGGCACAACGGCGACGCGATCTCCGTCGAGGTCGAGCGGGAGTCGACCGTCGCCGCCGGCGGCGGGGCCTCGGTGGTCCGGACCGGCATCCAGGAGTGACCCCATGAGCGAGCGAATCAGCCAGCTCAGTGCGTCGGTGCCTCATGGCTTCGCCGACCGCAGGCAGGCGAAGCCATGAGTGCATCCGTCGAGCGTGAGGAGTACGGCCCGGAGGCCCGGCCGCTGCCGTTCGAACGCGGCACGGACGGCCCCCGGGTGGTGCTGGTCGGCGTGGACGGCACCCGCACCTCGCTGCGGGCCGCCGCGTACGCGGCCGGGCTGGCCCGGCGGCAACGCTCCGGCCTGGTCGTGGTGTTCGTCAGTTCCCCGACCCCGTACGCCGGGATCATGACCGGGGTGGTGGCCGGGGCGATCCAGCAGACCCACGACGAGCTGGCCGCCGAACTGCGCGACGAGTGCCGGCGTGGCGCCGAGGAGTTGGGCCTGCCGGTCACCTTCCTGTGCCGGCGTGGGGACGCGTACGCCGAACTCTGCGCGGCGGCCGACGAGACCCGGGCCGACCTGGTGGTGGTCGGGGCGTCCGAGCAGGCCGGGCACCGGCTGGTCGGCTCGGTCGCCACCCGCCTGGTGCGCACCGGCCGGTGGCCCGTCGTGGTGGTGCCCTGAGCTGTGCGGGAGGAGGCCCCTCTCCACGCCTGGCGTGGTCCCTTTCACCGCCGCGGGCGGTAATCGGGTCGCCGGTGTCGGACTCGGTCGCCAGGATGGCGGGCATGACCTGGAGAGCGCCGGAGATCACCCGGAAGAACGAGCCCTACGTCGGCGACGAGCGCACCATGCTCGAAGGCTGGCTCGACTACCACCGCGACACCCTGCTGCTGAAGTGTGCGGGCCTGACCGCCGAACAGTTGAAAACCCCGAGCGTCGAGCCGTCCGGCCTCACCCTGCTCGGCCTCGTCCGGCACCTGACCGAGGTCGAGCGCTGGTGGTTCCGGATCCGGGCCGCCGGCGAGCCGCTCGACAGCGTCTACTGCACCGACGCCTCCCCGGACGGGGACCTGGACGACATCGCCGACGCCGACGCGGCGGCCGACTTCGCCGCCTACGCCGCCGAGGTCGAGGCGGCCCGGCAGGCCGCCGCCAACCTCACGCTGGACCAGACGTTCACCCGCCGACGTCGCGACGGCGGCGCCGACGAGATCAACGTCCGCTGGGTGTACGTCCACATGATCGAGGAGTACGCCCGGCACAACGGGCACGCCGACCTGATCCGGGAGCGGATCGACGGCGTCACCGGTGACTGAGCCGCGCGCATCCCCCGACCGGCCACCGGCACCCGACCAACGGGTCTCGTGATCCGCCCCACCGTCCAAACTCCACCGGCCCCGGCCCCGGCCCCGGCCCCGGCAACCGGCCGTCCGGGTGAACCGTCCGGCTCGGTGGACGGGTCGTGGCCAGGCCCGTCCCCGCCGCTCACCCGCCCTCGCCGGGCGCCGCGACGGACACGGGGGCCGCCGAGGCGGGAGCGCATCCCCGAGGTGGTGTGGGGCGAGGCCGACCAGCGGACGCCCGGGTCCCGCAGCCCGGCGCCGTGGAGCGGACGTTGCTCGCCGACTCCCCCTACTCACGGCACGGCGCGACGCACCGGCAGCACACCCACGTCTACCGGGCATCCTCCGGAGCCTGGGTGTTCATCGCCGGCTCGCTGGGCTGGGCCCGGGTGCTCGCCGACCCGGCGGCCGCCGATCCCCGGCTGGCCCGGGCCACCCTGAACCTGTTGCAGCGTGGTGCGGTAGCGCGGTGCGCGGCCCGGCTCAGAACGCCAGCGCGGCGCGCAGGTAGCGCAGGTCCTCCGGGCCGCTCCAGCGGTGCGCGGACAGGCCGGCCACCCGGGCACCCGAAACGTTCCGGTCCTCGTCGTCGACGAACAGCACCCGCGCCGGCGACGTCTCCAGCGCCGCACAGGCCGCCTGGAAGTACTCCTTGGCCGGCTTGTTCACCCCGACCACCGAGGAGTTGACCACCGCGTCGAAGTCGTCGGTGAGGCCGAGGGCGGTCAGGTCGGCGTCGAGCTGGTCGGTGGCGTTGGTGCCCAGCCCCACCCGTACGCCCGCCTCCCGCACCTGGCGGACGAAGGCGAGCACCTCCAGGTCGATTTCGCCCCGGTAGCGCTGCCACTGCTCGACCGCGGCGCGGGCCCGTTCGGCACCCACCGACGGGGTGAGCGCGTCCGCCACGCTGGCTGTCCACTGGGTGTGGCTGACCTGTCCGGTGAGCACCGGCTGGAGCAGCCCCCACGACATGGCGATCTCGCCGAGTACGCCCTCGCTGAGCCCGTACTCCTGCTCGACGCCGGCGGCCACCGCCGGGTCCCACCGGCGCAGCACGCCGTCGAAGTCCACCAGGAGCGCCGTCGCGCGTTCCCGACTCACTCGTCTTTCTCCTGCCCGTCGTCGGCCCGGTTGAGCCGTTGGCTGATCACCTGGGTGACCCCGCTGCGCATGGTCACGCCGTACAGCGCGTCGGCGATCTCCATGGTCCGCTTCTGGTGGGTGATCACGATGAGCTGGCTCTTCTCGCGCAGCTGCGCCAGCAGCGTGATCAGGCGGCCCAGGTTCACGTCGTCGAGCGCCGCCTCCACCTCGTCCATGATGTAGAACGGGCTGGGCCTGGCGCGGAAGATCGCCACCAACATGGCCACCGCGGTCAGCGAACGCTCCCCGCCGGAGAGCAGCGACAGCCGCTTGATCTTCTTGCCGGGCGGCCGGGCCTCCACCTCGACACCGGTGGTCAGCAGATCCTCCGGGTCGGTGAGCACCAGCCGCCCCTCGCCACCGGGGAAGAGCACGGTGAACACCTGCTCGAACTCCCGCGCGGTGTCCTCGAACGCGCTGGCGAAGACCTCCAGGATCCGGTCGTCGACGTCCTTGACCACGGTGAGCAGGTCCCGGCGGGTGGCCTTCAGGTCCTCCAACTGCTCGGAGAGGAACTTGTAGCGCTCCTCCAGCGCGGCGAACTCCTCGAGGGCGAGCGGGTTGACCTTGCCGAGCAGAGCCAGCTCCCGTTCCGCCTTGGCGGCCCGCTTCTCCTGCACCGGCCGCTCGTAGCGGACCGGCTCGGGCACTGGCAGGCCGTCCTTCTCCGCCGCCGCCACGTCCGCGTCGGTGGGCGGGACCAGCTGGTCCGGGCCGTACTCGGCGATCAGCGTCGCCACGTCGAGGCCGAAGTCCTCGGCGGCCTTCGCCTCCAACTGCTCGATGCGCAGCCGCTGCTCGGCGCGGGCCACCTCGTCCCGGTGCACCTGGCTGGTCAGCCGTTCCAGTTCGGCGCCGAGCCGCTTGGCCGCGCCGCGTACCTCGGACAGCTCGGCCTCGCGGGCGGCGCGGTCGCGGGCCACGGCGTCGCGCTGCTCCTCGGCACGGGCGATGGAGACGGTGAGCCGGGTCAGCGCCTCCCGGGCCCCGCCCACCACGGCCCGGGCGATGGCCGCGCCGCGGGTTCGGGCCGCCCGCCGGGCTGCCGCGCGCTCCCGCGCGGCCCGCTCGGCGTTCGCCTGCCGCGCGAGGGAGTCGGCCCGGCCGGCGATCGAGGAGACCCGCTCCTCGGCGGTACGCACGGCGAGCCGGACCTCCATCTCGTTCTGCCGGGCCTGCGGCACCATCGCGGCGAGCTGGTCGCGCTCCTCGGTGGACGGTTCGGCGTCGATCGGGGTGACCTCGGCCAGCCGCAGCCGTTCCTCCAGCTCGGCCAGCGCCTGCAGGTCGCGTTCCCGGGCCGCCTCGGCGCGGGCCCGGGACTCGCCGAGCCGGTCGGTCTCGGCCTTCGCCGACCGCGCGGCGGCACCCAACTCGGCCAGCCGGCGGGCGGCGGCGTTGCGGTGGCTCTCCGCCTCCCGCTTGGCGGCGGCGGCGTGCTGTACGGCCTCTTTCGCAACGGCCACCTCGGCGCGCGCCTCGACGAGCTGCTCGCGCAGCTCGGCACTGCTGCGCTCGGCGACGAGCCGGTTGGTCCGGGCCTCCTCGACGGCCGCCTGCACCTCGATGTAGCTGGGCGCCTTGGCCGACCCGCCGGCCGCCGCGTACGCGCCGACCACGTCGCCGTCCGGGGTGACCGCGCGCAGCTCCGGGTTGCCGGCGACCAGTTCGGCCGCGGCCGACAGGTCGTCGACCAGCACCACGTCACGCAGGGCCCGGTGCACCGCCGGGCGGATCTCGGCGGAGCACTCCACGAGGTCGGGCGCCCAGTGGGCGCGGTCGGGCAGTTTCGGGCGCAGCGCGTCGGCCGGGCCGTCCATGCCGGGCCCGGCGGAGCTGCCGACCAGCAGGCCGGCCCGCCCGGCGTCGGAGATCTTGAGCAGGCGCATCGCCTCGACGGCCTCGTCCACGCCGGTGACGGCGACCGCGTCGGCGAGCCCGCCGAGCGCGGCGGCGAGCGCCGCCTCGTGGCCGGGCGCGACGGTGAGCAGCCCGGAGAGGCTGCCCAGCAGGCCGGGCACCTGGTCGGCGCGAGCCAGCAGCGCCCCGGCACCGTCCTTGCGGCGCAGGCCGAGGGCGAGCGCCTCCTCCCGGGCCTTCCAGGTGGCCGCGTCCTTCTCGGCGGCTCGCTCGGCGTCGGCGAGGCTGCGGACCCCGGCCTGCGCCTTCTCGTGGGCGGCCACCGCCTCGGCGTGCCGGGCGTCCAGGTCGGCGTTGTCCCGGTCCGCCTCGGTGGACTGCTCGGCGACCGCGTCGAGCTCGGCCTGGGCGGTCTCGGCGCGGGCCAGTGCGTCGGCGTGCGCGGCGGCGAGCCGTTCGATCTCCTCGCCGGCGCTGGTGGTGCGCGCCCGGGCCGAGTTGACCTGGCCGGTCAGCCGGGCCAACCCCTCCCGCCGGTCGGCGATGGCCTTGGCCGCCGCGACCAGTTCCCGCTCGGCGGCGGCGAGCTGCCGTTCCAGCTCCTGCCGGTGCTCGACCGCCTCGGCCAGCCGGATCTGGTCCTCGGTGAGCGCCGCGCGCAGCTCCTCCTCCTGCTCGCGGACCCGCTGCGACTCCGCCTCCAGCTGGTCGGGGTCGCGGCCGGGGCGCTCGTCGTCGGGGGTGGCGCTGAGGTGGCGCAGCCGTTCCCGGGCGAGCTGCTCGATGGAACGGAACCGCTCCTGGAGCGCGGAGAGCTTGTACCAGGTGTCCTGGGCCGCGGCGAGCAACGGGGCGTCCTCGGCGAGGGCGGCCTCCAGCTCACCGAGGCGGGCCTGCACCTCGGTGTGCTCCGCCTCGATCTGTTCGCGCCGCTCGCGCAGCGCGGTCTCGTCGGCGATCTCCTTGTCGAGCGTGGTCCGCAGGGTGTGCAGGTCGTCGGCGAGCAGCCGCAGCCGGGCGTCGCGCAGGTTGGCCTGGATGGCGGCGGCGCGGCGGGCCACCTCGGCCTGCCGGCCCAGCGGCTTGAGCTGGCGGCGCAGCTCGGCGGTGAGGTCGGTGAGCCGGTTGAGGTTGGTCTGCATCGCGTCGAGCTTCCGCAGCGCCTTCTCCTTGCGCTTGCGGTGCTTGAGGACGCCGGCCGCCTCCTCGATGAACGCGCGGCGGTCCTCCGGTTTGGCGTGCAGCATGCCGTCGAGCCGGCCCTGGCCGACGATGATGTGCATCTCCCGGCCGATGCCGGAGTCCGACAGCAGCTCCTGGATGTCGAGCAGCCGGCAGGAGTCGCCGTTGATCTCGTACTCGCTCTCGCCGGAGCGGAACATCCGGCGGGTGATGGAGACCTCGGTGTACTCGATCGGCAGCGCGCCGTCGGTGTTGTCGATGGTGAGGGTGACCTCGGCGCGGCCCAGCGGCGCCCGGCCGGCGGTGCCGGCGAAGATGACGTCCTCCATCTTGCCGCCGCGCAGCGCCTTGGCGCCCTGCTCACCGAGCACCCAGGCGATGGCGTCGACGACGTTGGACTTGCCGGAGCCGTTCGGGCCGACCACGCAGGTGATCCCGGGCTCCAGCTTCAGCGTCGTCGCGGAGGCGAAGGACTTGAAGCCCTTCACCGTCAGGCTCTTGAGATGCACCTTCTCGATCCTCGTCCGGTGGCCGCCGTACCGTCGCCGGCTGCGCGGACCTGGTGAACCCGCAGACTAACCCGCCGCCGGGGAGACCCCGGTACGCGACCCACCCCGCGCCGGTCATGTCCGGTTCCCGGCGACGTCACGAAACTGCAAGATCGTATTCGCGGCCACGGTCGCCGGCGGCAATTTCCCCGACGATCACCAGATCGGAAGATGTGGCGCGAAAAACAAAACCTACGCACAGAGCTGCGCGCCGGCACTACGGTGTCGGCGCGCTTTTTCGGGTGGTGCGATTCAGTTTTCCGACAGCTCGAGATCAGGTCAGTGCGGGCTCGGCCAGTCGGAGGAGGTCGTCAGCCTCCGCCGCAGCCGCCGCAAGCCGATCATTGTCGGCGCGCAGACGCGTGATCTCGAACTCCAGTGCCTGAACCCTGGCACGCAGTCGGGTGACCTCGTCGAGCATACGCCGGTCGGGCGCTGCACCTACGTGGCCGTAGAGGGCCTTCGCCATGCTGACTCCTTGATATGCGCTGCCGGAAAGGCCGGCCAACGCGCGCCCATGATGTTCGCGGCTGTCATACCAGCAAAATGCGGGCATGACTGGGCGCGACTGGCGACACCTATATATTGAGCCTTAAACCCCTCCTTCGTCAAGTTCTCGCAGGCCGTAGATCATCTCCAGGTCGACCTGTCCACTTGTCGGGGGGCTGCCGTGAGGCGCGGACACGCTCTGTCCGGACGCCTTTACTGTACGCCCGGAAATGTGTGAACGCCTCACCCTCCGCGTCGGGTTCCCCTTAACTCTTTCTTAGCCGCGTTGCCGCAGGTCGCGGCGCACCCGTAGCGTCAGCCCGGCCCGCAACCGAACCGTGGAGGCGACAGGCGTGTATCGCTGGACCGACCCGACCGAACCGGACGGCGTTCCCCGACGCCCCGAGCCGCCGACCGACGAGGGCCCGGCCTGGCTCACCGACCGGCCGGAGCCGCGGTCGGCGTACCTCTTCGGGGACGAGCCGGAGCGGCCGGGCGCGGACCGGACCGACCTGCCGACCGACGTCTGGCAGGCCGGCGCACCGGACGCCCCGTTCGAGCGGGCCGCCGGCTGGCACCCCACCGCGGAGCCCACCGGCGCCTGGCAGCCGGAACAGGACGCCGGCTGGCGCCCGGCCGGGGAGCCCACCTCCGGCTGGCAGCGGGAGGACGAGCCGGCCGCCGGCTGGCATCCGGCGGAGGAGCCCACGGCCGCCTGGCGGCCGGTCACCGACCCCGCCGCGGAGGAGCCGGGCCGGCACCGGCAGAAGCGGCGGTTCCCGCGTCCGCTCCTGGTCGGCGGGGCCGCCGCCGTGGCGACCCTGGTGGCGAGCCTGGGCGTGGCCGCCGCGGTGCTGCCCGGCGGTGACCAGCGGACCGAGTCGACTTCCGCGGAGGAGCCGGTGGCCGCCGCCCCGCTCGTGCCCAGCAGCACCGAAGATGCCCCCGGCGACGCCCTCGCGGCGCCCACCACCCCCACCGCCGCCCCGACCAGCGCCCGGCCGAGCCCGACCCGGACGACCGCCCCGAAGCCGAGCCGGACCACCGCCCCGTCCCGGCAGCTCGCGCGCAGCGCCGCACCCCCGGCCACCCGCAGCGCCGCCGCACCGAACGGCATCAGCGCCGAACTCCAGCAGGTCGTCGACCTGGTCAACAAGGAGCGGGCCAAGGCCGGCTGCAAGGCGCTGACCGTCAACTCCAAACTCATGCTGGCCGCCCAGCGGCACAGCCAGGACCAGGCCGATCACAGGACGATGTCGCACGACGGCAGCGACGGAAGCGACGCCGGCGACCGGCTCGACCGGGTCGGCTACGCCTGGCGGGCCTACGGCGAGAACGTCGCCTGGAACCAGCAGACCCCGGCCGCGGTGATGGACGCCTGGATGAACAGCCCGGGCCACCGGGCCAACATCCTGAACTGCTCATACACCGAGATCGGTGTCGGTGTCGCGCGGAGCAACGGGCCGTACTGGACCCAGGACTTCGGCACCCCGCGCTGACCGGCGCGTCGTGACCGGGTCCGCACTCGTTTGACCGGGTGAGGTACGCCGCGGCCAGCTGGCCGCACCGGCCGGACCGGTACGTCCGGGGCGGATCGGCGTACCCGCTGGGGGCGGTGAGGTGCCGCCCGCGACCCGGGAGCTGTCGATGCGGATCCGGCTGGCGCCGGCCGCGCCGCGCACCCGGCCAGCCCGTGTCCTCCCCCGCGGGCTGTGCCGGGGCGTGGCGGCCGTCATGACGGTGCTGCTGCTCGCCCCGGTACCCGGTTGCGAGCGGCCGCTCGTCCCGCCCGGCGCGCCCACCCCGTGGCCCGCCGAACTGGCCCGGCGCTGGCAGTGGCAGTGGCAACTCACCGGCCCGCTGGACGTCACCGCCGACGCGGACGTCTTCGTGCTCGACCCGGTCCGCACCACCTCCGCCGAGACAACCGCGCTGCGCGCCCGGGACCGCCGGCTGGTCTGCCAGGTCAGCGTCGGCACCTACGCACCCACCGACCCGGACGCCAGCCGCTTTCCTGCGGACCTGCGCGGCAGCCCGGTGACCGACCGCCCGGAGCGCCGTTGGCTGGACGTCCGCCGCTGGGACACGCTGGAGCCGGTGCTCGCGGACCGGCTCCGGCTGTGCCGGGGCAAGGGCTTCGGCGCGGTGGCGCTCGACGACGCCGACGGCTACCTGCACCGGCCCGGCTTCCCGCTCGACTTCGACGACCAGTTGCTGTTCAACCGGCGGCTGGCCGCCCTGGCCCGCCAGCTCGACCTCTCCCCCGGGCTGGTCGGGGACGTGCCGCAGGTGGCCGCGCTGGCCCCCGACTTCGACTTCGCCGTCAACCAGGAGTGCGTACGCCGGCGCGAGTGCGCCAAGCTGCTGCCCTTCGCCGACGCGCACAAGCCGGTCTTCCACGTGGAATACACCGGCACCCCGACCACGTTCTGCGTCACCACGGTCGGCTACGGCTTCGCCTCCATGCGCAAGGACCGGTCGCTGGACGCCTGGCGGGAGCCCTGCCCCCTGTCGTGACCGCCCCGCCGGCACGCGCCGGCGGCGCGTGGCGGGCGGGACAGCTCGGGCGGGCCGGCAGCGGCGGAGGGGCGGGCCGCGGATGCGGCCCGCCCGTCCGGGATGGGGTGGGTCAGCGAGCGCCGACCAGTTCCGGGGTGGGGGTGGGCGGATCGGCGGGCGGGGTGGCCGGCCGGGCGCGCAGGAAGCGCGGGGCCCACCAGTTCGCGTCGCCCAGCAGGGTCATCAGAGACGGCAGCACCACCGCCCGGATGATCGTGGCGTCCAGCAGGATCGCCGCGGCCAGCCCGATGCCGAGCTGCTTCATGTCGATCGTGCTCAGCGTCGCGAAGATCGAGAAGACCCCGACCATGACGATCGCCGCGCTGGTCACCACGCCCGCCGACGAGGTGATCCCGTATGCCACCGCGTCGCGGTTCGGCAGGCCGTCCCGGACGCCCTCGCGGATCCGGCTGACCACGAAGACGTGGTAGTCCATGGAGAGCCCGAAGAGCACCACGAACAGGAACAGCGGCAGCCAGGTGACGATCGCGTCCATCGAGGTGAAGCCGAGCAGCCCCTCCGCCCAACTGCCCTGGAAGACCAGCACCAGCAGGCCGTACGCGGCGCCGGCGGAGAGCAGGTTCAGCAGGATCGAGGTGAGCGCGACCACCACCGACCGGAAGGTCCAGGCCATCACCAGGAAGGTCAGCGCCAGCACGAAGGCGGCCACGATCGGCAGCTTCTCCCGGATGTGCTGCGCGTAGTCCTCGTTGGCGGCCACCGCGCCGCCGACCGCGTACTCGATGCCGGGAATGCCGCGCAGCGCGGCCGGGACTAGTGCCCCGTCATGCAGCCTTGAACGGGTAATCCGGGTGGCGGATCTTGGATCCCGTGGCGAATGCGGTTTTGGGTTTGGCGCGTTGGTTG
>NZ_JBIAFE010000022.1:83091-141922 GCF_042869115.1 Micromonospora sp. NPDC007230 | reverse complement strand
ATCCGAATTCGACACTCAGATGATCACCGATGAGCTGCGAGCCCTTCACGCTCGGGCCGGCTCCAGCAGCGAACCCCGCTCAACTTCGAAGAGCCGTCATGGCGCAGGTGCCGCCGGAGTTGCGCGGCCAGGTGGAACGGGAGTTCCAAACCAGCCAGATCGAGATCGGCAGCCCGCCCGGGCTGGAGCTGTCCTCCGTCCGGCACTCCCTCGGGGTGCTCCGCGCCGAACTGGCCGACGCCGCCGAGCGGGCCGGCGTACGGCTGCTCGCCATCGGCACCGGGCCGGTGGACGGGCCGGTGCCGCCGGTGGTGGACAAGCCCCGCTTCGACCGGATGGTCGAGCGGTTCCAGCTGCTGGTGCCCGGCCCCGGCAACAACGGCATGCACGTGCACGTCGGCATCCCCGACCCGGAGGCCGGGGTGCAGGTGCTCAACCACGTCCGCCCCTGGCTGCCGATCCTGCACGCGGTGACCGCCAACTCCCCGTTCGCCAGGGGCGCGGACACCGGGTACGCGAGCTGGCGCTCGGTCGAGTGGGAACGCTGGCCGTCGGTGGCGCCCACCCCGTACCTGGGCTCGCACGAGCACTACGAGCGGCTGATCCGGCAGCTCATCGCCAGCGGCGTGATGCTGGACGAGGGAATGCTCTACTGGTACGCCCGGCTGTCCGCGAAGTACCCGACGGTGGAGCTGCGGATCGGCGACGTCTGCCCGTCGGTGGACGACGCGGTGCTGGTCGCCGCCCTGGTGCGGGCCCTGGTGGCGACCGCGCTGGCGGCGGTCGCCGAGGGACGGCCGGCCGTCCGCACCGACCACCACCTGCTGGTCGCCGCGCACTGGCGGGCGGCCCACGACGGGCTGGAGGGCGACGGCGTCGACCTGACCGACGGCGAGCTGCGCCCGGCCTGGGAACTGCTGGACCGGCTCGTCGACCGGGTCCGCCCGGAGCTGGCGCGGCACGGGGACCTCGACCAGGTGACCGAACTGCTCGGCGGGCTGCGCCGGCACGGCAGCGGCGCGGCGCGGCAGCGGGCGGTGTTCGCGCGTACCGGTCAGTTGGTCGACGTGGTGGCGGACGTGGCCCGGCAGACCCGAGGCTGACCGGCCCCGCCCCGGATCTTCGCGTGACAGGATGGGCCCGTGGCGGAACGGCTGATCGTCGTCGGCGGGGACGCGGCCGGGATGGCGGCCGCCTCCCAGGCCCGACGCCGTCGCGACGGAGCCGACCTGGAGATCGTCGCCTTCGAGCGCGGCCACTTCACCTCGTACTCCGCCTGCGGCATCCCGTACTGGATCAGTGGGCTGGTGCCGGACCGGGACGCGCTCATCGCCCGCGGTGCGGTCACCTTCCGCGAGCAGTTCGACATCGACGTGCGGCTACGGCACGAGGTCACCGCCATCGACCTGGACCGCCGCGAGGTGGTCGCCCGCGACCTGGACGGCGGCGGCGAGGTCCGCGCGGGTTTCGACAGCCTGGTGTACGCCACCGGCGCGGTTCCGGTGCAGCCCGAATGGGCGCGTGGCGGCATCGCCGGGGTCTTCGGCGTGCAGACCCTCGACGACGGCGCGGCCCTGCTGGGCTGGCTGGACCGCGAGCCGCGGCCCCGGCGCGCGGTGGTGGTCGGCGGCGGCTACATCGGCGTGGAGATGGCCGAGGCGCTGCTCCAGCACGGGCTCTCGGTCGACCTGGTCGAGCAGGGCGCCCAGCCGATGTCCACGGTGGACCCCGACATGGGCGAGCTGGTCGCGGCCGCCCTACGCAAGGTGGGCATCAGCATCCGTAGCGGCCTGACGGTCACCGGCCTGCAGGAGCGGGACGGGCGGATCGCCGCGGTGGTCACCGCCGAGGGGCCGATCCCGGCCGACGTCGTCGTGCTGGGTCTCGGCGTACGCCCGAACACGGCCCTCGCCGCAGCGGCCGGCCTGCCGCTCGGCCCGACCGGCGGGATCCGCACCGACCTGCGGATGCGGGTGCCCGGGATGCCGGGCGTCTGGGCCGCCGGCGACTGCGTGGAGACCCTGCACCGGGTCAGCGGCCTGCCGGTGCACATCCCGCTGGGCACCCACGCCAACAAGCAGGGCCGGGTCGCCGGGATCAACATCGGCGGCGGGTACGCGACCTTCCCCGGCGTGGTCGGCACGGCGGTGACCAAGGTCTGCGACCTGGAGGTGGGGCGGACCGGCCTGCGGGAGCCGGACGCCGCCGCGGCCGGGTTCGAGTTCGTCACGGTACGGGCCGAGTCGACCAACCGGGCCGGCTACTACCCCGGCGCCCGCCCCATGACGGTGAAGCTGATCGCCGAGCGGCCCGGCGGCCGGCTGCTCGGGGCGCAGATCGTCGGCTGGTCCGAGGCGGCCAAGCGGATCGACGCGCTGGCCGTGGCGTTGTGGAACGGCATGACGGTGGACGAGATGACCGCGCTGGACCTCGGCTACGCCCCGCCGTTCGCGCCGGTCTGGGATCCGGTCCTGATCGCCGCCCGCCGGGCCGTCGACGCCCTCTCCCGCACCGAACGGTAGGGCTGCTGTCGGTTTCGGGTGCAGTTGTTGTCGTCCCAGCGACAACAACTGCACCCAAAGTCGGCTCTGATCGTCAGATGCGGCTGCCGAGGGACGACGCGTCGGGGTTGGAGTGGCTGCTGTTCGAGCAGTCGGGGATCGTCACCTGGGCGCAGGCGACGGCGGAGTTGACCCCGGCCACCGTGCGACACCTGCTGGCCAGCGGGCGCTGGCAACGGGTGTGTCGCGGCCTGCTCCGCGCGGCGCCCGGCGGCCCGTTCAGCCAGGACGAACAGTGGTGGGTCGCGGTGCTGGCCGCGGGCGAGGGGGCGGTACTCGCCGGGCTGGCCGCCGCCCGGGCCGGCGGCCTGCGCGGGACCTGGCGGTACGAGGTGGTGGACGTCCTGGTGCCCCACCAGCGGCGCGCCACCGACCTGCTCCGCCGGCTCCCGCCGGGCCTGCCAGCCGTACGGGCGCGCCGGGTCCGCCAACTCCCGCACGCCGACCGGCAGCGGGGCCGGCCGGACCGGACCAGCATGGCCAGGTCCCTGGTGGACGCGGCGCAGTGGGCGCGTACCGACGACGAGGCGCAGGAGATCCTCGCGGCCGGCTGCCAGCAGCGGCGGGTCACCCCGGCGGAGGTCGGCGCGGTGGTGGACCGGCTGCCGCGCGCCCGGCGCCGGAGCCTGATCCGGGAGACGTTGCGCGACGTGGCCGGCGGTGCGGAGGCGCTCTCGGAGATCGATCTGGTGCGGCTCTGCCGCCGGCACGGCCTGCCGATGCCGGACGGGCAGGAGCGCCGGCGGGACGCCGAAGGCCGGATCCGCTACCTGGACGCCTACTGGCGGCGCTGGCGGCTGCACGTCGAGGTGGACGGCGCGCACCACATGGACGCCCGGCACTGGGCGACGGACCTGCGCCGGCAGAACCGGGTCTGGATCGAGGGCGACCGGATTCTCCGCTTCACCGCCCTCGACGTCCGCCGCCCGGAGGAGGTCGCCGCACAGCTGCGCGCCGCGCTGTCCGCCGCGGGCTGGCGTCCGTAATCCGCTTCGGGTGCAGTTGTTGTCGTCCCAGCGACAACAACTGCACCCAAAGTTTCTTGTCGGGGGGCGCGGTTAGCGTGTGCGCGCTGTCGCGGTGCCGGGTCCGGCGCCTTTTCCCCTCGGAGGCATCCCATGTCGCAGGAGACGACCTACCTCGAACTGTCCGAAGTGGACGGAGGAGCGCACAAGTTCTACGAGGTCGTGGTGGCGGACACCGCGATGACCGTGCGCTACGGCCGGATCGGCGACCAGGGCCAGGTGAAGACGACCACCTTCCCGGACAACGCCCGGGCCCGGGCCGCCGCCGCGAAGAAGATCGGCGAGAAGGTCCGCAAGGGGTACGCCCCGGCGGTGCGGGGCGTACGCCAGAAGCGGGCGGTCTCCCGCCGACAGATCGTGAGCACCCGCTCCACCGCCCGCACCGCCCCGGTCCTCTGGCGGTACGACTCGGGCGCGCCCGCGTTCGGCATCTTCATCGACGGGCAGAGCTGCATGGTGGGCAACGAGCGCGGGGTGATCACCACCCTGGGTCACGACGCCCGGGTGCTGAACCAGGTCCGGCTCCCCGACGGGGTGAAGTGCATCGTCGCCGACGACGCCTGGATCTACGCGGGTTGCGACGACGGCAACGTCTACGACCTCTCCGGCAAGGTGCCCCGGGTGGCGTACGCGATCGCCCCGGACATCGACATCTACTGGCTGGACATCCACGACGGCGTCCTGGGCGTCTCCGACCGCGAGGGCGGCATCGCCGCGATCGACCACGAGGACGAGTTCCTCTGGCGCCGGCCGGGGCGGGGCCGGTCCGCCTGGATGGTGCGCTGTGACACCGATGCGCTCTACCACGGCCACTCGCAGGGGGTGACCGGCTACGACTGGCGTACCGGGCGGGAGCTGTGGCACACCCGGACCGGGGCGGTGCTCTTCGGCTGGCAGGAGCGGGACAGCGTGTTCGCCGGCACCGGCACCCGCGAGGTGGTGCGGCTGCGCAAGGACGGCCGCGCCGAGCGGACGTACCGGTGCGACGCGGCGGTCTTCTCCTGCGCCACCGCCGAGGGCGGCCGGTACGTCTTCGCCGGCGACAGCGCGTCCTCGATCTACTGCTTCGACGCGGCCGGCAACCGGCTGTGGAAGCTCGGCACCGGCTGCGGCTCGGCGTACTCGATGCAGTACCACGAGGAGCGGCTCTACGTGGTCACCACCAGCGGCTACCTGGCCTGCATCGACGCCAGCGAGCCGGCGATCCGGGCCGCCGAGGCGGGCAGCGTGCCGGAGGTCGTGGACGTCAAGGCCCCGACCCGGCTGCCCGAGCCGGCCGCCTGGACCACGGTGGAGGTCACCACCGACGACCGGGCCGGCGTGGTGGTGGAGTGCGTCGAGGCGAGCGGCCGGCTGCGCATCCACGTGCTGTCGGACGGCTACCGCCGGGACTGGTCGGTGCAGTTCCCCAAGGGCATCCGGGAGCCGGGCGCCCGCTACCTGGTCACCGAGGTCCGGGAGGCCGGCCGGGGCGGGTTCTACCGGGCGTACGGCGACATCCGCCGCCTCCGCTGAGGGCTCCGGTCCGGGGGCGGGGCGGGACCGCTCCCGGACCGGTCATCGGCAGGTCCAACGCACCGCCCGCCACCGCCCCTGCCAGCCCGTCCCGGAATCGGTTGTACGCGACCCGCCGACGTGGTCCAGGATGGCCGGATGGCCGGGCAACTGGAGATCCCCGAGGGACTGGGTTGGGTCCGGCGGCTGCCGGCGGGCCGGGTCTGGCTGGCCGAGCTGCCGGATCTGCTGGCCGAGTGCGTACGGCGGTGGGAGCTGCGGGTCGGGCCGCCCTACCCGTACGCGTTCGCCTCGCTGGCGATGCCGGCGGAGCTGCCCGACGGCACCGCCGCGGTGCTGAAGCTCCAGTACCCGGACGCGGACAGTGCGCACGAGGCGACCGCGCTGGCCCGCTGGGCCGGTGCCGGCGCGATCCGGTTGCTGGCCCACGACCCGGCACGGCGGGCGCTGCTGGTGGAGCGCTGCGTGCCCGGCACCCCGCTGCACGAGCTGCCCCTCGATGCGGCGCTGGACGTGGTGGTCGAACTGCTCCCCCGGCTCGGCGTGCCGGCCGGCCCGCCGTTCACCCCGCTCGCCGAGGAGGCGGCCGGCTGGGCGGAGCAACTACCGGCGAACTGGGAGCGGGCCAACCGCCCGTACGAGCGGCGGCTGCTGGACGCGGCGCTCGGGCTGCTCGCCGACCTGGTGCCCAGCCAGGGCGAGCAGGTGCTGGTCAACCAGGACCTGCACGCCGGCAACGTGCTCCGGGCGACCCGGGAACCGTGGTTGGTCATCGACCCGAAGCCGCTGGCCGGCGAGCGGGAGTTCGCGCCGGTGCCGATGGTGCGCGGCGCGGAGCTGGGGCACTCGCCCGAGGCGGTCCGCTATCGGCTGGACCGGCTCAGCGCCGAGCTGGGCCTCGACCGGGAGCGGGTCCGGGGCTGGACGATCGTGCACACCACGGCCTGGAGCATCGGCGGGGACCAGGTCTTCCCGAACCAGGTCGAGGTGGTCCGCTGGCTGCTCGGCGAGGGGTGACCGACCCCGGGGAGGGGTCGGTCACCCCGCGAGGCCCGGCGCTCAGGCCGGGTACGGCGCCGCCTCCCGTGCCGTCCGCAGGGCCCCGGCCCACCAGGCGAGCTGCTCCAGCAGGGTCTTGGCGTATCCGGAAGCCTGGGGATCCAGCGGCCGGCCGTCCTCCCATCCCGTGAAGTAGTTCGGGAAGGCCAGGCCGTCGCGGATCGTCACCGCGTGCAGTTCGGTGAGGACGTTCTCCAGGTGCAGCACGGCGTGCCGGCCGCCGGCGGCCCCGCCGTAGCTGACGAAGGCGACCGGCTTGGCCGTCCACTGGGTGAAGTGCCAGTCGATGGCCGCCTTCAGGGCGGCGGGGTAGCTGTGGTTGTACTCCGGGGTGACCAGGATGACGGCGTCCGCGTCCGCGAGCCGGGAGGTCAGGGGCGCCATCCCCGCCGGGCGCGGGTACGCGTCGCCGGCGAACTTCGGCGACATCGCCGGCAACGACAGCGGGATCTCGATCTCCGCAAGGTCGATGACCTCGACGTCGAACCCGCCGTGCTCGCGCGCCCGCTCGGCGACCCAGGACGCGACGACCGGCCCGAACCGGCCCTCACGGACGCTCCCCACGACGATGACCAACTTGTGCTTCTCGTTCATGCGATCCACGGTCCGCTGTCACGTCGACGGTAACCAGACCGGGCGCAGGCTGGCCCCCGTAGGGCCACGCTACGACGGCTGCGGCTGCCGGGAGCCGCCCTAGACTCTGGATCCATGAGTACGCCGTTGGGCGACTTCGTCCGGGCGAAGCGCGACAGCATCCAGCCGGAGTCCTTCGGTCTGCCCGATCGTGGCCGGCGCCGCTCCCCCGGCCTGCGGCGCTCGGACCTGGCCACCCGTGCCGGGATCAGCGTGGAGTACCTCACCCGGATCGAGCAGGGACGGGACCGCAACCCGTCCCCCGCCGTGGTGAACGCGCTCGCGGACGCCCTGAGCCTGGATGCCGGGGAGCGCCACCACCTGCGCTACCTCGCGAAGATCACCGGTGGTGCCTGCTCCGCGCACCGGCGGCCGTCGCCACCCAACCGCGAGATCCGGCCCACCGTGCGGGAGACCCTCCGACTGCTCGAACCCGGCGCCGCGTTCGTCACCAACCGGCTGGGCGACGTGCTCGCGTACACGAGCGGGTTCGAGCTGGTCATGCGCGAGAGCGGGCTGCTCGACACCGAGTCACCGAACCTGACGCGCTACGTGTTCACCGACCCACGCGCCCGGACGTTCTTCCCCGACTGGGATCAGGTGGCCGACGAGCAGGCCTTCGACCTGTGGCTCGGGCCGTCCGCCGAGACATCCGAGTGGTTCAAGGCCGAGCTCGCTCCCGTCGCCGGGCAGGAGTTCACCCGACGGCTCAACCACCACCTGCCCCCGCCGCAGGTCCCGCTGCGGCTCGACCATCCCGCCGGGCAGGAGCTGCGCTGGCACCGGGAGCGGCTGGAGCTGCCCAGCATCGACGCGCAGCAGTTGGTCGTCCTCCTACCCGCGGACGGGACGACGGCGGAGGCCGTCGAGCGGCTCCGTCACCAACACCGCGTCCTTCGCGCGGTCGGTTGACGCGACCGGCGGGCTGGGGGATGCGACCGGGGATCGTCGGGCGGCAGCACCCGGGGCGGCCTGAACACCGGACCCGGCGTCAGCCGGCCTGGCAGGTGGGGCACCAGTAGAGGTTGCGGCCGGCCAGCTCGCCCCGGCTGATCGCGGCACCACAGACGTGGCAGGCCGCGCCGGGGCGGCGGTAGACGTACACCTCCCCGCCGTGCCGGTCGACGCGGGGCGCGCGGCCCAGCGCCTCCGGCAGGTGCTCGTCCCGCACGGTGTCGATCCGGCTCCGCTCGACGGCGAGGGTCATCAGCGCCACCAGGTCGGCCCAGAGCTCCGCCCAGCCGGCCGGGGTGAGGTGCCGCCCGGGCAGGGTGGGCGGCAGCCCGGCGCGGAACAGCGCCTCGGTCACGAAGATCAGCCCGGTGCCGGCCACCACCGACTGGTCCAGCAGCAGCGCGGCGAGCGGGGTGGGGCTGCGCCGGATCCGCGCGTACGCCCGGTCGGGGTCGGCGTCGGCGCGCAGCGGGTCCGGGCCGAGCCGGTTGCGCAGGGCCGCCACCTCGGGCGGGGTGAGCAGCTCGCAGGCGGTCGGGCCGCGCAGGTCCAGCCAGTGCCGGTGGTCCTCGCCGGCCGGCGGGACGCCGATGCCGGCCAGATCGAGGCCCACCTCGGCGCGCCTGCCGCCACGCCGAAAGCCGGCGCCGTCGTTGCTGAGTCGCAGCCGCACCTGCCCGACCGGGGGCGGCGGCTCGCCGGGCCCGTCGGCGAACTTGCCGTAGAGGCCGAGGTGCACGTGCAGGGTCAGCTCGCCGGCGTAGTGGTGCAGCAGGTGCTTGCCGTACGCCTCGGTGCCCTCGAGGACGGTGCCGGTGAGCCGGGCCGCGCCCTCGGCGAAGCGGCCCTGCGGGCTGGCGGCGTGCACCCGGTCGCCCGCGAAGAGCTCGGCGTGTCGGGCCGCCAGGCGGTGGATGGTGTGTCCCTCTGGCACGACGGCAACGGTAGCCCCGGCGCCCGGTCGGCGCCGCTGCGGAGTCCGGCCACCCGTCGACGGGTGTCGAATTCCCGGCGGCCGGGTACCTCCTGCGTGTCACGCGTGGTCGCCACTGCGCATCACCCGGCCTCCACGCAGCAGATCAGGAGGTGCCGAAATGAAGATTTTGTCCCACCGCAACGCCCCGGCTCGAGATGAGGACGTCAACGGCGACGGTGACGGCGTCGTCGACGGCCGCGGCCCGGCCGCCACCGGCCGTCCGGTCGCTACCGAGGAGCGGCGCACCGGGATCGACCCGGATCCGACCCTGGAGCGCACCGTCGACCTGGACCGGGACGGCCAGCCGGACCGGCCGTCGGCCCGCCCCGATGCCGATGCCCGGACGGCTCCCGTGGCCCTCGGGCCGAAGCCCCGAGCCAGCCTGCTGGCCACCCTCGGCCTGATCGTCTCCGTGGTCGGCGCCCTGTTCGTGCTGAGCGGCACCCTCGCCGGCTACGGCATCGGGCTCGGCGCGGTCGGCGCGGTGCTCGCCGTGCTCGGCCTGGTCGCCACCCGCCGGCGGCACGTGGCCGGTACGACCGACGCGCTGATCGGCGTGGTGGTCGGCCTCGCCGCCGTGGTGCTCGGCCTCGTCGCGCTGACCGGCCAGTTCGACTGGCCGACGACCGACGGCGAGTGGGTCGGCCGGTTCCGGGAGTGGCTTGATTCACAGTTTGCCGCGATGTTCTGACGGGCACTGATCGGCTCGCCTGGCGGTGCGCCGGCACGCCCGACCAGTCTGGTGGTTCACCAGCCGGGCACATCCTCTTCGGGGGCGGCGATGGCCGCCCCCGAAGTGTGTCCGGGCTGGCCGGGAGGGTCGACCACGGCGACGCCGGCCCGGATCGCGCCGGCCCGGGCGGGGCGTCGCGCCAGGTGGGCGGACCTGGCGACAGCCCGGCTGGACGAGACGCCCCGGCACCCGCAGGCCCACCTCGGGTGGAGCGGGACTGAGCGTCGACGCAACGATCCGACGCCGCCGGAGCACCAGACGCAACGATCCGACGCCGAACGCAACTTCTCGCGGTGGATGTCGCCGGCCTGCGGCGCATAACGTTGAACCACGGCGCCAGCCCGTGGGCCGACGGTGGCCGGGCGCGCCCGACCCCTGGGAGCACGACATGACGATGGACGCCACCCGCCAGCGCTTTCTGATGTGCCGGCCGACGTACTTCGCGGTCGACTACGCGATCAACCCGTGGATGGATCCGACCGCGCCGGTCGACGCCGACCTCGCGATCCGGCAGTGGGAGCAGCTCCGCCAGACCTACGTCGACCTGGGCCACGAGGTCGAGCTGATCGACCCGGTCGCGGGCCTGCCGGACATGGTCTTCGCCGCCAACGGCGGCACCGTGATCGACGGCAAGGCCATGGCGGTGCAGTTCCGTGACCCGCAGCGGGCCGACGAGGCCCCCGCCTACCGGGCCTGGTTCGAGGCCGCCGGCTTCGAGATGTACGACCCGAAGCACGTCAACGAGGGCGAGGGCGACATCCTGCTGGTCGGCGACCACCTGCTCGCCGGCACCGGGTTCCGCACCGCGCACGCCTCGCACGCCCAGCTCCAGGAGGTCTTCGGCTACCCGGTGATCACCATGCAGCTGGTGGACCCGCGCTTCTACCACCTGGACACCGCGCTCACCGTGCTCGACGAGCGGACCGTCGCGTACCTGCCGGAGGCGTTCTCGCCGGGCAGCCGGGCGGTGCTGCGCCGGCTCTTCCCGGACGCCATCCACGCCACCATGGCCGACGCCGAGGTGCTCGGGCTGAACGCGGTCAGCGACGGCCGGCACGTGGTGCTGCCCGCCCAGGCCACCGACCTCGCCGCCAAGCTGCGCGACCGGGGCTACCAGACCATCGGGATCGACCTGTCCGAGCTGCGCAAGGCCGGCGGCGGACCGAAGTGCTGCACGTTGCGACTCCGTCAGGGAAAGGCAGACAAGTGATCATCGACGACATGCTGCGGACGCCGTCCGCCGTACGGGACGCGGAGCGCCACACGGCGCACAACTACCACCCGCTGCCCGTGGTGATCTCGTCCGCCGAGGGCGCCTGGCTGACCGACGTGGACGGGCGCCGCTACCTGGACTGCCTGGCCGGCTACTCGGCGCTGAACTTCGGTCACCGGCACCCGAAGCTGATCGAGGCCGCGCACGCGCAGCTCGACCGGCTCACGCTGACCAGCCGGGCGTTCATCCACGACCAGTTCGCCGACTTCTGCCGGGAGCTGGCCGAGCTGTGCGGCAAGGAGCTGGTCCTGCCGATGAACACCGGCGCGGAGGCGGTGGAGACCGGCATCAAGGTCGCCCGCAAGTGGGGCTACCAGGTCAAGGGCGTGACCCCGGGCCAGGCGAACATCGTGGTCGCCGAGGGGAACTTCCACGGCCGGACCACCACGATCGTCAGCTTCTCCACCGACGAGGACGCGCGCGCCGACTTCGGGCCGTACACCCCGGGCTTCACGGTCGTCCCCTACGGCGACCTGGACGCGCTGACCGCCGCGATCGACGAGAACACGGTCGCCGTGCTGCTCGAACCGATCCAGGGCGAGCAGGGTGTCGTGGTGCCGCCGGAGGGCTACCTGCCGGGCGTCCGCCGGGTCTGCACCGAGCGGAACGTCCTGTTCATCGCCGACGAGATCCAGTCGGGTCTGGGGCGTACCGGCGCGACGTTCGCCTGCGACCACGAGGGTGTCGTCCCGGACATGTACCTGCTGGGCAAGGCGCTCGGCGGCGGCATCGTGCCGGTCTCCGCGGTGGCCGCGAACACCGACGTCCTCGGCGTGCTCAAGCCGGGTCAGCACGGCTCGACGTTCGGCGGCAACCCGCTGGCCTGCGCCGTCGCCACCGAGGTGGTCCGGCTGCTCGCCACCGGCGAGTTCCAGCGGCGCTCGGCCGAGCTGGGCGAACGGCTGCACGCCGGCCTGCGTGGCCTGATCGGCAAGGGCCTGGTCGCCGTCCGGGGCCGGGGCCTCTGGGCCGGCCTGGACATCGACCCGGCGCTGATGACCGGCCGGCAGGCCTGCGAGCGGCTGATGGAGCGGGGCGTCCTGGCCAAGGACACCCACGGCTCGACCATCCGGCTCGCCCCGCCGCTGGTGATCACCGAGGAGGAGATCGACCACGCGGTGGCCCAGCTCGCCGCCGTGCTGGCGGGCTGACCCCCGTACGCGAAGGGCGCCGGGACCGCGATGGTCCCGGCGTCCTTCGTCGTCGGCCTCAGGGACGCGGCAGGCGCATCGCCATGGTGGGGGCCTCCGCCATCACCGAGGTGGGGCTGAACTTCGCGTCGCTGGGCAGCTCGTCGGCGCGACCGACCTGCACGCCCGGATAGAGCTCGACGATGTCGCCCTCACCCAGCACCCGGGACTGCTGCGGGGCCAGCGCGATCCGGTCCGACTCGGCCATCGAGCCGCCCGGCCGTACGCCCGAGCCGTTGGTGCTGGTGTCGGTGACGATCAGCTCGCCTCGACCAGCCCGCAGCTCGAACCGGACGTGGCTGCGGCTGATCCAGCGCCGCGCCTCATCGTTGAGCCACTGGCCGAGCACGATCCCGCCGGACGAGTCCGGCGCCCGCCCGACCAGCACCGGCTGGGCCTCAGTGAGCACGAACCGCCGCCGGACCAGCCCGCCGATGCGTACCGCCAGCACCTCCGTCCGCGGCCGCGGCCCGGCGTCGCCGAGCCGGACGCCGTGCCGGGGGCAGGTCGGCACCCCGTTGCGCAGCGTGGGCGGGGGCTGGCCGGCCGGGGCGCGGTCCACCCGGGCCAGGTCGGCGAAGGCCCCGCCGCCCCCACCGCCGCCGAAGAGCGCGCACCCGGGCTCGGGGCAGCGCCACTGCCGGGCCAGCAACTTCGCGCCCACCGGTGAGCGGCTGCCGGCAGCCGGGCTCTGCCCGCCGCCGACGTGCGCGATGAACACCGGGCCACCGGCGCCGGGCACCGGTGCGAGCACCCTTCCTGCCTGCCCGAGCCACGGGTAGCGGCCGCTCAGGCCGTCGAAGCGGCCCCGGCTGAGCACGGGCAGCCCGAGCAGGTCGGCCACCTCCAGCACCCGGTCGCCGGGGTGGTCCAGCACCTCCACCAGACCGTCGTCCGCCCAGCGCCGCACCACCATCCGCTCGTTGGAGGTCAGGTCCGCGTCGGAGAGCAGGGCCCGGTGCACGATGGCGTAGACCGGGACGCTGTCCTCCCCCAGCTGCTGGGACAGGGCGTCGATCACCATGCCGAGCCGCAGCAGGCTGGCCGGCCGGCCGCCGTCCAGGTTCTGCCAGCGGATCACCTCGGCCAGGTCCACCACGGCCCGGGCCAGTGCGGGGTCGGTGCAGACCCGCCCCTCGATGGCGTCGAGCACCTTGCTGATCTCGAATCTCATGCCGCGCTCCGGGCCATGTCGTCGATCCGCCGGGTCGGGGCCAGCAGCCCCGCCTCGGCTGCCACCGCCTCGGCGGTGAGCACGTCTGCCATGCGACGACCCTACCGGCAGCGCTGATCGGGGCCAGTCGACGCACGCCAGAAATCGAACTTGGCCAGTCGGTGGCGGCGGCTAGGCTGACCGCCGGCCCGGCGGGCGCCGGGCCGGCCACCCTTTGTTGAGGAGAAGACCACGATGAAGATGCGACGGCTGGCGACCACGGGGGTCGCGCTGGTCGCCGTGCTCGGTCTCGGACTGACCGGCTGCGGCGGCCGAGACGGGTCAACCGGTCGCGGCACCGCCACGGCCTCCACCAGCTCGACGCCGGACCCGACGGGCGAACTGACCGCCGCCGTCCGGCGGCTCAACGAGCAGAGCATGCGGGTCGAGGTCACCTCGTCGATGCTCACCGCCAGCGGGGTGGTGGACCCGACAACCCGCGCCATGGACGTCACCCTGAGCCTCGGCGACCTCGGCGAGGTGCACTGCCTGGCGATCGGCGACGACGCCTACGTGAAGCTGAGCGGGGCGCTCGGCACGCAGTTGGGCGGGGCGAAGAAGTGGCTGCACATGGACGCCGGCAAGCTCTCCGGGGGGCAGCTGGGCCTGATGCCGGCCGACGACCCGGGCGGGGTGAAGAAGCTGCTGTCGGCCGTGGTCGACGTGCGGCGCACCGGTGACCGGTCCTACGCCGGCACGCTCGACTACACCCGCACGGGGGCCGACCCGAAGTCGCTGGCGGCGGCGGGCGACAAGGCCAAGGCGGTCCCGTTCACCGCGGCCGCGGACGAGCAGGGCCGGCTCACCGCCTTCGAGATGGACATGGCCGCGATCGACCCGGCGCTCGGCAAGATGACCGTCAGCTACCGCGACTTCGGGATGCCGGTTCAGCTGAGCAAGCCCCCGGCGGCCGACACCGAGGAGGCTCCGGCGGAGCTCGCCCGGGCCTTCACCGGCGGTTCCTGAGCGGGTACCGGGCGGAGGCCGCCGCCTCCGCCCGGCACGGTCCCGCTCAGCCGGCCCGCAGCGGGCGGCCGACCTCGTGCAGGTGACCCAGGGCCTGCCGGTACGACTCGATCAGCCCGGTCTCGACGTACGGGATGCCCTGCTCGGCGCAGTACGCCCGGACGATCGGCTGGGCCCGCCGCAGGTTGGCCCGGGGCATGTTCGGGAAGAGATGGTGCTCGATCTGGTAGTTGAGCGCCCCCAGCGCCACGTCCACGAACCGGCCGCCCCGCACGTTGCGCGAGGTGAGCACCTGCTTACGCAGGAAGTCGAGGTCGTCGTCGGCGGTGGGCATCGGCATGCCCTTGTGGTTCGGGGCGAACGCGCAGCCCATGTAGAGCCCCCAGAGCCCCTGGTGGACGGCGACGAAGAGCAGCGCCTTACCCGGCGACATCACCGCGAACAGCAGGCCGAGGTAGCCGACGGCGTGCGCGACGAGCAGCAGGCCCTCGACCGCGCGGTGCCGCACCGGGGTGCGCCACCGGCCGTCCGGCTCCCGGCCGACCAGCGCCTGGACGCTCGCCACGTGCAGCGCCAGACCTTCGAGCAGCAGCAGCGGGAAGAACAGCCACGCCTGCCGCCGGGCCAGCCACCGGCCCAGCCCCCGGGTCGCCGCCGCCTGCTCGTACGTCCAGACCAGCGCGCCCGCCCCGACGTCCGGGTCCTCGTCCTCGTGGTTCGGGTTGGCGTGGTGGCGGTTGTGCTTGTCCACCCACCAGCCGTAGCTCAGCCCGACCGCGAGGTTGCCGGCGATCAGGCCGGCAGACTCGCTCGGGCCGCGCCGGCGGAACATCTGCCGGTGGCCGGCGTCGTGCCCGAGGAACGCCACCTGGGTGGTGGCCACCGCCATCCCGGCCGCCAGCAGCAGCTGCACCCAGGAGTCACCGACCGCGGCCACCAGCACCCAACCGGCCACGAAGGCACCCAGGGTGAGCCCGATCCGGGCCGCGTACCAGGCCGGTCGGCGATCGAACAGGCCCGCCTCGGCGACCCGCCGGGACAGCCGCGCGTATTCGCTGCCCCGCCGGGCCGGTGGTGCCGTCAATGCTGAGGTCATGCCGTTCCCCGCTCCTCGGTCGGTACGTCACACCGGGCGGCGCGACCCTCCGTAACCAAGCATGCCTTGATCGACTGCGCTGGGTAATCCAGCCAGCCCCCCAGCCCTCGGTGGTGCTACCCCTACCCCATCCGGCCCACCACGGCCCGCAGCCGGGCCAGGTCGCGCCGGCGGCGCTCGTACGTCGCGGCGAGGGCGATCAGCGCCAGGCCGCCCAGGCCCAGGTAGATCCACCGGGGCAGCAGGTCCCAGCCCCGGGCCAGCTCGTGCAGCGCCAGCGGGACCAGGGTGACCGCGCCGAGCACGACCGGCGCCTGCCAGCGCCGGACCGCCCCGCCGAGCACCACGCCGAGCGCGACGACGCCGAGCGCCAGCCGGCGCCACGGCTGCGGGTCCGGCGCGGCCAGCACCGACACCAGGCTGGGCAGCAGCGCCGCCGCCAGCCCCGGGCCGAGCGCCAGCCAGCTGTTCAGGCCCGGCCGGGTGCGCAGCGCCACCAGGCCCGCGCCGAGGGCCAGCGCCGCCGCCGGCACGGTGTACGCCTCCAGCACCGCCACCCCGCCGGCGGCGAGCAGCAGCCAGCCGCCGAGCAGTTCGCTGCCGCCCGCGACACCGGCGAGGACCCACCGTCGGCCGGCCGGCTCGTCCCGCCGGAGCACCCGTACCGCCACGACCGCGCCCCACAGCGCGCAGACCGCCGCCGCGTGCCGCAGCGCACCGGTGGTGAGCAGCAGCGCCAGCAGGGCCACCGCGTGCGCCGCCACCTCCACCGCCAGCGCGGCCCGTGGGGTTGCCGTCGCGGGGCGGAGCAGCGGGCCGGCGTGCAGGGCCGCCGCCGCCACGGCCAGGACCGCGAAGGCGGCGGTACGCAGCGGCAGCCCGCCGGCCAGCGACGCGGTCACCGCGAACCCGGTGGCCGCCGCCAGGGCCGACAGCCGGCCGGCGAGCTGGATCCCGTCCGCCCGGCCGACCGCGCCCACGACCGCCGCCGCGACGACCAGCGCGCCCAGCCCGGCGAGCGTCCCGGCCCGGGTGGCGAGCAGCCCGCCCAGCCCGGGCACGGTGAGCGCCAGCCCGAGCGGCACGGTGACCGGCAGCAGCGCCCAGCGCGGCGCGGCGAGCGCCGCCACCAGCAGCGTGGCCAGCCCCGCCCCGAACGTCAGCGCGGGGACCACCGGCCAGGGCGCGCCGGTCGCCGCCAGCAGCACCGGCAGGGCGACCGCGCCGAACGGGAGCGCGGCCAGCGTGGGCAGCCGTCGCCCGCCACTCGGACTCCGGCTCGGCTGACGGCCATAATTCGGCCTCCGCGCCGCTAGGCGGCGCTCCGGACCGAATGAAGGCCGGTCCGGGCCGGCGCCGCGATCTGGAGCCGTCGCGGCGCGGGCGTACGCGGCGGCGGCCGTGCCGAGCAGCAGCAGCGCCAAGCCGGCGGGCACCGCGCCAGGCACCGGCCCGCTGGCGGGCACTCCGGACCAGGGCCGGACCGGCAACTCCAGGAGCACCCGCAGGACCGCCGGGGCGGCCGCGAGCAGCGCCAGGCCGGCCAGTCCGGCGCCGACCACCCGCGGGGCGACCGCCGGCCGGGCCGCCCCACCGGCGGCCACCGCCAGCAGCACGCCCGCCGCGGCGTAGAACGACACCCGCTCGGCGCCCGGTACGACCAGTGGGGCGACCCCGACCGAGGCGAGCGCGACGGCGAAGCCGGCCGAGGCGTACCCGTGCAGGTCGGGCCAGTGTCGGCGGACCGCGAGGACGGCGACCACGAGCAGCACGACGGCGCCCGACGCACCGCGCAGCCGCCACCAGGGCGCCGCGCCGAAGCCGAGCAGCGCGACCGCCACCGCCGCCGGTACGGCCAGCAGCGCACCGCCGAGCGCCACCCCGGCGACGGTCGGCTGGGCCCCCTCGCCCCGGCGACCCCGCGCCGCGCCCGCCACGCCGACGATCGCCAGGACCGCGAAGACCGTTCCCGCGCCGGCCGGGTCGGCGCAGCCGACCAGCAGGGCGTGGCCGAGGAGGACCGCCGCCGCCAGGGCGGGGACCAGCACCGTCGGGTACCGGCGGCGCGGCCGGTATACCGCGCCGAGCAGCAGCGCGGTGGCCGCCACCAGATCGAGGGTCACCACCAGCGGCCAGGGGGTGGCCACGGCGGCCGGCCCGGCGAGCACCGCCAGCGCGCCGCCGACGGCCCCCACCACCGGCCGCGCGGACGGGGGCACCAGCAGCACCACCGCCCCGGCGGTGAGCAGCACGGCCACCGGCAGCTGCCAGCCCCACGACGGGGCCGGGACCGGCTCGGCGCCCTGCCAGGCCGGGAACGCGGCGAGCACGCCGGCCCCGGCGACGAGCCCGGTGAGGATTGTGGTGACCTGCCCCGCCCCGGCCGCCACCACCAACGCGCCCACCCGCGGCCCGGTACGCAGCCGCTGCGGCACCGCCCGCACGGCCCCGGCCAGCCCGGCCGCCAGCAGCCCGGCCGCCACCAGCAGCAGCCCCGGGTGCAGCGCGGCGACCGGCCGGATCAGTACGGTGGCCAGCACCGGCACCAGCAGCCCGGCGGCGATCGCCCGGTACGTCCGGCCACCGGCCGCCAGCGCGCCGGTCAGCAGGGCGAGCGCCACCACCAGCAACGGACCACCGGCCAGCAGCGGAGTGCCGGCCACCCGCCCCAGCCCGAGCGGGATCAGCGCGCAGCCGGCCGCGACGGCCAGCGCGACCCCGTGCCCGATCCAGCCCAGCGCCCAGCCGGCCGCCACCGCCGCCGAGCCACCGGCGGGCACCGGCACGGAACGCGGGCCCACCCGGGGACCGGCCGGCGCCGGACCGGGCGGCACGGCCCCCGGGGCGACGACGCCGGTGGGCGCGGCGGCCGGCCCCCCGCCGGCCGCCGCTTCCCCGTGCGGACCGAAGTGGACCGGCCCCCCGCCGGCCACCCCGCCCCGCCCCGGGTCACCGCCACTGGCCGACGTCGCGCCGTCCGACGGCAGCGCGACGTGGGCCCGCGGAACCCGGTTCCGCAGGGCGATCACCACCACGAGATCGCCCAACGCCACCCCGGTGAACACCAGCGCCCAGCCGGCGGCGGACGGCTCGGCGGCCACCGCGGCCAGCGGCAGCACGGGCTGCGCGGTCAGCAGCGCCGCGAACCACGGCACGGTGAGCCGGCTGAGCCGCGCGTACCCGGCCGCGACCGCCGCGCCGATCCCCCCGACCAGCGCCGGGTAGCGGCTTCCGGGCCAGCCCGCCACCCCGAGCAGGTCCACCGACCAGGCGGCGTACCCGTCGAGGAGCACCAGCAGCAGCCCCACCGCGGCGAACGTCTCGGCGGTGCCGCGCAGCCCGCGCCGCCGGGCCACCAGCGGGGCAGCGAGGGCGAGCGCGGTGCAGCCGAGGAGGATCACCGCCCGCCCGGCGACCCCGAACGTGGCCCAGGCGACCGCCGTGAACACCACCGCCGCGGTGCCGAGCAGCAGTCCACCGAGGACGAACAGCAGGCCCTGCACGGTCCGGGTGGAGGTCTCCGCCCCGCCGGGCCGGACCGGGACGGCCGGCGGCGCGGGCAGCGGTGGCAGCGGCCCGACCGGGCGCGGTGCCGGGATCTCCCGACGGATCCGGGCGGCCAACTCCGCCCGGTGCTGCCGGGCGGCGCCGAGCCGGGTCGCCAGCTCCTGGTACGCGACCCGGGCCCGCTCCACCTGCGGCGTCAGCGCGGCGATCTCCCGGTCCAGCCGCACCACCTCGGCGGCCGGCGGGTACGGCGGACGACCGCAGCCGGGGCAGCCGGAGGCGAGATCGGCGGGGGCGCCGCAGCCGGGGCAGGGGTAGCCGGTGTTCTCCACCCGGCCAGCATCGTGACCGGCGGTCCGGCCGGACAGAGTAGGCGTACTCAGGGACGGGTGTGTTGGTGCACCCAGGCCGTGTAGTCCGGGTTGCCGCTCTCCACCCGGGTCACCAGGATCTCCGGCACCTCGTACGGGTGGTTGGCGCGGAGCTGGTCGATCAGCGCGTCCACCCGGTCCGGCGCGGTCTTGAGCTGCACCGACCACTCGGCGGTGGTCTGGATCGCGGACTGCCACCAGTAGGTGCTGTCCACCTGTCCGCTCACCTGGGCGCACGCCGCCAGGCGTCCGGCGACGGCCGCGGCCGCCAGGACGTCCGCGACCGCCCGCGCGTCCACCACCGTCGTCACCACGCAGATCTGCTCCACGAGCGCACCATACGTGGCCGCCCGCGTCACCGAGGGTTTGCTGCGCCCGCCACCCCGTCCCGGTTGGCCGCGATCCACCGGTCGATCCGCGACCACCAGTCGAAGAGCCAGTCGATGCGTTCCTGCCGCCCCACCGGGATGTCCTCCGGCGGCACCGACCAGAACCGCATCACGATCCGCTTGTCCATCGGCAGCTCCCGCCACACGTCGGTCACGGTGAGCATCCGGTCCAGTCCGGTGTGGGCGACGAAGACGACCCCGGCGTCCGGGGCGGCCTCCAGGGCGGCGAGCAGCCCACCCGGCTGCGGGGCGAGCACGTGCTGCATCCGTTCGGCGCGCGACGCCATCCGGTCCAGTCCGAGCGCCCGCAGCCGGGAGATGGCCCGCAGCCGCCGGCTCGGGGTGAAGTTGCCGCCCTCCGGGAAGATCACGAACGCGTCGTCGTCGTCCAGGTCGGCGGCGAGGTGGCCGATCTGCTCGAGCATCGTCTCCCGGCCGTCCGCCCCGGGCGCGATGAACCGGTTGGGCAGCCGGTTGAGCAGGACGTCGATCGCCGGGTCCCACTGGAGGGTCGCCTTGAGCACGATCCGGGGCTCCCGGTGGAACCAGTTCACCAGCGCGTGGATCAGGATGAACGAGTCACCGGGCCCGGCGTGCCGGCAGAGCACCAGCTCGGGGCGGCCGGGCAGGGCGGTGTCCGGGTCGGCGCCGACCACGTCGATGCGCAGCCGCAGCGCCCAGCGGGCCTGCCAGAACAGCACCCGCAGGAAGTGGCCGGCGAGCAGGTAGTGCGCCCGCTGGAAGGCCGGCGAGCGCTTGCGCGCCCCGAAGCCGGCGGCCACCCAGAGCACGAACAGGGCGAGCAGCGCGGCCGCGTCCCAGACCAGGTAGACGGTGACGATCCAGAGCAGCCGCAGCGGTCGCAGCCGCCCCGGCACCAGCGGCGAGGCGGCCAGCGCCAGCAACGCCCAGGCCGGCAGCGTGGTCAGCACCGTGACCGCGAGCAGCACCACGCCGGGGGCCAGCAGCAACCGGCGTACCCACCGCGGGGGCAGCGGCATCAGCGCTCCAGTCGGGTGTCCAGGTAGCGGCGGGAGGCGGTGTACGCGCGGCTGATCCGCCGCCCCACCGCCGCCATGTCCCGGTACGCCCACGGGGTGTCGTCGCGCGGCTCCAGCCCGCCGGTGGGCAGCACGTGCACCTCCACCCCTTCGGGCAGCGCCGCCATCTCCCGGGCGAACCGGTGCCGGCGGGCGATCTCGAAGGCCACCTGAGCGATCTCCCAGGGCCGGCGGGGCGGGCTGAGCGCCCGCTCGATCCGGCCCACCTGGAGCACGAAGATCTGCTTCGCGCCGAGGGCGACCGCCTCCCCGACCGGGATGGAGTTCACCACCCCGCCGTCGATGTAGTGCTGGCCGTCGATCTCCTTCGGCGGCAGCAGCCCGGGCACCGAGGCGGAGGCGAGCACCGCCGGCACCACCGGCCCGCTGTGGAACCAGTGCTCGGCGGCCCGCTCGATGTTCGCCGCGCAGCAGCGGAAGGGGACCTTGAGGTCGGCGAAGGTGGTGTCCTCGCCGAGTTCGCTCTCCAGCAGCCGGCGCAACGGCCGGGGTGAGTGCAGGTGCCGACGGGCGGCGAAGCGGCGCAGTTGCCGGGCGACGGAGTCCCCGTACACCTCGCTGGCCTCGGGCGAGGCCCAGAGCCGGACCAGCCGGTCGGTGACGGCCTCGCTCGGGTCGGCGGCGACCAGGGCGCCGTTGACCGCGCCGATCGAGGTGCCGAGCACCAGATCGGGCCGGATCCGGGCACGGAACAGGGCGCGCAGCATGCCGACCTCGACCGCGCCGAGCACTCCACCACCGCCGAGCACGAACGCCACCGGACCCCCTGCCATGGCGTTCATCCTGGCACGAGGCGGAAAGGCGGCCGGCCGGAGCCGCCCCGCGTGACCCGCGCGGTCACCCGGCGTGAGAAGGGCCGCGCGCCGCGCGACCAGGGACCGGACAGCCGTTGACACGCCGGACACATTCCCGCAACCTGATAGCGCTCCCAAGCCCAGGCAGGTGCGAGGTGAAGGCGTCACTGCACGCCGGCACGATGCTGGCCCGCAGGTATCGGCTCATCGACCAGATCGGGGCCGGTGGCATGTCGGTGATCTGGCGGGCCCGGGACGAGGTGCTCGACCGGATCGTCGCGGTGAAGGTGCTCGCCCCGGCGCTCGCCGCCGACGCCCGGTTCCGGGGCCTGGTCCGCGAGGAGGCCCGGTCCGCCGCCCAGCTCGTGCACCCGCACGTCACCGCCGTGCACGACTACGGCGAGACGGTGGCACCCGACGGCACCATCACCTCGTTCGTGGTGATGGAGCTGCTCGGCGGCGAGGGGCTGGAGCACCGGCTCACCGCGGGGCCGCTGCCCTGGGCGGAGGCGATGGAGGTCGGCGCCCAGGTGGCCGAGGCGCTGGCGGCGGCGCACCGGCTCGGCATCGTCCACCGGGACATCACCCCGGCGAACGTGATGCTGACCCAGGTCGGCGCGAAGGTGCTCGACTTCGGCATCGCCACCCGGATCGGCGCGCCGGACGAGGACGAGGACGGCGGCACCTTCGGCACCCCCGCGTACGTGGCACCGGAGCGGCTGGACGGCGCCCCGGCCCAACCGGCCACCGACGTCTACTCGCTGGGCGTGCTGCTCTTCGAGACGCTGAGCGGCCAGGTGCCGTACCCGGCGGACACCTGGGAGCAGCTCGGCGCGGCGCTGGCCGAGGACGCCCCGCCGGCGCTGGACGTACCCGGTCTGCCGTCCCCGGTCGCGGAGATCTGCCTGCGGTGCCTGGCCCGCGACCCACGGCGGCGGCCCACCGCGCATCAGGTGGCGGCCGCGCTGCGGGACCAGCTCCGGCCCGCCGGCCCGCAGGCCGCCACCGTGCTGGGCCCGACCATGGCGCTCCCCACCCCGGCGCAGCCGCAGCCCGACCCGGCCCCCGCCGGCCGGCCGGGCGCGAACGCCAGCGACCCGGCCGGGCCCCGCCGGGCGGTCGACCGTCGCTGGTCGGGCAGGCTCCTGGCGGCTGGCGGGGTGCTGGTCGGCGGTGCCGCGCTGCTGGTGCCCGCCCTGGTCCCGGACCGGGAACCCATGCCTCGGGTACTGCCGAGCGCCGGGCCGGTGGTGCCCTCGGCGGCGCCGTCGACCGGCGGCACGGCGGAAACTCCAGCACCCCCGAGCCCGACCCGGCCGGCCCCCGCGACCAGCACCGTGCCCGTGCTGCCACCGGCCGGCAGCCTGGTCGACGTCGCGGGCCGGGTGGACGGTCTGATCGAGGCCGGGCTGGTGGCCGGCCAGATCCGCGACGACGTCGGCGTCGACCTGCGCAACCTGCTGCGCAACGCCACCGCCGCCAGCGGCGAGGGCGCATTGACCGCCGCGGTGGACCGGCTCCGCGCGAAGATCGGCGAGCGCCAGCGCGAGGGCAGCATCAGCCCGGGGTACGCCCGCCAGCTCGACGCCGCCGCGGCGGAGCTGGTCGCGGCCCGCGCCTGACGGCGAGCCCCCGGCCGGGGCGGGTGCGGCGGCCGCTCGCCGCCGACCGACCGGTCATCCCGCGGCGACCGGAGCGGTCTCCGGCTGGCCGGTCCGCACGGCGGCGGCGACGAACCGGCGGTACACCGACTCGTAGCCGAGCGCCATCCGCTCCGCCGAGAAGTTCTCCGCGACGTGCGCCACGCAGTCGGTCGGGTCCAGCAGGTTCGAGTCGCGCAGCGCCGCCGGCAGCTCGTCGGGGTGTTCGCAGAGCAGCCCGGTCAGCCCGGGCCGGACCAGTTCCGGCACCGCGCCCCGGCGCAGCGCCACCACCGGCGTACCGGTCGCCATCGCCTCCAGCATTGCCATGCCGAACGGCTCCTCCCACTGGATCGGCATGATCAGGCAGCGGGCGTCCAGCAGCAGTTGCAGGGTGGCCTCCCGGTCGGCGTTCAGCACCAGACTGACGTCGTCGTCCAGCAGCGGCTCCACCACCTGCTCGAAGTAGCGGCGTTCGGCCGGCTCGTTGCACTTGCCGGCCAGGGTGAGCGGCAGCCCGGCCGCCCGGCAGGCGCGAATCGCCACGTCGGGCCCCTTGTCCGGGCTGAACCGGGCCAGCCACAGCACCGGCCCCTCGCCCGGGGTCCGCTTGCGCGGGAAGTCCCGCAGCGGCATCGCGTTGTGCACCGTGCCCACCCAGGGCAGCCCCGGGTTCGCCCGGCGCTGCGCGTGCGAGATCGCCACCAGGCCCACCCCCTCGTCGACGATGCCGAGCATGGTGCCGAACTCCCCCACCGGGTTGCCGTGCACGGTGGCCACGGTGGGCACCGACCGCCGGCCGGCGACCAGCGGGCCGATCGTGGTGTGGTCGTGGACGACGTCGAAGTCGGCCGGGTCCACCAGGCGGTTGACCTGAGCGAGGTGGGCCAGTTCGGGCAGCGACTCGCCCAGCCGGTCGTACTGGAGGTCCTCGCAGGTGGAGACGAACTCGGCGGCGGTGCCGTGGTCCCGGCCGGCGCCGAAGACGGTGACCCGGTGCCCCTGGTCGACCAGGCCGTTCACCAGCCCGGTCACCACCTGCTCCACGCCGCCGTAGCCGGGCGGCGGCAGCGACAGCCACGGCGGCACCACCATCGCGATCCGCAACGGCCGCCCCCGGGCCGGGTCCGGCTGATGATTCACGGCCACGAGTCCTCCCGATGGTCCCTGGCATCCGTGATCGGCGTCGCTTTCCCACCCGGATCGGCGGCAAACGGGCTCAGGCGGCCACCACGATCCGGTCGTGCACCTCGCGTACGCCGGGCATGGTCCAGGCCGCGCGTTCCGCCTCCTCCCGCTGCCACCAGGAGCGGACCACCCCGTCGAGCACCACGGTGTCCCCGGTGACCCCGACCCTGATCCGTTCCGTGCCGGTCCGTCGGAGCAGCACCCGTTGCAGGTCCCGCCGGTTCTGCTCGTCGCTGGACGGGGCCGGCGGACGGACCTCGATCAGGTTGGTGACCCCGCGTACGCCACGCAGCCGGCGCAGTTCCCGCTCGGCGGTACGCCGCTGGAAGCCGTACTCCACCTCGCCGCGGAGCATGACCCAGCCGTTGGCGACGGTCACGTCCAGCCGGTCGGCGGGGACGAAGCTGTCCCACTCCAGCGCCCGGCTGGCCGCGATGGCGATGTCGGCGTCGGTACGCTCCTCCGCGGCGGGCAGCCGTACCTCGAGGTCGCTGGCGACCGCCCGGACCCCGCGTACCCGGTGCGCGCAGCGCTCCGCCGCCCAGCGCCGGGCGTAGCTGTCCACCTGACCGGTGAGCGTCACCACCCCGTCGGCGACGGTCACGCCGATCTCGGTCGGCTGGGTCTGCGCGTCCCAGTCCAGCTCCGCGAGCACGTCCCGCTGGATCTCCTGGTCGGTACGGACGGCGGTCGTGGTCGTCATGACGTCCCCTCCCGTGCGGTTCCCGGTGCGTCGAGGGTGCCGCCGGACGGGGTGAGCCCGGCTCACCCGGGGCGGGTGAGCGCAGGAAAATGGGCGGCGGGTGACGGAGCCAACCCCCTTGACTCCGGCACCCGCCGCCCGCGGAGGAGGCAGGTCTGTTGGTTAGGACGACTCGGCGAGCGTCACGGTTGCGTTCTGCGTCGAACCGTTGCGCTTGAACTCCACCTGGACGCGGTCGCCGACCTTGCCCGCCTGGACGGCGCCGACCAGATCGTTCGAGTCGTTGATCACCTTGTCACCGAACTTGGTGATCACGTCACCCCGCTGGATCCCGGCCTTCTCGGCCGCGCTGCCCGGGGTGACCGAGGCGACCATGGCGCCACCGGCCTCGGCGGCGTTCACGCTGACGCCGAGCGACGGGTGGCTGACCTTCTCGCCGCGCTGGAGCTTCTCGGCGACGTCCTTGGCCTTGTTGCTCGGGATGGCGAAGCCGACACCGATGTTGCCGTTGCTGCCCTGCCCGGCGGTGGCGATGGCGGTGTTGATGCCGATCACCTCGCCCCGGGTGTTGACCAGTGCGCCGCCGGAGTTGCCCGGGTTGATCGGGGCGTCGGTCTGCAGCAGGCCGGAGATCGAGCTGGCGCCCTGCCGCGGGTCCATCTGCTGGCCGCCCTCGCCGGCCTGGATGGTGCGGTCGCGGGCGCTCAGGATGCCGGCGGTCACCGAACCCTGGAGGCCGAGGGGGCTGCCCAGGGCGAGCACCTGGTCACCGACCTGCATGGCGTCGCTGTCGCCGAACTTGGCCGCCTTCAGGTCGCTGACCCCGCTGGCCTTGACCACCGCGAGGTCGGTCTTCGGGTCGGTGCCGACGATCTTCGCCTGCGCGTTCTTGCCGTCGGCGAAGACCACCTTCACCGTGTCGCCACTGGCGGAGGCGACCACGTGGTTGTTGGTCAGCACGTACCCGTCGGCGCTGAGGATCACCCCGGAGCCCTCACCGCTGCCCGTCATGATCGTGACGATGCTGTCCTGGACGGAGGCCGCGATCTTCGGCAGGTCGGCGCTGTTGATCACGGGCGCGGCCGAGTAGGTACGGGTGATGGTGTTCCCGTCGTTCAGGGCGAGCGCGAGCGCCCCACCGGCCACCCCGGAGCCGAGCATCAGCGCCAGGCCCAGGGCGGCGGCACCGATGAACTTCCCGGCCCGGCTCGGCCGCGGCGCCGGCTGGGGCGCTCCCCACGGCAGGCCCGGCTGACCGGCCTGGTGCGGCTGCGCACCCGGGTACGGCTGGTGCGCCTGACCGGCCTGGTGCGGCTGCACGCCCGGGTACGGCTGGTGCTGCTGGTACGGCGGGACCGGCCCGCCGGCGTGCGGGGAGTAGTGCGGCCCGGCCCAGCCGCCCTGCTGCTGACCGCCGGCCCACGGGCTGGGCTGCTGCGGCTGCCCCGAGGTGGGGTACGACGGCGCCGACACCGGTGCGTATGGGCTGGCCGGTGGGTCGGTGCGACCGGGGTCGGCGGCCGGCGCGTCGAAACGACCGGCGTCGACGGTCGGCACGCCGGGGCGACCAGCGTCGGCGGCCGGCGCGTCGGAGCGACCGGCGTCGACGGCGGCCAGGGTTCCGGCGGCCGGGGAGTCGGCCGGAACCGGCGCGGCGGCCGGGGTGACGGTGGAGTCCGGGTGCCCGCTCTCGGCACGGGGCAGCTCGGCGGTGGGGTGCGACGGCTCGGCGTCGGCGGGAGCCGGCGACCGCTGCGGATCGGTCTCGTGGTCGGTCATGGATCCACCTTCCCCCCTGGCACTGCGACCAGCCTGGAACGTGCCTGAATGTTCTCTGAAAGTCACTCGCCGGACTCGGGTGACTGCGGCAGCAGCGGCAACTTCACCCGGAAGGTGGCCCCGCCGCCCGGCGTCTCGGCCACCTCGACCGTGCCGTGGTGCGCCGCCACCAGCGCGGCGACGATGGCCAGCCCGAGCCCGGTGCTGATCGGCCCGCCGGCCCGGCGGGTCCGCGCCGCGTCCACCCGGTAGAACCGCTCGAACACCCGCTCGGCCTGCTCCGGGGTGAGCCCCGGACCGGTGTCCGCCACCTCCACCACGGCCAGGTTGCCCGGCTCGACGCGCAGCCGCAGCGTCACCGAGGCGTCCGTCGGGGTGTGGGTGAGCGCATTGGTCATCAGGTTGCCGATCACCTGCCGCAGCCGGGCGTCGTCGCCCAGCACCACGAGCGGACCGGCACCGGGCTCGATCTCCAGCTCGATCCGGCGCTCCGGGTCCACCGCCCGGGCCGCCTGCACCGCGTCGGAGGCCAGCACCGGCAACTCGACCGGGGCCAGGGCGATCGGCCGCTCCCGGTCCATCCGGGCGAGCAGCAGCAGGTCCTCCACCAGCAGCCCCATCCGGGCCGCCTCGTCCTCGATCCGGCGCAGCAGGCCGGCCGTCTCCTCGGGCTGGCGGGCCGCACCCTGCCGGTACAGCTCGGCGAAGCCGCGGATGGTGGTCAGCGGGGTACGCAGCTCGTGCGAGGCGTCCGCGATGAACTGCCGCATCCGCTCCTCGGAGCGGCGGGCCCGCGCCTCGGACGCCTGCGCCGCCGCGGCGGCGTCCCGGGCGCTGACCTCGGCACTGCGCGCCGCCGCCTCGGACGCGGCCCGGGCCGTGAAGGCGGCCTCGATCTGGGCGAGCATCGCGTTCAGCGCCCGGGAGAGCCGGCCCAGCTCGGAGGTCGGCACGGCTCGGCCCTCCTCCGGGTCCGGCACCCGTCGGGTCAGGTCACCGCCGGCGATGGCCGCCGCGGTCCGCTCGATCTCCACCAGCGGCTTGAGACTGGTACGCACGATCCCCGCACCCACCGACGCCATGATGATCAACACGGCGCCACCAACCAGCAGGTCTATCCAGACGAGTTGCTTGACCGCCACGTCGATGTCGACCATGTTCTGCCCGACCGCGATGTAGTTGTCCGGAGTCACCTGCTTGATCACGACCCGCCAACGCAGGTGCTTGTCTGCGGCCTCCGTGGTGAAGGCGCCATGGCCGGCATGCTTTTGGTACCAGCTGAGCTGGGTCAGGGAGCCCGGCAGGTCGTCCCGGGCGAAGGACTTGTCATGGCGAAGGTCGCCCAGGCCCGTGCTGCGGTTGGCGATGACCACCATGTAGTCGGTCGGCAGGGTGTTGTCGGTGGTGTCGACGGGCAACGCCTCCTCGACCTGGCCGAGATAGGAGTTGAGCTGGTCGTCGGCCCGGCTCACCAGGTAGCTCTGCAAGAAGAAGGCGGTAAGTGCGCTGATCACCACGAGTGCCGCCGCCACCAGGGCAAGGACCGAGGCGACCAGCTTCACCCGCAGCGGGACGCTGCGCAGCCGGCCCTTCGCGTCGTGGACGAGGTTCACGCCGCCGGCTTACGCAGCACGTAGCCGACCCCGCGCAGGGTGTGGATGAGCCGGGGCTCGGTGTTGTCGACCTTGCGCCGCAGGTAGGAGATGTAGGACTCGACGATGTTGTCGTCGCCCCGGAAGTCGTAGTTCCAGACGTGGTCGAGGATCTGCGCCTTGGAGAGCACCCGGTTGGCGTTGAGCATCAGGTAGCGCAGCAGCTTGAACTCGGTCGGCGAGAGCTGCACCCGCTGGCCGGCCCGGTGGACCTCGTGGGTCTCCTCGTCCAGCTCCAGGTCGGCGAAGGTGAGCCGGGACGGGGCGTGCTCGCCCGTGGCGGTACGCCGCAGCACGGCCCGGATCCGGGCGGTCAGCTCCTCCAGGCTGAACGGCTTGGTGACGTAGTCGTCGCCGCCCAGGGTCAGCCCCCGGATCTTGTCGTCGGTGGCGTCCCGCGCGGTCAGAAAGACCACCGGGGTCCGCGTGCCGCCCTCGCGGAGCATCCGGATCACCTCGAAGCCGTCCAGGTCGGGCAGCATCACGTCGAGCACGACCAGGTCGGGCCGGTGGTCCTTGGCGGCGTTCAGCGCAGCGCTGCCGCTGGTCGCGGTGGCGACGTCGAAGCCCGCGAAGCGCAGGCTCGCGGAGAGCAGTTCGAGGATGTTGGGATCATCCTCGACGACCAGCAGTCGGGCCTCGGTCTGGGTAGCCACCATGGCCCCCATCATCCGCGCTCTGCCTGCGGCGGTGCTGGGTGGATGCTGGAAACAACCTGTGAGCCGACCCGCCCCGGTGACGGCTCAGCGGAGCAGCCGGCGCAGCCCGTCCAGCGCGCCGTCGAGCAGCCGGATCGCCGTCCGCAGCTGGGTGTCGGTGAGCCGCCCGGCGCGGACCAGCGCGCCGACCTCGACGGTGAACTCCGCCAGCCGCTGGTCGAACTCGGCGAGCAGCGGCGACTCGCCGGGCGCGCGCGGGCCACCGTCGGCGGCGGGCCGGGTGGGCGGCGGCTCCCAGTGCGTGCGCCGGGTCTGCCGGGCCGCCTCGCGCAGCTCCCGCTTGAGGTCGCGCACCGAGCCGCGCACCTCGGTGCGGATCTCGCCGGCCAGGGCGGAGAGGTCCTCGACGGAGGCGCTGATGTCCGATTCCAGGGCGGCCAGCTCGTCGGCGCGCTGCCGCAGCTCGGCGCGGCCCGCCTCGGTGATCTCGTACACCTTCCGGCCACCCGCGGCGGTGTGGGTGACCAGCCCTTCGACCTCCAGCCGTTGCAGGCGGGGGTAGATGGTGCCGGCGCTGGGCGCGTAGAGGCCGAGGAAGCGGTCCTCCAGCAGGCGGATCAGCTCGTAGCCGTGCTTCGGGCCGTCGTCGAGGAGCTTGAGCAGGTAGAGCCGGAGCCGCCCGTGACTGAACACGGCGGTCACGGCAGCTCCTCCAGGTCGTCGGCGTCCTCGACGGGCCGGGCGAGCAGGGCGATGCTGCCGGAGGTCGCGGACGCCCAGAGCTTACCGCCGCCCGTGCCCAGCACCCCGTGGCTGTCCTTCATCGCGCCGAGCCCGCCGCGACCGCGCACCTGCGGGAAGCCACTGGTGATCCGGCCGGAGACGGTGTGCAGGTCGACGGTGAGGTCGCTGTCCTCCCGGACCCGGACGGTGATGCTGCCGGAGATCGCGCTGAGCCGGATCTCGCTGCCCCGGGGGTTGTCCAGGTCGCAGGTGATCGAGCCGGAGACGGTGTGCGCGTGCACCCGACCGGGTGCGCTCTCGGCGAGGATCACCTCGCCGGAGACCGTCTCCAGGGAGAGGTCGCCGGCGACGCCGAGCGCCTCCACCGGCCCGGAGGTGACCTTGGCGGTGGTCCGGCCACGCAGCCCCATCAGGGTGATCTGGCCGGAGGTGACGTCGACCTGGGTGTCCCGGCGCAGGCCGGAGACGACCAGCGAGCCGTCCACCAGCCGCAGGTCGGCGAGCACGTCGGCCGGTACGGCGACGGAGACCTCGGCCCGGAACCGGCGGCCGAGCTGGCCGAGCCACCAGAGGAACCCGGGCCAACGCGGGTGTCGCTCGTGCCCGACGAACAGGCGTCCGTCGCGATGCTCCACGATGACCGGCCGGCGGCTGACCCGGGTGACGTCGATCCGGGCCGGACCGTCGGTGGCGACCACGTTGAGCCGGCCGGTGACCAGCCGCACGTCGAGCCGGGTGACCGGCCCGTCCAGGGTGAGCCGCTGCGGGCTGTCGACCGTCCAGCTGGCCATGGTGTCCTCCCCTCGGTGACGTGCCGACCCACGGCACGTCGAGTGACAGGAGGAGCATAACGCGATACATCGCGACTGAACAAGATAGTGTCGCGACTCTGTCAGGCGGCCCGGTCCAGCGCCACCTCCCGGGCGTCGAGCCCCGCGCCGGCCGCCGCGGCCGTCCCGGCCCCGGCGACGAGACCGGGCCCGGCCAGCACCGCGAGACCGCGGCCGGGCAGCGCCGCCGCTCCGACGGGCGCCGGCAGGAGGCCACCCAACGGGGCGGCCCGGCCGAGGGCCACCGGCCGGGCCGGCGTCAGGTGGACCGCCGACTCGGCGGCGCGGGCCAGCAGCCGCCGGTCCGCGTCCTGGGCCGGGTGCAACGCGGCGGCCACCACCACCGACACGGTCAGGTCCCGGGCGGCGAGCACCCGGCGCACCGATGCCCAGAGCGTCTCCTCGCCGAGGAACGCGGCCAGGGTGGTCGGGTCGCCGGCGTACCGGTAGTCGATGCGGAGCGGGACGACCGGCGCGCCGGCGTCCACGGCGGCCTGGAACATGGCCGGCCGGAACCCGCCTCGCGGCCGGCAGCCGGCGGCCTCGCCGCACCAGGTCGTGCCCTCGGGGAAGACCGCCACCGGAGTCCCGGCGCGCAGCGCGGCGGCCACCCGGCCGACGGTGGCGGGCAGGTCGCGCGGTCGCGACCGGTCCACGAAGACCGCGCCGGCCGCGGCGGCCAGCGGGCCCACCACCGGCCAGTCCCGGACCTCCCGCTTGGCGAGCATCCGGGCCGGGGCGACCGCGAACACCGCGAGGATGTCCAGCCAGGAGACGTGGTTGGCGACCAGCAGAGCCGGTCGGCGCGGCGCCCGGCCGCGGACCACCAGCCGCACGCCGAGGGCGCGCAGCGTCCCCCGGGCCCAGCCGCGCAGCGCGGCCTGCCGGTCCCGGGCGGGCAGCACCGGCAGCAGCACGGCCAGCCCGACCCCGGCCAGGAGCATCCCGACCACGCCGAACAGCCGGGCCACCCGGCGCGGGCGCGACACGGTGGACCCGGTGGCGGCGGGCAGGCACCACGACCCGCAGCCCGAGGTCGGCCGCCACAGCTCCGCGGCGGTCACGAGGTCCCCTCGCCCAGGAAGTGGCGCAGGTAGCGGGGGTTCATCCGGTCCAGCGAGAGCAGTACGTAGAAGTCGGCGCAGTCGAAGTCCGGGTCGTACGCCGGCTCGCCGCAGATCCAGGCGCCGAGCCGCAGGTATCCGCGGAGCAGCGGCGGGACCAGCGCGTGGCGCCCGGCCGGCGACAACTCCAGCCCGGCGCGCCTGTCGCCGCGCTGCGACCTGGAGCCGTCGGCCGTCAGGGTGGCCGGGTCGACGGCGGCCGGCGCCTCGGCGAACCACGGACGGCGGGGCGCGACCCGCAGCGGCGGCGGGGCGAGGTGGCGGGCGGTGGCCTGGGCCCAGACCTCGGCGACCGCCGTACCGCCGTCGGCCACCGGCACCGAGGCGCAGCCCCCGAGCCAGCGCGACCCGCGCAGGTGCAGGTAGCGGGCGATGCCGGCCCACATCAGGTTGATCACGGCGCCGGAGCGGTGGTCCGGGTGCACGCAGGAGCGGCCCGCCTCGACCAGGTCGTCCCGCAGCGGGGCGAGCGCGGTCAGGTCGAACTCGCCCTCGGCGTACCGGCGGTCCGTGCGGCCGGGCGGCAGCAGGCGGTACGTGCCGATCACCTCGTCGGTGCCCTCCCGCAGCACGACCAGGTGGTCGCAGTGGGCGTCGTACTCGTCGGTGTCGAGTCCGGCGGCCCCCGGCCGCAGGGTCGCGCCGAGTTCGGTGGCGAACACCTCGTGACGGAGGCGTTGGGCGGCCGCGACCAGCGCCGGGTCGTCGGCGATCAGCAGGGTGTATCCGCTGGTCGTGAGGGGTGCGCCAGCGGCGTGCAGAACAGCCATGGCTACCTGTGTAAGGGGCCCGGGTTGCCACCCCCGGGGACGAAGGGTGTCGATCCGGTGAACGCCAGCCCACCGCCTGCCACCAGGCGCACCGATCATGGCGTTGGCCGCACGTTTCGTCCGGTTCGTGACCGCCCACCTCATGATCGACGGGACGTGGCGGTGGGGCGGGTGGGGCGGCGTGGGAGGCTGCCGGGGGCGGGGTTGGCGAGGGGGCCTGCGGGCGGGGGCCGGGGGCAGGGTTGGAGGAATTGCATGATCATTGAGTCCCGCTTCCACGGGCCGGCCGGTTCGGGCAACGGCGGCTGGAGTGCCGGGGTTTTCGCGGCGGCGGTCGACGACCGGGGGCCGGTGGAGGTCACCCTGCGCAAGCCACCTCCGCTGGAGACCCCGCTGACCGCGGTGGACGGCGCGGTACGCGCCCCGGACGGCCAGGTGATCGCGCAGGTACGCCGGGTCGAGGACTTCAGCGCCGTGGTCCCGCCGGTGGACCGGCCCACCGCGGCGGCCGCCGCGAAGGCGTACCCGGGGCTGGTGGAGCACCCCTTCCCCGGCTGCTACGTCTGCGGCCCGGAGAACCCGGACGGGCTCCGGATCTTCCCGGGCCGGTTGCCGGACGGCCGGACCGCGGCGCCGTTCCGGGCCCCGGCCGAGGTGGTGCCCGCGACGGTCTGGGCGGCGCTGGACTGCCCCGGCGGCTGGGCGGTGATCGCGCCCGGCCGCCCGTACGTCCTGGGGCGGATCGCGGCGGTGGTCGCGGCGCTGCCGCGTCCCGGCGACGAATGCGTGGTGACCGGGGCGATGGTCGGCGGGGAGGGCCGCAAGGCCGAGGTCCACTCCAGCCTCTACGGCCCGGACGGCGCCCTGCTCGGGTACGCCCGCGCCACCTGGATCGCCCTGCCACCGGCCTGACTCATCCCTGGGGATGATCGCCTCCTGCCCCCGAGGGAGGAGGCCGTACGCATCGCGCCTGATTGACCGGCTTGCACGGGGTTGCCAGGCTGTGCCACGGCGCCCCCGCAACGGCGTCCCCACCGGCGCGCCCGCGCGCCGTGCCAGGAGAGGAGAACGATGTCCGACGGGCAGTGGAGCCCCAGCACCGGGACCGGCCAGATCGTGGTGTCCGGACTGACGAAGCAGTACAAGAACGTCCGGGCGGTCGACAATCTGTCCTTCACCGTCGAGCCGGGGCGGGTGACCGGCTTCCTCGGCCCGAACGGCGCCGGCAAGACGACCACCCTGCGCATGCTGCTCAACCTGGTCACGCCGACCGCCGGCGAGGCCACCATCGGCGGCCAGCGGTACGCCAACCTGGCCGACCCGCTGCGCTCGGTGGGCGCGGTGCTGGAGGCGTCCAGCGCGCACAAGGGCCGCACCGGGATCAACCACCTGCGGGTGATCTGCGCCGCGGCCGGCCTGCCCCGGCACCGGGCCGACGAGGCGCTCGCGCTGGTCGGGCTCACCCCGGCGGCGCAGCGCAAGTTCAAGGGCTACTCGCTGGGCATGAAGCAGCGACTCGGGATCGCCGCCGCGATGCTCGGCGACCCACAGGTGCTGATCCTCGACGAGCCGGCCAACGGCCTCGACCCGGAGGGGATCCGCTGGATGCGCGGCTTCCTCAAGGGGCTGGCCGCCGAGGGCCGGACCGTGCTGGTCTCCAGCCACCTGCTCTCCGAGATGCAGCTGCTCGCCGACGACGTGGTGATCATCGCGGCCGGCCGGCTCATCCGGCAGGGACCGGTCGATCAGGTGATCGGCTCGATGACCCACGGCGCGCGGGTGCGGGTACGCACCCCGCAGGCCGAGGAGCTGACCGCGGCGCTGCGCGAGCAGTCGGCCGCGGTGGACGCCGACGGCCAGGGCGGACTGCTGGTCACCGGGGTGGACGCGCCGACCGTGGGCCGGGTGGCCCTGGCCGCCAAGGTGGAGCTGCACGAGCTGACCACCGAGCGCCCCGACCTGGAGGGCGTCTTCCTCGAACTGACGGCCGGAAAGGCGGAGATCCGATGAACCTGGTCCGATCCGAGCTGCTCAAGATCCGTACGACCAGCACCTGGTGGTTGCTGGGGATCGGGGCCTTCCTCGCCACCGCGGTGGCCTTCGCGGTGAACGCCTGGCTCGCGCACACCACGCTGAGCGGCCGCGGCGAGGAGATCGGGGTCACCGGCGAACAGGCGACCGCAGCGTCGCAGGCGGCGAACGTCTACACCTCCGGCCAGTACCTCGGACTGCTCTTCGTGATGCTCATCGGCATCCTGATGGTCACCAACGAGTTCTTCCACCAGACGGCGACCACCACGTTCCTCACCACGCCACGCCGCACCTCGGTGATCCTCGCCAAGCTCGGCGCGGCGTCGCTGCTCGGCTTCGGCTTCTGGCTGGCCACCACCGTGCTCGACCTGCTCGCCGGGGCGGCCTTCCTGTCCCTGGACGGCCACGGCACGCAGCTCGGCGAGTGGGAGGTGCAGCGCGCCCTGCTGCTCAACCTGCTGGCGTACGCGATCTGGACCAGCCTCGGGGTGGGCATCGGGACGCTGATCCCCAACCAGCTCGGCGCGGTGATCACCGCGGCGGTGCTCTACCTGGTCGGCACCCAGATCGTGCAGCTGCTCTTCTTCCTGGTCTCCAACTGGCTCGACAACGAGGCCGTGATCAAGTGGCAGGTCGTCTGGCCGGCCGTCGCCTCCCAGGTGATGATCAGCGGGCAACCCAGCCAGTTCACTCCCGCATGGTGGGTGGGTGCCCTGGTGCTGGTCGGCTACGCCCTGGTCAGCGGGGTCAGCGGCGTCCTGATCACCCGGCGGCGGGACATCGCCTGAGCCGGATCCGCCGAACGGCCCCGGTGGGTGACCGGGTGTCACCGACCGGGGTCGTTTCGTCGCATAGCAGGAGTCGGTGGGATACGCAGCGTTTGCTGAACTTCTGGCATCTTCTGTGAAACGGAACACCAGCCGGAGGCGAGAATGCCTACGCCATTCGTACGGCGTAGCCTGGGAGCCGTCTTCCGTGCCCGGATTCGGGCCCGGGATGACACCGCGTGACCTTACGAACCCGCGTGAAAGAGGCGATCAGCGGCCGTGTCGACCCAGCAGACTTCGCAGGAGAACCCACTGGCGGGTTTCGGCCCGAACGAGTGGATCGTCGAGGAGATGTACCAGCGCTACCTCTCCGACCCCTCGAGCGTGGACTCGGCCTGGCACGACTTCTTCGCCGACTACAAGCCGGCCCCCGGCGCCGCCACTGCACGCCCCGACGGCCAGGCCAAGCCGGCCGCGGCGCCGGAACCCGCCGAGCAGCAGGAGGCGGTGGCCACGGTGACCCAGCGGCCGGCCGCGAAGCCGGCCGCCGCGCAGCCGGCCGCCGCGGCCAAGGCCGCCCCGGCCCCCGCCAAGCCTGCCGCCGCCAAGCCCGCGCCGGCCGCCAAGGCCGCCCCGGCAAAGCCGGCCGCCAAGGCCCCGACCGTGAGCGCCGCCGGCACCACCCCGCTGCGCGGGGTGGCCGCCAAGATCGTGCAGAACATGGACGCCTCGCTGGCCGTGCCGACCGCCACCAGCGTGCGCGCGGTCCCGGCGAAGCTGCTGGTCGACAACCGCATCGTGATCAACAACCACCTGGCCCGCGGCCGCGGCGGCAAGGTGAGCTTCACCCACCTGATCGGGTACGCGCTGGTCCGGGCGCTGATCGAGCACCCGGAGATGAACAACTCCTACGCCGAGGTCGACGGCAAGCCGGCGATGGTCCGCCCGGAGCACGTCAACCTGGGCATCGCCATCGACCTGGCCAAGCCGGACGGCTCCCGCAACCTGGTGGTGCCCTCCATCAAGGCCTGCGAGCAGATGGACTTCCGCCAGTTCTGGCAGGCGTACGAGGACGTGGTCCGGCGCGCCCGCCGCAACGAGCTGACCATGGAGGACTACGCCGGCACCACCATCTCGCTGACCAACCCGGGCGGCATCGGCACGGTCCACTCGATCCCGCGCCTGATGCAGGGGCAGAGCGCCATCATCGGCGTCGGCGCCATGGAATACCCGGCGCCCTACCAGGGCATGAGCGAGGCGACCCTGGCCGAGCTGGCGGTCAGCAAGATCATCACGCTGACCAGCACCTACGACCACCGGATCATCCAGGGCGCCCAGTCCGGCGAGTTCCTCAAGGTGATGCACGAGCTGCTGCTCGGCGAGCGCGGCTTCTACGACGAGATCTTCACCTCGCTGCGCATCCCGTACGAGCCGGTGCGCTGGATGCGGGACGTGGCCGTCGACAGCGAAGGCCAGATCAACAAGACCGCGCGGGTGCACGAGCTGATCCACGCGTACCGGGTGCGCGGCCACCTGATGGCCGACACCGACCCGCTGGAGTTCAAGATCCGCAAGCATCCGGACCTGGACGTCCTCCAGCACGGGCTGACCCTGTGGGACCTCGACCGGGTGTTCCCGGTCAACGGGTTCGCCGGCAAGCAGCGGATGAAGCTGCGCTCGATCCTCGGCGTGCTGCGCGACTCGTACTGCCGCCGGCTCGGCATCGAGTACATGCACATCCAGGATCCGGAGGAGCGGCGCTGGCTCCAGGAGCGGGTCGAGCGCAAGTACGAGAAGCCGACCCCGGACGAGCAGAAGCACGTGCTCAACCGGCTCAACGCGGCCGAGGCGTTCGAGACCTTCCTGCAGACCAAGTACGTCGGCCAGAAGCGCTTCTCGCTGGAGGGCGGCGAGTCGCTGATCCCGCTCCTCGGCGAGGTGCTGGAGTGCTCCGCCGAGGCCGGGCTGGACGAGGTCGTCATCGGCATGGCCCACCGCGGCCGGCTCAACGTGCTGGCCAACATCGTCGGCAAGCCGTACGAGAAGATCTTCTCCGAGTTCGAGGGGCACCTCGACCCGCGCTCCACCCAGGGCTCGGGCGACGTGAAGTACCACCTCGGCCAGAACGGCAAGTTCACCACCCCGGACGGCGGGCACGCGGTCAAGGTCTCGGTGGTGGCGAACCCGTCGCACCTGGAGGCCGTGGACCCGGTGCTGGAGGGCATCGTCCGGGCCAAGCAGGACCGGATAGACCTCAAGCTGGAGGGCTACACCGTGCTGCCGCTGGCGGTGCACGGTGACGCCGCGTTCGCCGGTCAGGGCGTGGTCGCCGAGACGCTGAACCTGTCCCAGCTGCGCGGCTACCGCACCGGCGGCACCGTGCACGTGGTGGTGAACAACCAGGTCGGCTTCACCACCGCCCCGGAATACAGCCGGTCCAGCCTCTACAGCACCGACGTGGCCCGGATGATCCAGGCGCCGATCTTCCACGTCAACGGCGACGACCCCGAGGCCGTCGTCCGGGTGGCCCGGCTCGCCTTCGAATACCGCCAGGCGTTCAACAAGGACGTCGTGATCGACATGGTCTGCTACCGCAGGCGCGGGCACAACGAGGGCGACGACCCGTCGATGTCCAACCCGCAGATGTACAAGATCATCGACTCGAAGCGGTCGGTCCGGAAGCTCTACACCGAGGAGCTCATCGGGCGGGGTGACATCACCGTGGAGGACGCGGAGGAGCTGCTGCGCGACTACCAGGCGCAGCTGGAACGGGTCTTCAAGGCCACCCGCGACGCCGCCACCACGCCGCGCCAGCTCAGCCGGCCACCCCGGCTGGTGGAGCCGGAGCCGCAGGTCGAGACCGCGACCGACGCGGCCGTCGTCAAGGCGATCGGCGAGGCGCACGTCAACCTGCCGGAGGGCTTCACCCCGCACAAGCGGATCCAGCAGCTGCTGGACCGGCGGGCCCGGATGGCGGTCGAGGGCGGCATCGACTGGGGCTTCGGCGAGATCATCGCGTTCGGCACGCTGCTGCACGACGGGGTCACCGTCCGGCTCGCCGGGCAGGACTCGCGCCGGGGCACCTTCGTCCAGCGGCACGCCTCGATCGTCGACTCGAAGACCGGCGACGACTACCTCCCGCTGAAGTCGCTCACCGGCGACGGCGAGCGGTCCCGCTTCTTCGTGCACGACTCGCTGCTGTCCGAGTACGCCGCGATGGGCTTCGAGTACGGCTACTCGGTGGAGAACGTCAACGCGCTGGTCTGCTGGGAGGCCCAGTTCGGTGACTTCGTCAACGGCGCCCAGTCGGTGATCGACGAGTTCGTCTCCTCCGGCGAGGTCAAGTGGGGGCAGCGCTCCGCGGTGACCCTGCTGCTGCCGCACGGCCACGAGGGCCAGGGCCCGGACCACACCTCCGGCCGCCCGGAGCGGTTCCTCCAGCTGTGCGCCGAGGACAACATGCGGGTGGCCATCCCGAGCACCCCGGCGAGCTACTTCCACCTGCTGCGCCGCCAGGCCCTCTCGCCGAAGCGGAAGCCGCTCGTGGTGTTCACGCCGAAGTCGCTGCTGCGGCACAAGCTCTGCGTGTCGCCGGTGGAGGACTTCACCACGGGCACCTTCCAGCCGGTCCTGCGGGACACTGCCGCCCCGGCGCCCGAGCAGGTGAAGCGGGTGCTGCTCTGCTCGGGCAAGGTCTACTACGACCTGTTCCAGGCCCGGCAGGAGCGGGGCGTCACGGACACCGCGATCATCCGGATGGAGCAGCTCTACCCGCTGCCGGTCGAGGAGATCCGGGCCGCGCTGGCGCAGTACCCGAACGCCGAGGACTTCGCCTGGGTCCAGGAGGAGCCGGCCAACCAGGGCGCCTGGTCGTTCGTCGCGCTCAACCTGCTGGAGCACCTGGACGGCGTCCGGCTGCGCCGCATCTCCCGCCCGGCCGCCGCCGCCCCGGCGGTCGGCTCGGCGAAGATGCACGAGGTGGAGCAGGGCGCGCTGATCGAGGCGGCCCTCCCCCGCCCGTGACCTGACCGCACCGCCAGCACCGGGGCAGCGACCGTACGACGGCCGCTGCCCCGGTCGCGTGGCGACCCTTTTCTTGTGAGAGGACGGATCATGTACTTCACCGACCGCGGCATCGAGGAACTGGTCGAGCGCCGGGGCGACGAGCAGGTCAGCATGGAGTGGCTGGGCGAACGGCTGCGCGACTTCGTCGACCTGAACCCGGAGTTCGAGACCCCGATCGAGCGCTTCGCCACCTGGCTGGCCCGACTGGACGACGAGGACGAGGACTGACCGTGACGCATTGACGGCGGGCCGTTCCCTGGCGTCCACTGGAGAGCAGCGCGCAGGGTCCGCCGAGGACCCACGTCCCGCCCGACGCCAGGGAGGCGGAGATGGATCCCGAACTCCGCAAGCCGCCGCAGGACGCGGTGACCGTACGCCACCTGCGTCTCGGCATCGGCTCCGTCGGCATCGCACTGCCGGTCGTGCTGGTGGTCGGTCACCTGGTCGCGGCCCGCCGGCTCACCCTGCTCGACTCGCTCAGCGCCTACTACCACACCGAGATGCGCGACGTCTTCGTCGGCTCGTTGTGCGCCGTCGGGGTGTTCCTGATCGCCTACCGGTACCGCCGGCCGGACGACGCGCTGGGCAGCGTCGCCGGGGTCCTGGCGATCGCGGTGGCGCTCTTTCCCACCACCGTGGGCGCGCCGGCCGGCACCACCGGCCACAGCGATCGAACGGTCGGCGTGGTGCACCAGATCGCCGCCGCCGGGCTCTTTCTGCTCCTCGCGGTCTTCTGTCTCTTCCTGTTCACCCGCCCGGATCGGGTCGGGGTGCCGCCGTCCCGGTCGGCCGTCCGGTTCTACCGCGTCTGCGGCGGGCTCATCCTGCTGGCGATCACGTTCGCGCTGGCGAGCACGCGACTGCCCGCGGATCTGCGGCACACGCTCAAGCCGGTGCTGTGGTGCGAGGCGGTCGCCGTGTTCACCTTCGGGGCCGCCTGGGTGGCGAAGAGCGACGCGCTGTTCCGGGCCGCGGAGTCCATCGACGAGAGCGACGTTCGCCAGGACCCCCGGCCGGCCGCGCCAACCTCGTCCTGAGCGGGAAGGGGCCGTCGGCCCCGGGCACAAGGACCCGGGCGGGGGCCACCACGATCTTGTAGCGTGAGGTCGTGGCACGCAGCGTGTACCTGACCAGCGTGGGCTCGGGCGGGGGCAAGTCGACCGTCGCGCTCGGGCTGGCGGAGCTGCTGTCCCGGCAGGTCGAGCGGATCGGCACGTTCCGGCCGCTGGTCGCGGGCCAGGGCCCCGACCAGATCCTGGCCCTGCTCACCGAGCGCTACCGGGTGGAGCTGCCGATCGACGCGCTGCACGGCTCGACGTACGCCGAGGCCACCGCGCTGGTCGCGGACGGCCGGCGGGAGGAGCTGATCTCCCGGATCGTCGCCCGCTACCGTGCGGTGGAGCGGCGCTGCCCCGCGGTCGTCGTGGTGGGCAGCGACTTCGCCGACGGGGACGGCGCCGGCCCGCGCGAGCTGGCGTTCAACGCCCGGCTGGCCATCGAGTTCGGCAGCGTCGTGGTGCCCGTGGTCGACGGGTTCGGCCAGCCGCCCGAGGCGGTCGCGGCGGCGGTGCGCGGCGCGTACCACGACCTGGTGGACCTGGGGGCGACCGTGCTGGCGGTGGTCGCCAACCGGGTGCCCGAGCCGATGACCCTGCCCGACCTGCCCGTCCCCGCGTACGCGATTCCCGAGGTGCCGGCCGTGTCGGCGCCGACGGTGGCCGAGGTGGCGGCGGCGCTCGGCGCCACCCTGCTCGCCGGGGACGACGCCGCGCTGGACCGCGACGTGCTCGACTACGTGGTGGGCGCGGCGCACGTGCCCATCCTGCTGGACCACCTGACCGACGGCGCGCTGGTGATCACCCCCGGCGACCGGGCCGACCTGCTGGTGGCGGCGGGCGCCGCGCACGTGGCCGGGCAGGTCTCGCTGGCCGGGCTGGTGCTCACCCTCGGCGAGCAGCCCGACCCGCGGGCGATGCGGCTGGTCGAGCGGCTGAACACCGGGCTGGCCGTGCTGTCGGTGCCCAGCGACAGCTACGCCACGGTCGAGGCGTCCAGCCGGATCGAGGGGCGGCCCAGCGTGGCCAACCCCCGCAAGGTGGAGGCGGCGCTCGGCGCCTTCGAACGCTGCGTGGACACGGTCGACCTGGCCCGGCGGCTCCGGGTCAGCCGCTCCGCACGGGTCACCCCGCTGATGTTCGAGAACGACCTGATCGACCGGGCCCGAGGGCAACGCCGGCGGCTGGTGCTGCCGGAGGGCACCGAGGAGCGCATCCTGCGCGCGGCGGAGATCCTGCTGCACCGGGGCGTCGCCGACCTGACCCTGCTCGGCCGGCCGGCGGAGGTCGCCCGGCGCACCCGAGAGCTGGGCGTCGACATCGGCGGTGCGCAGGTGGTCGACCCGGTCGCCAGCGAGTGGCGGGACGAGTTCGCCGCCGAGTACGCGCGGCTCCGCACGCACCGGGGCGTCACGCCCGAACTGGCCCAGGACATCGTGGCGCAACCCAACTACTTCGGCACCATGATGGTGCACTTCGGGCGTGCCGACGGCATGGTCTCCGGCGCCACCCACACCACCGCGGCGACCATCCGGCCGGTCTTCGAGATCATCCGGACCGTGCCGGGCGTCTCCGTCGCCTCCAGCGTCTTCTTCATGCTGCTGGCCGACCGGGTGCTGGTGTACGGCGACTGCGCGGTCAACCCGGATCCGGACGCCACCCAGCTCGCCGACATCGCCATCTCCTCGGCCGACACGGCGGCCCGGTTCGGCATCGAGCCCCGGGTGGCGATGCTGTCGTACTCGACCGGCGACTCCGGCTTCGGGGCGGACGTGGAGAAGGTCGCGGCGGCCACCAAGCTGGTCCGGGAGCGCCGGCCGGAGCTGCTGGTGGCGGGCCCGATCCAGTACGACGCGGCCATCGACCCGCAGGTCGCGGCCACCAAGCTGCCGGACAGCCCGGTGGCGGGCCGGGCGACCGTGTTCGTCTTCCCGGACCTGAACACCGGCAACAACACGTACAAGGCGGTGCAGCGCTCGGCCGGAGCGGTGGCGGTCGGCCCGGTCATGCAGGGCCTGCGGCGGCCGGTGAACGACCTGTCCCGGGGTGCCACCGTGCCGGACATCGTCAACACCGTGGCCATCACCGCCATCCAGGCCGCCGCGTCGTCGGAGGGGGTCGCGTGACCGATCGGGTGCTGGTGCTCAACTGCGGGTCCTCGTCGGTCAAGTACCGGCTGTACGACGGCGAGGAGGTCCGGGACAAGGGAAAGATCGAGCGGGTGGGTGAGCCGGGCGGCGGGACGCCCGACCACGCGAGCGCGGTACGGGAGATCATCGACCGGCTCGACCTCGACGGGCTGGCCGCGGTCGGGCACCGGGTGGTGCACGGCGGCCGGCGGTTCAGCGAGCCGACGCTGATCGACGACCCGGTCCTCGCCGCCATCGAGGACCTGGTGCCGCTCGCCCCGCTGCACAACCCGGTCAACCTGGCCGGCATCCGGGTGGCCCGGGAGGTGCTGCCGGACACCCCGCAGGTCGCCGTCTTCGACACCGCGTTCCACCACACGCTGCCCGACGCCGCCGCCACCTACGCGATCGACCGGGACACCGCCGAGCGGTACGGCGTCCGCCGGTACGGCTTCCACGGCACCTCGCACTCGTACGTCTCCCGGCGCACCGCCGAACTGCTGGACCGGCCGTACGCGGAGCTGAACACGATCACCCTGCACCTGGGCAACGGGGCGAGCGCCTGCGCCGTCCGGGGCGGGCGGAGTGTGGCCACCTCGATGGGCCTGTCACCGCTGGAGGGCCTGGTCATGGGTACCCGCAGCGGGGACCTCGACCCGACGGTCATCTTCCACCTGCGCCGCGAAGCGGGGATGGGTGTGGACGAGATCGACGACCTGCTCAACCACCGCAGCGGCCTGCTCGGCCTGGCCGGGGCCAACGACATGCGCGAGGTGCTGGCCCGCCGGGACGCCGGGGATCCCGCCGCCGCCCTCGCCTTCGACGTCTACTGCCGCCGGATCACCGGGTACGTCGGCGCGTACTACGCGCTGCTCGGACGGGTGGACGCGGTCACCTTCACCGCGGGCGTCGGCGAGCACGCCGCGCCGGTCCGCGCCGCCGCGCTGGCCGGGCTGGACCGGCTGGGGATCGCCGTCGAACCGGCCCGCAACGACGGCACCGGCGACCGGGTGATCTCCCCCGACGGGGCCGAGGTCACCGTCTGCGTGATCCGGACCGACGAGGAGCGGGAGATCGCCCGGGAGACCCGGGAAGTGCTCGGCTCACGCTGAGGCTGCCAGCCTGCGGCTGTCTGATTCGGCTAGCGGGACGACCGCTGCTCAACCCGGCGAGGGCCTTGCGAACCGGTTGGTGGTTGCCCGCTCGCTGTGGAGCTGATGTCGCAAGCGATTCACCGACCCGACGGGCCGCACATGGGCGCGCGGCACCAGGCCTGAGTCGTTCACGACATCAGCTCCACAGCGTCCCCAACACATGTGCGGCGCTGTCCGAAACAGCTGCGTGCTCCCGACCCCCAGCGGCGGGGCTCAGCTCAGCGCCAGCCAGGCCACCACGGCGACCACCACCACGGCGACGCCGATGCCGGCGATCAGCGGCAGCCGGGACGGCGCCTCCGCCGCCGCTGCCGTGTCGGGCGACTCGACGAAGGCACGGAACTGCGCGGTGTTGCCGCTCGGGTCGGTGTAGTTCTCAGCCATGCGCGTGACCCTAGCGAAGCTCGTCCAGCCGGAGGCTGTTCCGCCGAGCCGGCGACCACAACACGGTCCGGCCGGTGGAGGCCAGTCGGCCAGGTGGTGAGGGTGCTCGGTCCGGACGTCCGGGCCGCACCGGCCACCCGGCCGCCTACCGTGAAGTGGTGAGGGTGCAGCGGCTGGTCGCCGCGCTGGTGACGGCGCTGCTCGCGGGATGTGGTCCGGCCACCGCGACGACCCGCGGTGCGGCCGCACCCGCCATCCGAGCCGCCCCCGAGCAGAGCTACCCGGTCGGGGTGCGGCAGTTCGTCGTCGACGCGGGCGGTCCCCGGCCGCTGCCGGTCACCGTCTGGTACCCGGCGGCCTCCCCGGCATCCACCGGCCCGCCGTCGACCCCCACCGCCCTGCCGTCGACCTCAACCATCCCGCCGTCGACCCGCACCGCCGCGCCCAGCGCCCCGAGGGCGGAGACCGGGCCGAGCGTACGGGCCGGGGCGCCGGTGGCCGCCGGGCGGTTCCCGGTGGTGATCTACAGCCACGGGCTGCGCAGCCTTCCCGAGCTGCACGCCCCGCTGACCACCCGCTGGGCCGCCGCCGGCTTCGTGGTGGCGGCGCCGACCTTCCCGCGTACCAACCTGCGGGCGCGGGACTTCACCCGGGCGGACGTCCGCAACCAGCCCGCCGACGGCTGGCGGCTGATCCGCCACCTGGTACGCCTCGACGCCCGCCGCGGCGACCCGCTCGCCGGGCACCTCGCCGTCAACCGGATCGCCGCGGCCGGACACTCGGCGGGCGGCTTCACCACGGCCGGCATGTTCACCTCGGGGCACCCGGCCCGGCTGCGCTCCGGGATCGTGCTCGCCGGCGGCGGGCTGGCCGGCAGCTTCGCCGGTCCGGTGGCGCCGCTGCTGTTCGTGCACGGGGCCGCCGACCCGATCGTGCCCGAGTCGGTCGGCCGGGCCGCGTACGCCCGCGCGGTCGGGCCGGCCGCCTTCCTGAGCCTGCGCGGTCAGGGCCACGGCGAGTACCTGATCCCGGGAAACCTCGGCTTCCCCCAGGTCCTCGCCACCACCATCGACTTCCTCCGGTGGACCCTCTACGACGACCGGGCCGCCCTGCGCCGCCTCCCCACCGATGCCCGCCTCCCTGGCGTCACCACGCTGACCAGCCGCCTCCCCGGCTGACCCGGCCGCTCGCCAGGTGGGTACGGCCCTCGGCCCGCGCCGGCTCGGCGACATCGTGGCGTCGACCGGCCCCGGCCCCCGCCACATCGCCGACCTGACGTCGAGCATGACCGGGCCGAGCGGGCGCGGTCCGCCGCTGGGCGGTAGCGTCACCGCGTGGACGGGGGCGGGCTGGCGGACCGTGGGCCGGCACCCCGCTGCCCGAGGGGATGCTGGACGCCCGGCCGGGCCGCATCGGCCCGCTGGCCGCACCGATCATCAGTGCCGCCGCGCAGATCGAGTTCAAGGAGATGTTCCCGGTCTGGATGCCGGCCCGGCCCCGCCGCGCCAAGGACGCCGCCGACCTGGCCCGCCTCCGGAGCAGCCGATCCGACGGCGGCGGGTGACGACCGGCCCGACCGGATGCCGGCCGGTCGGCCCGGATCACGAGGCAGAATCGTCTTCATGCTCCGTCGCCGTGCCGCCCTGGTCGCCGCCGCCGTGCTCAGCGCGGGTCTGGCCGGCTGCTCCGGCGGGACCGTCCTGCCCGAGCGGGCCGCACCGACCCCGCCACCCAAGGCGACCACGCCGGCGCCGCGGGTACCCACCGGGCACGCCCCCACCGAGAGCTTCGTCGTCGGCGTACGCCAGCTCAAGCTGAACCGCGACGGCGACCGCGCCCTGCCCGTGACCGTCTGGTACCCGGCCCGGGGCGCGGCCGGCGGCGCGCCCGAGCGCTCGGCCGCGGCGGCGGCCGGACGGTTTCCGGTGGTGATGTTCAGCCACGGGCTGGGCGCCCGGCCGGAGGACTACCAGCTGTTGCTCGGCCGCTGGGCGGCGGCCGGGTTCGTGGTGGCCGCGCCGCGGTTCCCGCACACCGGGGCGGGCGGCGACGGCAACGTGCTCGACGTGCTCAACCAGCCGGCCGACGTGTCGTACGCGCTGACCCAGGTGCTCGCCCTCGACGCGAAGGCGGACGACCCGCTGCACGGCCGGCTGGACACCGAACGGGTGGCCGCGGCGGGGCACAGCGCGGGCGGGGTGACCACGATCGGGCTGTTCACGGCGGGCCGGGATGAGCGGCTCGACGCGGGCATCGTCTTCGCCGGTACGGCGCTCGGCGTCGGCACCGCCTTCGCCGGTGCGGCCGCCCCGCAGCTGTTCGTGCACGGCGAGGCCGACGAGGTGGTGAGCTACGCCTCCGGCAAGGCCGCCTACGACGCGGTGCCCTGGCCGAAGGCGCTGCTCAGCCTGCCGAAGGGCGACCACGGCCGGGCCCTGCTCACCGACGGCGCGGCGCTGCGGGTGGTCGCCGACACCACCGTCGAGTTCCTGCGCTGGACGCTCTACGGCGACGCGGCGGCGAAGCAGCGCCTCCCCGCCGACGCCACCCGCGGCGGCCTCGCCACCCTCGACGACCACCTCTGACGCACCCGCGCCGCGCCCCGTCAGGCGGTGTGGTCGATGACCACCTTGCCGAAGACGTCGCCGGAGGCGAGCCGGGCGAAGCCGTCCTCGATCCGGCTGAACGGCACCACGCTGTCGACCACCGGTCGCACCTCGTGCTCGGCGCAGAACGACAGCAGTTCGGTGAGCTCGTCCGGGGTGCCCATCGAGGTGCCGAGGATCTCCAGCTGCATGGCGAAGACCCGGCGCAGGTTGACCTTGGGCTCGTGCCCGGCGGTGGCGCCGGAGACCACGATCCGGGCCATCGGCGCGGCGGACTTCAGCGAGTGGTCGAAGGTGGCCGCGCCGACCGTCTCGATCACCACGTCGACCCGCTCGGGCAGCCGGGCGCCGGGCGCCAGCGCGGTCGCCCCCAGCTCGGTGATCCGTTCCCGCTTGGCGGCGTCGCGGCTGGTCGCGTACACCCGCTTGCCGAGCGCGACGCCGAGCGCGACGGCCGCGGTGGCCACCCCGCCGCCGGCCCCCTGGACCAGCACCGACTCGCCCTCGTCGACCCGCCCCTTGGTGGTGAGCATCCGCCACGCGGTGAGCCAGGCCGTGGGCAGGCAGGCCGCGTCGGTCGCCGACAGGCCCTCCGGCAGCGCCAGCAGGTTCATCCGGGGTACGGCCACCCGCTCGGCGAAGGTGCCGGGGAAGTGCTCGGAGAGGATGGAGACCCCGCGCGGGTCACCCGGGGTGGGCACCACCGGGTAGATGACCACCTCGTTGCCGTCCGGGTCGGTGCCGACCGCGTCGCAGCCGAGGATCATCGGGAGCTGGTCACCGCTGAGGCCCACCCCGCGCAGCGACCAGAGGTCGTGGTGGTTGAGCGAGCTGGCCCGTACCTGCACGGTGACCCAGTCCGGCTCGGGTCGGGTCGGCTCGGGACGGTCGCCGACGGTGAGCGCGGCGAGCGGGTTGTCGGCGTCGAAGGCCGAGGCATAGGCGGCACGCATGATCGGCACGGTAACAAGCTGAGCGCCCGTTAAGAAGGGGCCCTTCCTGTGCAAAATGCAATAAGAAGGGCCCTCCCGTCGACTCAGCGGCGGGCCACCCCGTCCCGGCGGGCCGCCTCGGCGACGGCCTCGGCGACCGCCGGGGCGACCCTCGGGTCCAGCGGGGACGGCACGATCGCCTCCGGGGTCAGCGACTCGGCGACCACCCCGGCGATGGCGTCGGCGGCGGCCACCTTCATCCCGTCGGTGATCCGGGTGGCCCCGGCGTCCAACGCGCCCCGGAACACCCCCGGGAAGGCGAGCACGTTGTTGATCTGGTTGGGGTAGTCGCTGCGGCCCGTGGCGACCACCGCGACGTGCCGGGCCGCCACCTCGGGGTGCACCTCGGGCGTGGGGTTGGCCAGCGCGAAGACTATGCCGCCCGGGGCCATCCCGGCCACCGCCGCCTCGGGGATCTGCCCGCCCGAGACGCCGATCAGCACGTCCGCGTCGCGCAGCGCCTCGGTGATGTCGCCCTGCCGGCCGTCCGCGTTGGTGGTCTCGGCCAGCTCGGCCTTGGTCCCGGTCAGCTCGCGGTGCCGACCGAGGATGCCCTTGGAGTCGCAGACCACCACCTGGTCCGGGTTCACTCCGCCGGCGACCAGCATCCTGGTCACCGCGACGCCGGCCGCACCGGCCCCGCTGACCGCCACCCGCAGGTCGCCGAGCTTGCGGTTGAGCAGGGCGGCCGCGTTGCGCAGCGCGGCCAGCACCACGATCGCGGTGCCGTGCTGGTCGTCGTGGAACACCGGGATCGGTAGCGCCTCGTCCAGCCGGCGTTCCACCTCGAAGCAGCGCGGGGCGCTGATGTCCTCCAGGTTGATCCCGCCGAACGACGGGGCGAGCGCCCGGACCGTCGCCACGATCTCGTCGACGTCCTGGGTGTCCAGGCAGATCGGCACCGCGTCCACGCCCCCGAACTGCTTGAACAGCACCGCCTTGCCCTCCATCACCGGCAGCGCCGCGCGCGGGCCGATGTTGCCCAGACCCAGTACGGCGGAGCCGTCGGTGACCACGGCGACGGTGTGCGACACCCAGGTGTAGTCGTCGACCAGGTCGGGGTCGGCGGCGATCGCCTCGCACACCCGGGCCACCCCCGGGGTGTACGCGAGGGAGAGATCCTCCCGGCTGGTGAGCGGGACGGTCGAGGTGACGGCCATCTTGCCGCCGGCGTGCAGCCGGAAGACGGGATCGGCGGGGTCCGGAGGGGCGGAAGACATGGTGACTCCTGGATCTGTCGAGCAGACGGACCGGCCGGCTCGGCGCGCGGTGGTCAGCGGCCAGCGGGGCGGCGGTGCGGGGGGTCACCCGGGCACTTTCCGAGCATAGTGGCGCACCCGTCACCGGGGTGTGAGCGGGGTCATATCCATTCTTGCCGACCTTTGACCAGCCCGGGATGCGGCCAGTAACGGACCACCACCCGACCCCGGACGTCCGCCACCCCGTACGCCCGGGAGTCGTCGGTGACCAGGTCGTTGTCGCCGCGTAGCCACCATCCGCCGTCCTGCGGACGGACCGCGCGCTTGACCACGAGCAGGTCGGGGCGGCTCCGGAAGACCGCGACCACCACGTCGCCGGGGCGGACCGGCCGGCCACCGACACGCACCAGCACCGCGTCGCCGTGCCGCAGGGTCGGGGCCATCGACGGGCCGGTGACCAGCACCGCCGCCAGTGGGCCGCGCAGCACGGTCGGGTGGGATCCGTTCACCGCTCGCACCGGGTTTCACCTCCCGCCCGCCGGGGAGCATGTCCAGGAGTAATGTCGTCTCGGATCATCGCAAACATCCCATGGAGGACCCTGATGCGCCTTCCCCGCATCCTCACGCCCCGTGTGACCGCCAGCGCCCACTGTGACCTGCCCTGCGGCGTTTACGACCCGGCGCAGGCCCGGATCGAGGCCGAATCGGTCAAAATGATCTGCGAGAAGTACCAGGCGAACACCGACCCGGAGTTCCGCACTCGGGCGATCATCATCAAGGAGCAGCGGGCCGAGCTGGTCAAGCACCACCTGTGGGTGCTCTGGACCGACTACTTCAAGCCGGCGCACTTCGAGAAGTACCCGCACCTGCACCAGCTCTTCAACGAGGCCACCAAGATGGCGGGCGCCGCCGGTGCCAAGGGCGCCACCGACCCGGCCAAGGCCGACGAGCTGCTGTCGAAGATCGACGAGATCTCCAAGATCTTCTGGGAGACCAAGCAGGCGTGACCCCGCCGCCTCCGGCACCGACGATCCGGCCGGCGCGTCCCGAGGACGTGCCGGCCGTCGTCGCGATGGTGCACGAACTCGCCGACTACGAGCGGGCGCCCGAGCAGTGCCACCTCACCGAGGAGCAGCTCACCGCCGCTCTTTTCGCCCCCGCGCCCGCACTCTTCGGCCACGTCGCGGTGGACCGGGCCGATCAGCCCATCGGCTTCGCCCTCTGGTTCCTCAACTTCTCCACCTGGACGGGCGTGCACGGCATCTACCTGGAGGACCTGTACGTCCGGCCGGCCGCCCGGGGCACCGGCGCGGGTCGCCAACTGCTCGCCACCCTGGCCGCGATCTGTGTCGAGCGCGGCTACCGGCGGCTGGAGTGGTGGATGATCAACTGGAACCCGGCGGCCCGGTTCTACTCGTCCATCGGGGCGAGCCCGATGGACGAGTGGGTTCCCTACCGCCTCGCCGGCACGGCGTTGCACGAACTCGCCGCGCAGGCGACGGCCGTCACATCCCCCGACGCCTGACCGGGTAGAGTCCCGCACCAGGGGGATGAGGGTGACTCAACTGACCGGCCAGCCGACGAGCGACGACGTCGTGCACCTCACCGTGCCCGCCGACGGCGGGTATCTCGGCGTGCTCCGCACCGCCACGGCCGGGCTCGCGGCCCGGCTCCAGTTCGCCCTCGACGAGATCGAGGACCTGCGCATCGCGGTCGACGAGGCCTGCGCCATGCTGCTCGCCATCGCCACCCGCAACGCCGAGCTGGAGTGCCGGTTCGCGGTGACCGAGGACGCGCTCACCGTCGAGGTGACCGTGCCGACGGTCCGGGGCGCGACGCTGCCCGCCGAGTCGTCCTTCGCCTGGAAGGTGCTCACCGCGCTGACCACCGCGGCGTCCGCCGAGGCCGGCGACGGCCGGGCCACCATCTCCCTGCTCACCCGCCGCGCCTCCGGCTACTGACCGCGCCGCTCGCGGCGGGACTGCCCTCAGCGGGCGGACGTCAGCCGACGCCGAGGGCCCGGTTGGTCGGCGAGCTGACCAGCAGCCCGGTGACCCCGACACCCAGCGCCATCAGCGGCAGCCCCAGCCAGCCCAGCCCGCCCTGGATCATGTACCAGCCGACCGGTAGCAGCATGAGCTGGAGCACGATGGCGGGTGCCCGGGCACCGGCCTTCCGGCGTACCAGCGCGCCGCCGAGGGCCCAGAGCGCCGCGGCTCCACCGATCGCGAACACCGTCACCAGCAGCGCCGAGGTCAGGTCGGTGGTGGGCGCGGTCAGGTCGGACCAGACCAGCCAGGCGGCGACCAGGCCGAGCGCCACCGCCTCGGCCCGTAGCAGGTGCACCGCCCAGCGGAGCGGGGCGGGGACCGGGTCGGAGTCGATCGTCACGGCGCCACGATACCCGTGGGTAGGCGCGGTACAGTGCCGCCCATGCAGGCCGTCCTGGTGGTCAATCCGAAGGCCACCACCACCAGCGAACGCAGCCGCGACGTCCTGGTCCGGGCGCTGCGCAGCGAAGTCGACCTGTCGGTGCGGTACACCCGCCGGCGGGGGCACGCCGTGGACCTGGCCCGGGAGGCCGCCGAGGAGGGCGTCGACCTGGTGGTCACGCTGGGTGGCGACGGCACGGTCAACGAGGTGGTCAACGGCCTGATGGGCGCCGAGCCGCCGACCTTCCGTACCGGGGACACCTCGGCGGAGCGACTGCCGGCGCTGGCCACCGTGCCCGGCGGTTCGACCAACGTCTTCGCCCGCGCACTCGGGCTGCCCCGCGAGTGGCCCGACGGGACCAGCATGATCCTGGAGGGGCTGCGCCTGGGCCGGTCCCGGACGATCGGCCTGGGCCGGGCGGACGACCGCTACTTCACCTTCTGCGCCGGCTTCGGCATCGACGCGGCGGTGATCCACCGGGTGGAGCGGGCCCGCCGGCGGGGCCGGGTCTCCACGCCGGCGCTCTACCTCCGGTCGACGGTCAGCCAGTACTTCCTGGCGTCCGACCGGCGCCACCCCAGCATCACCCTGGAGCGGCCGGGCGAGACCGCGGAGGCCGAGCTGGCCACCGTCATCGTGCAGAACACCGCGCCCTGGACGTATCTGGGCGAGCGGGAGATCAACCCGAACCCGGGGGCGTCCTTCGACCTCGGGCTGGACGTGCTGGCGATGCGGCAGCTGCGAGTCGCCAGCACGGCACGTACCGTGGCGCAGTTCTTCAGCCAGCAGCCCGACCCGCACGGCCGGCAGGCGCTCCGGCTGCACGACGTGCCGGAGTTCACCCTGGTCTCAGCCCGCCCGCTGGCCTTCCAGCTCGACGGGGACTACCTGGGCGAGCGGGAGAAAGTTAGATTCGCATCCATTCCGGCCGCACTGAGAGTAATCTGCTAGGCCTCGGGTACTCCCGTCCGTTGACACGGTGACCCACCGCTCCCCCGCGGTGGGCGACGGCTTCAGGTCGCGGCGCGGCGTCAGGCGCGCCGCAGCCGAACTGGAGTTGTCGGAGCCACGCCGACGAAAGGGTGCCGGAAATGTCAGCAATGTCACGCAGACTGTACTATATTGATCCTCGACTGTGGCACACCGGGTGACCAGAGCGCTCTGAAACCCGGACAAAAGGGTGGTGAGCCCGCTCACTGTTCGGAGTTTTTCCGAGCGGCACCCTTGACATCGCAGCAGTTCGTGAAAGTATTCACAAGCGAAGTCGTGTTACCGGGACATTGCCTGGATATGCTCGGCAGGTTGAGCTGTTCCAGCAGGTCCTCGGGCCCGCAGCCTGCTCACGCAGCGCCGAATTGATGGATGCTGACCGTCACCAATCGGCAATGCGGATGCATATAGGAAAAGCAACGAAGCGTTATCTGGCCCCCACTTAAGAATGAGGAGTGTTGCCGCCATGGACTGGCGCCACGATGCCGTCTGCCGCGACGAGGACCCGGAGCTGTTCTTCCCGATCGGGACGTCCGGTCCGGCCCTCCTGCAGGTGGAGCAGGCCAAGGCCGTCTGCCGGCGCTGCCCGGTGACTGACCAGTGCCTGCAGTGGGCGCTGGAGTCCGGTCAGGACGCCGGCGTCTGGGGCGGGATGAGCGAGGAGGAGCGCCGCGCGGTGAAGCGCCGCGGCGGTCTCCGGGTGCTGCGCGCTCACTCCGCCTGATCGCACCGCACAGCACGCCCCGGCCGGGTCCACCCGCCGGGGCGTCCTGCTGTCCAGCCCCGGCCGGCTCCGTCCTTGGCGATCATGAGGTTGACCGCGACCTGGACCGCGCCGAGCGCCGCCAACCTCATGATCACCTGAGCTGGGCGCGGCAAGCCGGGGGGCGTCAGCCGAGCTGGGCGGCGGCGCGGCGGAGGACCAGGTCGGCCAGGTCGGGGACGTCGGTGAGCGGCGCGGCGACCGCCGCCGCGCCGGCGTCCCAGGCGGCGCCGCACACGGTGTCGTGGAACAGGCCCGGTGCCAGGAAGTAGGCCGCCACCCCGACCCGGCGGGCCCCGCCCGCCCGCAGCTTCGCCACCGCCGCGCCGGCCGTCGGGGGCGCCGCCGAGGCGTACGACACGCGACACGGGACACCCAGCTCGGCACCGAGCGCCGCGGCGACCCGGCCCACCGAGCCGCGCGCACGGGGATCCCGGGTGCCAGCCGCGGCCAGCACCAGAGCGTCGTACCCGCCCGGCTCCGCCTCGGCCAGCCGGCGGCACAGCCCGGCCAGCAGCCCGGCGTCCACCCGCCCGTCGGCCGGCCCCAGCACGTCGGCGACCCGTACCTCGATCGGTGGCCCGTCCGCGCGCGCGGCGGCGACGGCCGCCGGGATGTCGACCTTCCGGTGGTACGCGGCGGTCAGCAGCAACGGCACCAGCACCGCACGGGAGTGACCGGCGGCGGCGAGCTCCCGCAGCACGGCGGCCGGCCCGGGCTCGGTGTGGTCCAGCCAGCTCGGCAGCACCGTGACGCCGGGGCGGGCGGCCGCCACGGCCCGGGCCAGCGCCCGGGTCGCCTCGGCCGCCCGCGGGTCACGACTGCCGTGCGCGACCAGCACCACCGGCGGGTCGGGCGTCAGGTGTGCAGGCCGCACTCGGTCTTCTCGAACATGGCCCACCGGCCCGCCCGCGGATCCTCCCCCGCCGTCGTCCGGCGGGTGCAGGGCCAGCAGCCGATCGAGCCGTAGCCGCGACCGAACAGCTCGTTGACCGGGATGTCGTACCGGGCGATGTAGGCGTCCACGTCGCGCTGCGTCCAAGCGGCGATCGGGTTCACCTTGACCTTGCCGCGCCGGGCGTCGAAGGCCACCACCGGGGTGTTGGCCCGGGTCGGCGACTCGTCCCGGCGCAGGCCGGCGGCCCAGGCGTCGTACCCGGTCAGCGCCCGCTCCAGGGGCTCGACCTTGCGGAGCTGGCAGCAGTCGTCCGGGGACCGGTTGAACAGCCGTGGCCCGTACTGGCCGTCCTGCTGCCCGACGGTCATCCGCGGCCGGATCGACCGGACGTTCACCGGCAGCCGCCGGGCCACCTCGTCGCGCACCCGGAGCGTCTCCGGGAAGTGCAGACCGGTGTCCAGGAAGACCACATCGACGCCGGGGGCGACCCGGGAGACCAGGTGGGCCAGCACCCCGTCGGCCATCGAGCTGGTCACGCAGAACCGGTCGCCGAACGTCTCGGCGGCCCAGCGGGCGATCTCCAGCGCGGGGGCGTCCGCCAGCTCCCGGGCGGCCGCCTCGGCCAGCGCGCGCAGCTCCTCGGGGTCGCGTCGGAGCGGATCGGCCGGGACCGGCCCGCCGATCCCGACCAGGCCCATGCCGGCGGCGGAGCGCAGGCCGCTCACCGGGTCACCGCCCGAGTGAGCAGGCCGGTGAACTTCACGGTGAAGACCCGCGCACACGCGTGGCACTCCCAGGCGCCGTGCCCGGCCTCGCTCGGCCGCAGGTCCTCCTCTCCGCAGTACGGGCAGTAGAGAGGCGCAGATCGAGCATCGCTCATCGCGCCACCTCGCTTCGCTCGGCACCACGATGAGCCACCGGGGCGCTGAACTGACTGATTCGCTCGCTACGCTCGCTCATCGGAGTTCCTCCTCGTCGACCCTGATCACCCAGTTGGCGAAGGTCTCGCCCTCCGCCCGGCCGGCCAGGTAGCGGCGGGCCAGCCGTTCCACGTACCCCGGAAGTTCCTCGGCGGTGGTCTTCAGGCCGCGCAGCTTGCGGCCGAAGCCGGCCGTCTGCCCCTGCGCCATGCCGAGGCCGCCGCCGAGGTGCACCTGGAAGCCCTCCACCTGCCGGCCGTCCGGGCCGACCACCAACTGGCCCTTGAGCCCGATGTCGGCGACCTGGGTGCGGGCGCAGGCGTTCGGGCAGCCGTTGAGGTGGATCGAGATGTCGGCGTCGAAGTCGCGCAGCCGCTCCTCCAGCCGGGTCACCAGCTCCTCGCCGCGCCGCTTGGTCTCGACGATGGCGAGCTTGCAGAACTCGATGCCGGTGCAGGCCATGGTGCCGCGCCGCCAGGCGGACGGCCGGGGCTCCAGACCGATCCGGCGCAGCTCCGCCACCAGCGAGTCGGTCCGCTCCGACGCCACGTCCAGCACCAGCAGCTTCTGGTACGGGGTGAGCCGCACCCGGTCGCTGCCGTGTGCCTCGACCACGTCGGCGAGCCGGGCCAGCTGCGGCCCGGAGACGCGACCCACCATCGGGGCCGCGCCGACGTAGTGGCGGCCGTCGCGCTGCGGGTGCACGCCGATGTGGTCGATCGGCTTGTCCGGCAGCTCCGCGGCCGGGCCGTCGAGCAGCGTCCGGCCCAGGTACTCCTTCTCCAGCACCTCGCGGAACTTCTCCACACCCCAGTCGGCGACCAGGAACTTCAGCCGGGCCCGGTTACGCAGCCGGCGGTAGCCGTAGTCGCGGAAGATGCCGACCACGCCGGCCCAGACATCTGGCACCTCGGCCAGCGGCACCCAGACGCCGAGGCGCTTGGCCAGCATCGGGTTGGTGGAGAGGCCACCGCCGACCCAGAGGTCGAAGCCGGGACCATGCTCCGGGTGCTGCACGCCGAGGAAGGCGATGTCGTTCGCCTCGTACGGCGTGTCGACCAACCAGGAGATCGAGGTCTTGAACTTGCGGGGCAGGTTGGAGAACTGCTTGTCGCCGACGTACCGGCGGACGATCTCGTCGAGCGCCGGCGTCGGGTCGACCACCTCGTCCCGAGCCACCCCGGCGACCGGGCTGCCCAGCACGACGCGGGGGCAGTCGCCGCACGCCTCGGTGGTCTGCAGGCCCACCTCCTCCAGGCGGCGCCAGATCTCCGGCACGTCCTCCACCCGGATCCAGTGGAACTGGATGTTCTGCCGGTCGGTGATGTCGGCCGTGTCCCGGGCGAACTCCCGGGAGATGTCGGCGACGACCCGCAGCTGCGCCAGGTTGAGCTCGCCGCCGTCCACCCGGACCCGGAGCATGAAGAACTCGTCCTCCAGCTCGTGCGGCTCCAGCACGGCCGTACGCCCGCCGTCGATGCCCGCCTTGCGCTGGGTGTAGAGCCCCCACCAGCGGAACCGGCCGCGCAGGTCCTGCGGGTCGATGGAGGCGAAGCCCCGGTGGGCGTAGATGTTCTCGATCCGGGCCCGCACGTTCAGCGGGTCGTCGTCCTTCTTGATCCGCTCGTTCGCGTTGAGCGGCTCGCGGTGCCCGACGGCCCACTGCCCCTCGCCACGGGCGCGGCGGGGCGCCCGCGCGGCGGGCGGGTTGTCGGCGCGGGTGGGGGTGCTGCTGACCGCCATCGCGGCGTCCTCCGTTGTCTGCTGTGCCTGGGTACGCAAACGCGGCGGCCGGCCCTGCCAAGGGCCGTGGACGGCGATGTCGATGACGGCCGGCGCGGTAGCGCGCCCGAGACGGATGGGTCGGGCGTCGTCAGTGGGCCGGACAGATCGCGCTGCGCACGCGGCCGTAATCGACGTGGCGGCGGGCCACGAAGCGGCGGACGACAGCGGCGGTCATGCGCCATATGCTCCCACAACCCACGGTGGCCGGCCAACGGCCGAGTGTGTGATCCCACATCACGGGCATTGACGATGATCCACTACCGCGAGGTACGGCTGGCGGGGGGTGGCCGGATCGCTCTCGGAGCAGCCGCCCAGTCACGTTGTGGCCGCACCCGCGCACGTTGTGGCCGCACCCGCGCACGGAGTGGCCGCACCCGCTCACGAGGTTGCCGGCGCAACTCACGTTGTGGCCGCGCCGTTCACGGGGTGGCCGGCGCCGCGAATCGGCCGACCCGCGCGGCGGACCTGTGTGACGCTGCGACAGGTGAGCACTCCTGCGTCGCCCACACCGGCCGGGCCGATGGACGACCGCCCGAGGTGGTGGGTCGCGGCGGCGCCGGCGCTGCTCACGCTGGTGGTCACCCTCGCCGGGATCGGGCACGCGCAGCCGTGGCGGGACGAGCTGGCCACCTGGAGCGCCGCCACCCGCCCGGTGGGCGACCTGATCCGGCTGGCCGGCACCATCGACGCCGCGACCGGGCCGTACTACCTGGCCATGCATGGCTGGACGACGCTGGCCGGGACCTCGCCGACCGCGCTGCGGCTGCCGTCCGCGCTCGCCATGGCCGGGGCCGCCGCGCTCACCGCCCGGCTCGGCGAACGGCTGGTCACCGCCCGGGTCGGGTTGATCGCCGGGCTGCTCTTCGCCGCCCTTCCGAGCACCTCCCGGTACGGCCAGGAGGCCCGCCCGTACGCCCTCGCCACCTTCCTCGCCGTGCTCGCCACGCTGCTGCTGGCCGGCGCGCTGCGCCGGCCGACGGGGCGACGCTGGACCGGGTACGCCCTGGCCGTCGCCGCCCTCGGCCTGACCCACCTGATCGCCCTCACCCTGCTCGCCGCGCACGGGCTCGTGGTGCTGCTCGCCGCCTGGCGCGGCCCGGCGGCAGCCGGCCCCGGCGCGCCGACCTCCGATGCGGCCGGCAGCGGCGCGACCGGCGATCGGGCAGGCAACCACGGAGCCAGCAACCGGGCGACCAACCGCGGGGCCGGCGACCGGAGGAGCGACCGCGCGACCCGCGACCGGGCGGGCGATCGCGGTGCCGCCCGGGGCACGACCGGCAGCCGCGCCGCCGGCGGCGTCGGTGGCGGCGATCCCAGCCAGGACCAGCGCTGCGGTGAGGGCGGCCGGGCGAACGGGGAGCGGGCGGCGGGCGAACAGCCGGTCAGCGACGGACCGGCGGGCAGGTGGCGTGGGCCGCTGGGGTGGTGGGTGGTCGCGTTGCTGCCGGCGGCACTGCTGGTCACCCCGCTGGTGCTGATCGCCGGCGGGCAGCGGTCCCGACAGCTCGACTGGGTGCACCTGGCCCGCCCCGCCGACCTGACAGCGCTGCCCAGTGGGTTGGCGCAGAGCGGGGTGGTGGGAGGGCTGCTGGTCGGCCTCGCCGCGCTCGGCGCGGGGCGGCTCGGCCGCCGGGCGCTGCTCCCCGGCGCCGCCGTCCTGCTGCCCGTACTGCTGCTCTTCGCCGCCGGGACGCTCGTGCCGCTCTGGGTGACCCGCTATCTCGTCTTCACCGTGCCGTTCGCCTGCCTGCTGGCCGGGGCGGCGTTGGCCGGAATACGGCTGCCGCCGGCGCTCGCCGTGGTGGCCCTGGCCGGGGTACTCGGCCTGCCCGACCAGGCGGCGCTGCGCCGTACGCACGAGTGGCCGCGCACCGCACCCGTCGACTACCGGGGCGCGGCCCGGATCATCGCCGAGCACCAGCAGCCGGGCGACGCGATCGTCTACTCGCCCCGGGAGAGTTGGCTCTTCCTCGACCTGGGCATGGCGTACCACCTGGGGGCACGGCGGCCCCGCGACGTGCTGGTGGTCCGCGACCAGCGGCAGCGCGCGGACCTCTGGGCCAGCGAGTGCGACCGGCCGGCGGAGTGCCTGACCGGGGTGGAGCGGCTCTGGCTGGTGGTGTCCGGGCGGCGGACCGATCCGGTGGCCGCGGTGCCGGGCTCCAAGGGAGGGGCGTTGCGCGACGGTTTCACCGTGCAACAGGTCTGGCCCCGCCCCGGCATCACCGTCGCCCTCCTCACCCGCTGAAGCCCTC